>JAFAWX010000043.1 GCA_019241535.1 Acidobacteriota bacterium | reverse complement strand
GAACGATGGGGCACCGCGACGTAAAGACCGCGATGCACTATCAGCACCCGGAACTGGAAATCGTGCGGGCCGCGCTCGATTACCGTCCGCCAACAACTGAAGCAGCTGCGTAGCAAAAAGGGTTACGACACCTTTTGCGACACAGCTAAAAACCACAATCTCGGCAAGTCATTGAACACTTGGCAAATCAGAGAACACGAGATCTCTCGTCCGGATAATCGGCCGTCATTCGTTCTTACCAACTGTTTCAAAACGACCCCGAGAAGTGTGTCGTACTCTTCTATTAGCTAGTCGCTAATCGAGCGTTTCTTGCGTGCTTTTCAAAAGTCCTCCCCTGCGGGCGGATTTTGGAGATATGTGATTTGAATTGGCTATCCCGTCTTTCTGGGAAAAGAAAGGCATCCAGAAATTCTCTGCAGTGAAAATGCTGGCGGAGAGAGAGGGATTCGAACCCCCGATACGGTTTCCCGTATACACGCTTTCGAGGCGCGCGCCTTCAGCCACTCGGCCATCTCTCCACGCCATGGATCGTCTTTATTCATTTTACCAAGTAGTGCGGGATCGACGGTCGACTACTGACTCGCCCATTGTTACTGAATCGAGCCGGTGATCTTCGCTGTTTTTCCCGCCGCCAGGATGCGATTTGTGACCTGATTCACCATGGCCAGGACCTCGGGCCCCAGCGTCTGGGTATAGATGTTCAGGGTGGTTCTCGGATCGCTGTGCCCGAGCTGCGCCTGCATATCTGTCGGATGACCAACGGTCTTTCCATGCGTCGAAAACCTTCGCCGCAGGACCTGGAAGGTGGGGTGGAAGGAGATTCCCAACTTCTTGGCGACAGGGTAGAGCCGCAAACGCAACCAGTTGTCAGGATTCATGGGAGTGGGAAGCACGAGACGTCCCCGGGCGCGCAGACCAGGAAACAGTAGCCCCGGTTTGGGGTTGGGACAAATCGACCGCCAGTCCTCAATTGCCTGACGGACGGCGTCGGGAATGGCGACCAGACGATAGCTGGTCCCGCCGAAGCGGTTTTTCCGCTTGATCTTCTTTCGTTGCAACTGGCCGCGCCAGGCCGTATTGACGATCACAAACAAGCTTCCCTGATACGCAGTCCAGGTCAGGCCGAATAATTCGCTGGGGCGCAGGGCGCAGAAGCAGCCAATCGTAAAAATGGCCCGGTCGCGCGCGCCGTCCAGGCCCGAGAGCAGCCTGGCATACATTTCGACCGGCAGGACCGGCTTGTCACTCTCTTCGATCTCCGGGACCTGCGTCTTGCGCGCCGCGTTCTTTTCGAGGACGTCCTGGTCGACGGCCTCGCCAGCGCAGCCTTGATGAGATCGCGCACGTGGTAGACGACGGTGTAGGAGTAGCCTTCAGTGGCTAGCCGGTTCAAGAGCATCTGCACCTGAAACTTCGTGATGTCTTTCAGCGCGACATATTCAAGCAGAGGATAAATGTGGCTCTCAAGATAGTCTTCATTGCTACGGCGGGTGGCATCTCTCCAGTTCGCGCCCCGCATGGGAATGTAGAAATTGCGCATCCACTCCCCAAAGGCAATGGTGCCATCGGCGGCTCGGGTGATCGGACCGCCGTTGATGGCCGCCAGTTCCGCGGCCAGGATGAACTCGGCTTCCGCCTTTCGCATCTTGGGCGCATGGCCGACGACGCGGCTGCCATGGTGTCGTTTGGGTTTGCCGGTCGAAGCATCGGTGAGGTAGACGTTGTAGTGGATTTCCCAGCCGCCGTTTTCCGTAGCGACGACTTTTCCCGCTGATACCGTGAACGCCCGCGCGCCATGCCAGTCCGGTTTCCGCGCTGGAATATCGCCCAGGAATCCGGTTTGCGCAAATCGCGCCGGGGCGAGCTCTCTCGCTTGGCTTCGAGGGCGGTCTGCGTGCCTCGGCGGGGGGAAGCAAATTTTATTTTGCACCCTTAGTGCACGGCCTGGAAAACGTAAGCCGTTGAAGCCCAATGTACTTATGGCCGAATTACGATCCGCCTCGAAAGCGGACATACCTTAACGGGTATCGGGGATTCGAATCCCTCCCTCTCCGCCAGTACTTTCAGATTCTTGTATTTAGATCCCATCCATAACTAATCCATATCACTTTTCAGTTGTCTGGAGAAGAGTGTGGGAATGGTCCTCTCTACTGCCACCAAGACTCCAAATATCAATCTCACCAAGTACGTAAGTATCGGCAACAATCAGTGGCGCTTCTGTCCTGTGGTCATCGCGTCCAACGGACGAATCTAACCTGACTACGTGTTAGCAGCGGGCAAGCCGGAGCTTCATCGTGAAGGCGCGTATTACCTCGAGGGCTACGAAAACGGCTCGAGGCACCGGCGCTCGGTTTGGAAAAAATGTGATTGAGGCGCACGCCAACAGCAGCGCCAGATCCAGTTAGTGCGAAACAAGGTGCTTGGCATAGAGGTCATCCCCAAACCCGAGGATCTGGGTGGGATGACCATTGCCGAAGCTTCTGCGGAATTTCTGGAAGAGGGAGAAAGTACCAACAATACAGTGTGGCTCTTCGACATTTCCAGGAATGCTGTGGCGACAAGCCGCTTTCTCGGGAAGGCCGTCTTTGCCAGCTAACTCAAGAACACGTGTCGCCTGACTCAGCGCATGTTCGATGACCGGCTGTCCCGGACCTGCGATGAGTGTTTTGTTGTTAAAGTAGAAAATCCAGCTGGGGTCGTACCCTCGGCACGTAGAAACACAGCGGACTTCACCATTGCTCCAGGGAACGGAGTTTGTTGCTTTGTTAGCGACGCACGCCACTATAGGCGTGAAGCAATACTTAGCAGCATTATCTTCACAATCAGCAACTTGGACGGGGAGCAATAGATGACATTCGAATGTATTGATTGACAACGCAGAGCAGCGTTAGATATCCAGGTCTCTCTGCCGCTGGATTCACCCGGATACGAAATCTTGTTTCATTAAACTGGACAATTTAATCATGAACTGCTTCAGCCGATCTGCCGCCATATTGCTTTGTCTTTCAGTTGCTTCTGCAAGTCTTGGCCACCCTGTTGAGACCGGGATGGCTGACCCCTTTAAAGACACTCTTGACCGACTTGCGGCGTTGGTGCAGGAAGCACTGCCAGACTGGCGGTTCCACAGCGACCTGCCTCATCCCGAGAATCCTCAACTGAACGATTCCGACTGGGCCGACATAATCGTCAAACAACCATCGCAGGAGGAAGACCGCAGTCCCCATTGGAAGGGCACTTGGGTGCTCCGCCGCTGGGTAGAAATTCCGGAAAAGATCAATGGTTACGCCGCGCGGGGCTCGCGAGTGAAACTAGATCTGGCCTTCACTAGTCAGGACAGTATCACGATCACGGTTTTTGCGAACGGTTCAATTGTTTTTCATGGCGATGAGGATATGCAACAACCGATGCTGCTGACCGAAAACGCTCGGCCCGGGGAGAAGTACCTCATCGCGGCAAGAATCGACGCAGGTGACGTGGAGGCCTCCGTAATGCGAAGCGACTTGCGCTTCGAGCCTCCTGCGAACCGCCCGGACCCGACACTGATACGCGAGGAGATTCTCTCCGCCCGCCCTCTGATTGCCGCCTACAGTGGAGACAAGAACGACCGGCAGCAAAAACTTGATGCAGCGGTGAAAGCGATCGATTTCTCTACCCTCGAGAGAGGCGATCAAAACTCTTTCGATACTTCTCTCAGGCAGGCTCAGGCGCAACTCGAGATTTTGCGGCCGTGGCTGCAGCGGTTCACCATTCGTGCCGTGGGCAATTCACATATTGATATGGCTTGGCTATGGCCATGGACGGAGACCGTTGAAATAGTCCGCAATACTTTTCGCAGCGCGCTGGATTTGATGCGCGAGTATCCAAACTTCAAATTCACGATGTCTTCAGCCCGTACCTACCAATGGATGGAAGAAAAATATCCCGACCTGTTTCAGGAAATCGAACAGCGGGTAAAAGAAGGCAGATGGGAAATCGTGGGTGGCATGTGGGTCGAGCCGGATCTCAATATGCCGGCCGGAGAATCATTAGTCCGTCAGATTTTGGTCGGCAAGCGTTATTTTCAGCAGAAATTCGGTGTGGACGTAAAGATCGGATGGAATCCGGACTCTTTTGGCTATAACTGGCAGCTTCCGCAGATCTACAAGAAGTCGGGCATGGACTATTTCGTGACTCAGAAACTGCTTTGGGCACATGAGTTCACCACTTTCCCGTATAAGCTGTTCTGGTGGGAGTCGCCGGACGGCAGTCGCTTGTTGACATACTTCCCTCATGATTACGCTGGCGGAATCGATGCCGAGTCGCTAGCGAAAGATTTGTCGATTTGGATGCCGTCGATCTACGGTCCTAATATCCAGGACACCCCCGAGATGATGCATCTTTACGGCGTGGGTGATCATGGAGGTGGGCCGACGCGCAGCATGCTCGACAATGCTGACAGGCTGATGTCGCCGGCAACCACTTACCCCAAAATTGAATTCAGCACTGCTAAGGCCTTTTTCGACGACCTCGACCCCAAATTGCCGGGCATGAAGGTTCCCGAATGGAATGGCGAACTTTACTTTCAATATCACCGCGGCGTGTTTACCACCCAGGCGGAAACCAAGCGGCGGATTCGGCGTTCTGAGGAGGCGATGTTGAATGCCGAAAAATTCGCTTCACTCGCCTTTCTCTACGGCCGCCCTTATCCCACTGAGGAACTGCAGCTTGCCTGGAAAAATCTGTTGTTCGATCACTTCCACGACATCATGCCGGGTTCCGGAATCGCGGTGAACTATCTTGACGCCAAGCGGAACCTTGAAGATGTGCAGCGCATGAGCGGCGAAGTCACAGAAGGCGCCCTGACCGAAATCTCTGCCCACATCAATACCCAGGGCGACGGTGTGCCGGTTGTGATCTTCAACTCGCTCTCATGGTCGCGCACTGATGTCGTCGAGGTTGAAGCGCAGCTTCCGGCGCCGGCGCAGCAGGTCGAAGTCGTTGATGGCTCGGGCAAACTGGCACCGTCGCAACTGCTCAGCATCGATCCTGGCACACACCGGGTGCGATTGCTGCTTTTGGCCAGCGTACCTTCGCTTGGTTACAAGACCTACTTTGTACATGCCGGCTCGGAAAAATCGATGGCTCGCAGATCCTCGCTGAAGGCCTCCGCAGACATGATGGAAAACGAGTTCACACGAGTAAAACTCGATCATTCTACCGGCTGCATGACGAGTCTCTTTGACAAGCGAAGTAATACCGAGACGCTGGCACCTGCGGAAACCGAAACCGGAGGACCCAAGGACCGCGTCTGCGGAAACCTGCTGCAAACTTTCGTCGACAAACCCAAGAAATGGGATGCCTGGAACATCGATGACGATTTTGAAAAACAACATTGGGACCTCGACCGTGCGGCCGAAGTGAAACTGGTGGAAAGTGGACCATTGCGGGCGATTATTCGGGTGAAAAATCATTTTCAGAATTCCACATTCGTACGCGACATCACCATGTATCCAGGGGTGGCACGCGTCGACGTGAAAACCCATGCAGACTGGCACGAGAAACACATTCTATTAAAAGTTGCGTTCCCGGTAAGCGCTCATAGCGATAAGGCCAGCTTCGAGATTCCCTTCGGCTCAATCGAGCGGCCTACCACTCGAAACACTCCCGCAGAAAGGGCCCAGTTTGAAGTCCCGGCCCAGCGCTGGGCTGATATTTCGGATCAAAAGCATGGCTTCAGCCTGCTCAATGATTGCAAGTATGGATACGACGCCAAAGGCAACGTCTTGCGGCTTTCGTTATTGCGGTCGCCGGAATGGCCTGATCCTCATGCCGACGAGGGCGAGCACGACTTTACTTACTCACTCTATCCGCACGCCGGCACGTGGCAGCAAGCTCAAACCGTGCACCGGGGATATGAATTGAACTATAAATTTCTGACGTTTGCCGCTGACAGGCACGAAGGGACACTTCCAGACGAACATTCCTTTCTGCAGGCCTCGCCTGAAAACGTCATCGTGACGGCTGTGAAGAAAGCCGAAGATGACGGTGATCTTGTCATCCGGTTCTACGAATGGGCTGGCAAAGCAGCTGATGTCACGCTGCAACTCCCACCCGGCGCGGAGCAGGCCTCAGAAACTGATCTGATGGAACGGCAGAGCGGCCGGCTGGCGCTTGCCAAGGGCGCCCTGACCGCCCACATAGCGCCCCACGAAATAAAGACGGTACGCGTCCAGTTCGCGTCCAAGCCACCGGACGGACATTGAACAGCCACTACACTGACCGCTTTGGCGTTGTTGCAAAGGAAGTGGAAGTGGGCATGTGGTTCTCAAATGTCTCTACCACACCCTAACGATGTCCTAGAAAGAACAGCCTGCCGGATTCTCGGCGTTCTCTGGTCGTAGGTGCAGGCCCAGGGTGGGACCTGCCGGCTGCCTTACTAGGCGTGGGCCTTTGGTTTATTTTGAAGTGCCAACCCAACGCTTCGAGCTCCGCTCGCACCCGCTTATCCCACAGGCAAAGTGCGCTGAGCTGGGTGTCGGGCCGACTCAGTCGGTTTTCAACATCCGGGAATGTTACATCCATCCTGTGTCCCGCGTCTTGCCAGTCAAGAAAACCGAATAACCTCTATGCCGCCAGGTAATTATCAGGTGACACATACTCGACATTGAGGTGCATTGACTCTGTTTGACACTCGCCAGAAACTGCCGTTTATCGGTCTGGTCCATCCCTGCCGGGGAGCTCGTTCCTGTTCACCCGGCCAGCTCAACCGAGGTCGAAGACCGAAATTACGCTCGGCGCGGTCGGACCAAAAGGAGGGACATGCAACCGCAATGGAAAACCTTGCTAGCAACGGGAATTTTGTTCTGGGCGACCTCGACGTTTGCACAGTACCACGTGAACGGCGGCATCAGCGGGACTATTACAGACGCTTCAGGCGCCGCGGTAGCTGGAGCCAAGGTGACCGCGATCAATACAGAGAACGGTACCCCGCAGTCCACCACGACCACCGCCATTGGCAGCTATCTCTTTTCCGACATGCCGGCAGCGACCTACACAATCACCGTTGAAAAGGAAGGATTTGAGAACTGCTCAGGTCAAGGCTTGGTGCTCGATCCCGGAGCCACCCGCACCTTCTCTTGTGCCCTAAAGGTCGGGGCTACCACGGAGACGATCCAAGTACAGGCGGCGGCACTGCAAGTATCTGAAGACACGTCGCAGCTAAACAGCGTCATCAACTCCCATCAGATTGAGCAGCTTCCCGACGATGGCCGTAACTTTGCCAACTTTCTCGCACTCGAGCCCGGCGTAGCTGGTATCAACTTTAGCGACTTCAACTCCATGAATATCTTTTCTACTCAGGGCGTGTCGGTAAACGGCCTGCGTGACAGCGACAACAACATCCTCATTGAAGGTGTGTCGTCCCAGCGCACGCGGGACAATGCCGCTGAGACAGCCGCGCCGGCGATCGATGCTATCGGTGAAGTTAACATCATTTCTACCGGCTACATGCCCGAGTATTCGCGTGGAGCAGGCGCCCAGATCGTCGTACAGCTGAAATCGGGAACAAATCAATATCACGGCAGCCTCTACGAATACAATCAGAACACTGACTACGACTCCGCGCAGAACCATTTACCCGGACTGACGAACACAGGTCCCAACCGGGTCCCGACCGGCGTCATTAACTGGAATAATTTCGGGGGTACCTTCGGCGGTCCGATTCCTCATACCAACCACAAGCTCTTTTTCTTCTTTTCCGAAGACATTACCCGGCAACCGGGAGCATCGACGAACAACGTTGTCGTTCCGTCGGCTCTCGCGCGCCAGGGAAACTTCAGTGAATACTGCCAGGCGGGAATTGCTTGCCCCACAGTACCCGCATGGCTGGCTGGCAGAACCGATCCCAATACTGGTCAAACGCTCATTCAGGGGCAGCCATTTCCGAACAACACGATCGCACAGGCATTCTGGAGTACTAACGGGGCTGCATTGCTCGGAGTGTACCCACTGCCAAACCTTAACAACTCGGTTGCAAGCGGGAACCCGAACTTTTTTTACCTGTCGAGGAACCCGAACAACAACCATACCGAGAGCTTGAAGGTTGACTACATCATCGATCCATGGAAATCGCATTTAGCCGTTTCCCTCCGCCATTACCGGACGGATTCCTTTTCAGGCAATTTCGGGAACAGCCCCCAGATGTTGAATTGGAACATTCAGGAACCCGAGCGAGGCGCGACCATCGATTTAGCCACGACCTTCAGCCCAACGGTATTGAATGACGTGACAATTGGCTCGACCGAAGACATCGTGCACGTTGTCGTTCCGCCTGGGCCGCGCGGGAATGGACAGAACCGGTTGAGTTTAGGAATAAATTATCCATATATCTTTGGTGGGCAAAGCAAGGATATTGCAGGCAAAACGCCGACTATTGCTTGGTCGGGTGCGAACAGCAACATCGACCCTTTCAACAACCTCACTGACGCTTATCCTTCACACAGTGTGGGGCACATCTACCAATTCTCGGATGTGTTGACAAAAGTTCATGGCAAGCACACGTTTAAATTCGGTGCCTGGATCGAACATGACGGCGAGAACGATGACGACCAATTGGTTATTGGCGGGCAGAACTTGAATGGCACTTTCACTCTGGGTTCGACCAACGACCCGCACTCAACAGGGTTGCCGTTGGCAAACTTGTTGCTGGGTGTGTTCGACAACTACGCTGAATACGGTTTCCGTAATGAGACACCTTGGTCTGCATGGCAGCAGGGATACTTTGGTCAGGATAGTTGGAAAATCTCTAAGAGGCTGACCATCGAAGGCGGTCTGCGGTGGGATTATCTCCCCAACTACTCGTCAAAGTGGTGTAACTTCGCCATGTTTAGTCCACTTGCCTATTCGACGTTCCCAGGTACGCAGCAGGTTGTCGATCCCACGACCGGACTCCTAGTGGGGGGCAACTATTACAACGGCTTGGCCATGCCGTGCAACGGCGTGCCCTCAAAAGCCCAAGGCCACATCGGTATCTTCGGCCAGCCTTTCACCGCTACGAATGCCAGTAGCATCAACCAGCAACTGGTTGCCACCGGCATCGTCCGTGGTTACCCGCCTACAGTGGTGCCGAACCGCTATCGTGGGTTCCAGCCGCGATTTGGCTTTGCCTGGGATCCGTTCGGCACGGGCAAAACCAGCATCCGGGGCAGCGCGGGTATCTTCTACAACCATGAAACCGTAAGCGATCAAATTCAGATGGGCCGCAATCTGCCATTCCAGACTGGGGCATCGATCAACAATGGAGACATTGACTGCCCGGGCATTCCCCAAGGACCCTCGACGTTTGGCTGTGCGGGAGGAGGGACGACCTTTACCCCGGGGCCGGTAGTTGCCACCCCAACGAACCCTCAGGGTCCCATTCCCGTAACCGGCTTGGACTACCGAGCGCCGCTTCCCGTGGTTTATAGCTATCACGCAGGCCTGCAGCACATGTTTCTGCAAGACACGCTCGTAGAAATTGGATATGTGGGTACGATGAGCCGGCATTTCAACGTGCAGGAGAACCTGAACGAACTGCTTCCGGGGACGATCGGAGACTGCACCTTAGGAGGCGGATCGGTCAGCGGCATCAATCCGGCCCTTTGTGCACCCGGATCCCCGTACAGGTTCAATAATGGAGCCACGGCAGGCAACGCCACGCCGGTCTCGAGCATTGTGCCCTATCTAGGGTTCTCAAACAGCAGCTTTACTTATCAGGTTAATAACTCCAATTCTGCCTACAACTCTTTGCAGGCCAGCGTGCAGCGCCGGATGAGCCATAACCTCATGTTTACAGGCGTGTACACTTACGCCAACGCCCATGACATCGGATCCCAACTCCAGTCTTCAATCGTGGATCATTACAATCCGAAATACAACGTGGGAAACCCCGATTGGCTGGTGCACCACAATTTCACTGCAACTTACCTTTACACGTTGCCCTTTTACCAGAATCAGCACAACTTTCAGGGGCGCGTGCTCGGCGGCTGGGAGCTAACTGGCGTCGTCATCATACACAGCGGTGCGCTCACGAATCCGAACGGAACGTTCGGTACGGTGACTGACCAAGGCAAGGATCTTGGCGGATTGGGCTACGATCCATCTGGGGGTACTTCGTACGGTCAGCATGCCGATATAGTCCGCGGGTGCAACCCTAACTCCGGGCCGCGCACTTACCTAGCATTCTTCAATACTAGTTGTTTTGTGCTGCCCGCACCGGGGACTTTGGGAAATGCCCCTCGAAACGTTGTGTTTGGACCGCGCTTCTGGATCTGGGATGCCGGGTTGCATAAAAACGGCAATGTTGCCGGCGAGAGGGTTCGTTATCAATTCCGGGCCGAAGCGGTGAACGTTCTTAATCACCCGATTCCGAATGGCATTAACACCAATTTAACCTCCGGTTCTTTCGGACAAATCAATAGTCTTTATGGAAACAACGGCGATCAGCGCATCTTACAGATGGGCCTGCGTTTGCTTTTCTGAGGTATGCGCGGAGATAGCGGGGCCGTGACCAGGCGGCCCCCTTTTCTTCTCGAGCCCTGATCGTCATCCGTCTATAATGTGACCTTTCTGAGGGGGTCGTTTCGGTGCGGTTGCTTTTGCTTATACCCGCGGCGCTCCTCCTGCTTGCGACCGCCTTATATGTTTCAGCCGCTGCCCAGGCTGGTGATTCAGGGCAGCCGGGACCTGCCGCTGTCCCCGATCGTGGGCAACTTGCTGAGACCTTAGCCAATTACAAGCACTTCTTGGAATCTCCGCCTGCGGGCACTCCCGTGTCAGCTTTAGTCGAGGCTCGCGTGCGTCTTGCGACGGTGTATTGCATCGAGCATCGGTACGTCGATTCCCTGAACACGCTTCGACCGCTGCAGGCCGAAAGGCGTCAGTTTCCCGCTCAGGCCTGGACCGTCAAAGGCCTGGATGAAATCGAACTGAATCAACTCGCAGCGGCGATCGTTTCATTGCGACGGGCGATTATGGCTAATCCACGGAGCACCACGGCGCGCCTGGCCCTTGGCGATGCGCTCGCACGCAGCGGGCGCATGGAAGACGCGGGCAAACAATACGAGCGGCAGGCAGAGTTGACCCCAGATTTACCAGATGCATGGTACAAACTCGGCCTGGCGCATAGCGAAATGTCGGCTGCCTTTCCGCATGCGCAGCTGAGGGCCTCCGAGCAGGACGTCTTGCAGCAATTGATCGCAGAGGAGTTGATTGCCAAAGGCGACAACCTGAATGCGGCCCGAATGCTCTTCCGTTTGATTCGCGAATCGCGTGAGCGGCAAGAACTTCATGCTGAACTAGGCACAGCGCTGCTGGCTTTGGGTTACACGAAGGCTGCGGGCGAGCACTTTCGCCAGGAATTGCTCAGGAATCCGGAATCGCCATCAGCGCGCCTAGGACTGGCAGAGATTGCCGCCCTTTCAAGCAATTGGCGGGAAGTCAGCAACATGATCGACGCCCTGGCTCGGTCGCAGCCGGTGGAACTTACGCGTTTACTGCAGGTTCCACCTGTAGGCTTGGTGCTTGACCGCTGGAACGGAGGCCGGATTAAGCCGCCGCAGTCGTTTATCGCATCGCCAACGGGCACACTTTGGGGAACTTGGCTGAGCGGTTCTGGAATCATTGGGCACATTAATTACAACGAAGCTGCGAGGAGCCATGAGAGTTGCGGTTTCGCAACGGCTCTGCCCGGCTCGTGGCTCTCGCAAGACTGCTATCAAGAGCTTGAGACACGGCTCAAGCACCGAAAGATGCTCACCCCAAGCCAGGAGAGAAAATTAGCCGAAGCTGAATTTCGCCTGGGGCACTATCAGGCCGCGTTGCATACGGCAACTCTCTTGCATGAGGCTGACCCTCGTGGGGGATGGGGAATTTATTGGCTCAGTCGCGCGCATGGTGCCCTGGCTGAGGAGTGCTTTCTGAAGGTAGGGGCGCTTAATCCGAATTCCGCCCGTGTGCACCAGATGCTGGCCGAACACTACATGAAATTGTGGGATTATCCAAAGGCAAAGACCGAGTACGAAAAAGCGCTCCGCTTGACGCCAGATTTGCCAGAACTCCACCTCGGCCTGGGAACCGTGCTCTCTCGTACCGGAGAATTGGACCAAAGCGAAACGGAGTTGAAAAGAACCCTGGAACTCGCCCCGCAGTCGGCTTTCGCTCACTATCAACTTGGTCACCTGTACCTCCAAGAGAGCCGCTGGGACGCGGCGATCGAGCAGTTGAAGCAGGTGTCCGTGGATTCAAGCGAGCTTCTGAGTGCGCGCCTTGATCAGGCGCAAGCCGAATCGGAAACCGGGGAAACGCTAGAAGCG
This sequence comes from Acidobacteriota bacterium, assembly GCA_019241535.1. Classification (GTDB taxonomy): domain Bacteria; phylum Acidobacteriota; class Terriglobia; order Terriglobales; family Acidobacteriaceae; genus Gp1-AA145. Next base: position 12,685 of record JAFAWX010000043.1, on the reverse strand, counting down.
ATCCAGGACCTCCGTTCAGTCGCTGAACTGGATCATGACGGCGAAGTTTATTTTCGCCTTGCTCCGTTGTACCGCAAACTGGGCGATGAAGGACGTGCGCGGGAAGCCCTGGCAACATTTAAGCAGCTGCGGGCTTCGTCACTCGATGCCGATAAGAACGAACTGGGGGCGCTGGAAAGGGAGCAGACGGTTGGCAGCCCTCCGTAACTGCCTGCGGAACCGATTAGCGTTTGGTCAGCCGATATGAATCTGCAGCTTACCAGACGAACCTTTTTGGCCGCGTGTGCCGGCGCCCCATGTTTCTTGGTGCCCGTCAAGCGCAGCGGGAGTTTAGGGCAGCCGATCCTCGCCCAAGGCCCCTGGTTCTTTGAAAACGCAGAACCGAGCGGGTTGCAATCCTTTCGCCATACCTGCGGCAGTCAAGCCAAAGAATACCTTTTAGAAACCCTGGGTAGCGGCGTCGCGCTTTTTGATTACAACAACGATGGCTTGGTCGACATTTTCCTGGTAAACGGCTCTTCGTTCGAGATTCTCTCAAACCCCCGCCTGCCGCGAACTTCAAGCCGCCTCTTCCGAAACAATGGCGACGGCACCTTCACCGACGTGACCAAAGAGAGCGGCCTTATCAACGAAGGCTGGGGAGTGGGTGTAACTGTGGGCGATTACGATAACGACGGCCACCGCGATGTGTTTATTACCAACTTTGGCGGCAATACTTTGTTTCACAACAACGGAAACGGCACGTTTACTGACGTCACCAAAGAAGCCGGTGTCGAAGGGGGAAACTGGAGCACCGGCTGCGCTTGGGGGGATTACGATCGTGACGGGCGCCTCGACCTATACGTTTCCCGGTATGTGGATTTCGACAAAGCGCGAATACCGAAACCAGGCGCGAATACCTATTGCAGCTATCGAGGCATGCATGTCGCCTGCGGGCCTCGCGGCTTGCCGGGCCTGGCCGATCTTCTTTACCACAACGAAGGCAACGGCAAGTTTCGCGAAGTGAGCGGCGAGATCGGCGTGCGCGACACGGTTAAAGCCTACGGACTCGGCGTGGTCTGGCTTGATTTTGACAACGACGGGTGGCCGGACATTTTCGTCGCCAACGATTCCATGCCCAATTTCCTCTGGCGTAACAACGGAAACGGTACGTTCGAGGAAGTAGCCATTGAGGTCGGATGCGCACTGAGCGCCGATGGTCGCGGGCAATCTAATATGGGAATTGCGGTTGGCGATTACGATAACGATGGCTGGCTCGACCTCTACGTGACCCATTTCTCCGAGGACTACAACACGCTTTATCACAACCATTACGGCCAGTTTGAGGACGTGACTTACCAGGCGGGATTAGGCACGGTCAGCTACAAGCAGCTCGCATGGGGAACAGGCTTTATCGACGTAGACAATGACGGCTGGAAAGACATTTTTGTCGCCAACGGGCATATCTATCCGCAAGCTGATCAGGCAGGTAACAGCTACTTGCAAGAGAACCAACTTCTTCGCAATTTGCGCAACGGGCGATTCTCCCCCATTCCGCCTGAGCGGACTGGCTTTACCAGAGCACGGAGCAGCCGGGGGGCGGCGTTTGCGGACCTGCGCGGGGCAGGACGCATCGATATTGTCGTGAATAATATTGACGACAAGCCATTCTTGTACCAACTCTCGCAGGCACCGCCGAGCAACTGGGCGAGGTTCAAGTTGATTGGCACGAAATGCAACCGCGACGCGATTGGCGCAAGAGTATGGGTAACGGCGGGTGGTTTGCAGCAGATGGACGAAATCCGGAGTGCAGATAGCTTTGTTTCTGCGAGCGACGTGCGCCTTCACTTTGGATTGGCGCAAGCGGCAGTAATCGAGAAGCTGAAAATCCGCTGGCCGGACGGCACGGTCCAGGAGCAGTCCCGATTGCCGGCCAACCGCGAGCACGTCATTCGGCAGGGTCAGGAGCTGTGAGCATGTTCTCGACAGCTATTGCCCGCCTTTTCTGCGCTATAGTCCTATGCGCATGCGTGCCGATCTGTGTTGCGCAAATGACCGCGTTTTATAACGAACGGCTCACGGAAGTACCGACCGATCATAATTCGCAACAGCAAAAGCTCGCTGATCTCCTCGCGGCACGGCGGTGGCTCGAGAATTCCCCGAAGTCCGCGGAAGCGAGTGTCGCCGTGGGGCGTGCGCTGCGGGGGCTGGGCGAGAGTGAAGCTGCGTCTCGTGCCTTCCAGCGTGCATTAGTGCTCGATCCGAGTAGCGCGCAAGCGCTGCTCGAGAATGGTTCGACGCTTGCAAACGCGGGGGAATGGTTACGGGCCGCAGAGCTGTTTCGCCGCGCGATTAATTCTTCTCCGAACCTTGCGGCTGCGCATATCGCATTGGGGGAGACGCTTCTGCGGACAGGAGAGTTTGACAATTCCAAAAATGAGCTGATGGCGGCATTGCATCTTGATCCAGATAGCGCTGGCGCATATCAAGGCCTGGGGCTGATCGAGCTGCAGGAAGGCAACTTCAACAATGCGGCGTCGAGTTTCGGGTACGCGCTCAAAATTCGACCGGAATACCTGGATGCCAAGAGAGGCCTGGCGCACGCATTCATATACGAACACAAGTGGGCGCAGGCGTCCGAGTTGCTGAAGCAGGTACTGACATCGAATCCGAACTCGTCTGAGGAAACTTTTTCGCTGGCTACCGCCCTTTCCAGGATGGGCGAGAAAACGCAAGCCGAGGCTTTATTCGCCAAAGCCCGTCAGTTATCACAGAAAGAGGTGATCACTCTGCGCGTCAAAGGCGAGAATAACTCCGGTATCGCCCTGCGCAACGCGGGCAATGTTGAGGACGCGGCCGCTCAATTTCGTCGCGCTATCGCAGAAGATGCGAGCTTCTGTGAGGCTTATGACAACTTGGGCGGCGTGCTCTGGCTGCAAAAAGACGGCCCGGACGCCCTTAGCGAATTTCAGCAGGCGGTCACATGTAACCCGCACCTGGCTTCGGCCAGAAACAATCTGGGCAACGCGCTGCTTTATTCGCAACACGACCTGGACGGTGCAATCCTTCAGTTCCGTGTCGCCGTAGAGCTGAGACCTGCATTTGCACTCGCACGCTTCAACCTCGGCAAGGCTTTGGCGGCCAAGCAGCGTTTCACCGAAGCCGAATCGGAATTCCGATATGCGCTGGCCATCGAGCCGGGCATGGCTGGCGCACATATCGGTTTGGGGCTCCTTCTCGTGTCGCACAACGGACAGATATCGGACGAAGCCCGCGCCGAGTTGCAAAGAGGGTTGCAGCTGGATCCTGGGCTTAGACCGCAGGTTCCTTCGCGGTATCTTGCTCAGCTGCCGTGAAAATGTCAGCTAACTGCCTTACCACTACCTTCTTCAAGGGTAATGTACTGGTCGAGGGGAAGCCCCGCGAAGCGCTCAACTCGTCCGCTTGGCTCGGGCCATCTCACTTGCACCCAGTCGAGTTTCTCCCGCCGCCCGATGCCCAAGACCACCCGCGGGTCGTGTGACGCCAAATAGCTCCCGGCGCCTACTTTGAAAATGCTGCGCCGCAGATCTCCCGCCTGGTATGTGATCAGAGCCCCCACTGCATCCCGGTTGGCCTTCTTGCCCACTAAACGCACTCCCAACCAGTGAGAACCCCTGGCGGCATTGTTTCGCAGCAGGATTGGCGCTGCGTTGTTAATCGCGATCAGCACATCGGAAGCGCCGTCGTTATCGAAGTCGCCGATGGCCAAACCGCGGGCGGCAAACTGCTGCTGAAAAACCGGCCCAGCGACGGCGCTGATGTTTTCAAACCGATGCTGAGGATTTCCCGTGTTGCGAAACAACAGGAGAGGCTCTTCGTAGCTGACGTTCTCATAGTGTTTCTCAACGCGATCGTCCGGGTGGCCATTAGCAAGAAATATATCCACATTGCCGTCGTTGTCAAAATCAAAGAACTTCAGCCCCCATCCGCTCATTAGCCAGGTTGCGCGTCCGATTCCTGTGTTCATGGCTTCATCTTTAAAGGTGCGGTCCTGGTTGTTGTGGTAGACCGAATAGCGCTCATGATCTACGTTGGCAACAAAGAGGTCCATCCACCCATCCTGGTCGTAATCTGCCGAATCGACGCCCATGCCCGATCGCGCCCGTCCACCTTCGCTGTATGCAACGCCGGCTTCCAGGGCAACCTCCTCGAACTTCCCATTGCCGCGGTTGTGAAAAAGGAAATTTTGCACCGTATCGTTAGCTACGAATAGATCCATCCTGCCGTCGTTATCTATGTCGGTTGCAACTACGCCCCAAGCCTTCCCCAGATTGTCGGCGATACCCGACTCTTTGCTGACATCGGTAAATGTCCCGTCGCCGTTGTTATGAAAAAGCCAGCTGGGCGACGGGTTATATGCGCGCGGGATGCAGTAATAGCGTTCGCCGGTCTGCGCGTCGCCGCAGAATAGATTGTTCTGTTTGCTGAATTGTACAAACCGGCATACAAACAGATCAAGGCGGCCATCGCCATCATAATCAAACCAGACCGCGCTTGAAGACCAACCCGGAGCCGCAACCCCGGCCGTTCGCGTGACGTCGACGAATTTACCATTGCCCTCATTGTGGTAGAGAACGCTCTGGCCGTATTGGGTCAGATAAAGATCAGGAAGACCGTCGCCGTCGTAATCGCCGACAGTGACGCCCATTCCATACCCGCCACCCTGCAGCCCCGCTTTTTCTGTGACATCGGTAAAGGTACCGTCGCGATTATTGTGGTAGAGCGCATTGCTCAGAGGGGGATCGGGATCATAGAAGTCCGCGCGGCCGCTGTTTACCAGATAAATGTCCATCCAACCGTCGTTGTCGTAGTCAAAGAAAGCGCATCCGGCCCCCGTGGTCTCCGGCAAGTAGTAATTTGGCGACCTGCCGTTAACGTGTTTCCAGGTAATTCCGCTTACTGACGGAGGCACAGAGACAAACAAAGACTCTGAGCCAGCGTGACTCGCAGGCTGTGCAGATGATTGCTCCAGCCGGGCCAATCGCCAGGGCAACGCACCCGCAACCAGAGCTCCCCCGGTGTTTTTAAGAAATCGGCGTCTGGGAATGCCTTCTGACAGGGAAAAGCGCTTTGACATTGGTGGTGACTTGACCCAGTTCGGGCGTGGAATTTAGGAACGAGATTACTGAAGGGGCCGGGGGTTGTCAAAAGAATCGGAACTGCCAAACTGCTCTTCGCCACGATCGGTAGGGTTGCGTAGCCAAACGAGACGACCGTGCAAAATCGTTTTCCTTAAGGGCAGTCGCTGCCCCCGACAGCTCTGGAATCATTGGCTTGATAGCTGCACATCGTGCGTGTTAATGTTCGGCTACATTCGTGGGGTGCTCCCATGGAGGTCAGCGTAAGGCAGCCTGGTAATCTGCGGTTCGGCACGTTCGAACTTGACCTCGAAGCAGGAGAGCTGCGTAAGCACGGAATACGGATAAAGCTGCAAGAGCAGCAATTCCAAATTTTGACGCTGCTGGCGCAACACCCTGGGAAGCTCGTTACTCGGGAAGAACTGCGGCACGCCCTCTGGCCCGACCACACGTTCGTCGACTTCGACCGCAATCTCAACAAGGCGATCAACAAATTGCGCGTGGCTTTGTGCGACTCTGCCGAAGCGCCTCGCTTCATCGAAACCCTCCATCGTAGAGGCTATCGGTTTGTAGCCCCTGTATCTTCCGTGACCGGGGTCAGCTCCAGTGTTCCGCTCGCAAGCTTGCCCGAGCTGCGTGCAACAGGTCCGCAGATACAGCAAATTGCAGCCGAACCGCCTCAGCGCGTCGTGAGCGTCGAGACATTACGACTCATTAACCTGCGCGGCCGACTGCAATACGGAATTGCTGCGGCGATCACGCTTACGGTCTGCGCCGCGGGCGCCTTCTATATGCGCCAACGCCTAGCTCTTCCGGCGAGCGTCGCCTTTCCTGTAAAACTCCGCCGCTCCGTGGCGGTGCTGGGCTTCAAAAATCTTTCGGCGCGTCCAGATGAGGCGTGGGTCTCTACCGCCCTTGCAGACTGGTTGACCACAGATCTATCCGCCGGAGGACAGCTACGCGTTATCCCCACAGAGAATGTCGCCCGCATGCAGATCGAATTGGGTCCTTTGGATGTCTCCCGTTTGAGTCGCGATACGCTCTCCCGGATCGGCACCAATCTCGGGACCGATCTCGTGGCTGTCGGTTCCTACGCCATGCTGGGCGGCAGTTCCGGCAGAAACGTGCGGCTTGATCTGCGTCTGCAGGACACGAATACAGGAGAAACGGTGGACGCCCTTTCGACCACCAGTACGGAAGCCAACCTTCTTGACTTGGTTGCACGAGCCGGGCAGCAGCTTCGGGCGAAGCTGGATATCGAGGCGGTAAGCACGAAGGAAGCAGCCGAAATAGCCGTGACTCTGCCTTCCAACCACGACGCCGCTCGCTTGTATTCACAAGGCTTGGAGAAGCTGCGGGTATTTAATGCCCTGGTAGCTCGCGATCTGCTTCAGCAGTCCATCGCCATCGAACCCAGCTACGCGCTCTCCCATTCCGCCCTGGCTTCAGCCTGGGCAGACCTTGGCTATGACAAGCTGGCCAGAGGAGAGGCTAAAAAGGCTTACGAACTTTCGTCCAATCTAGGACGTGCTGATCGCCTGCTTGTGGCGGCCAGATATCACGAGATATCCGCCAGTTGGAACAAAGCTATTGAGATTTACAGTGCGCTGTTTGAATTCTTCCCAGATAGCCTGGAGTACGGATTAGCGCTGGCAAACGCGCAATTCAATGGCGGCAAAGGTCAAGATGCTCTGGACACGGTCAGGCAGTTGCAGCGCTTGCCTCCTCCGCTCGGTGACGATCCGCGTATCGATCTGATCGAAGCCCATGCCGCGGAATCGTTAGGCAGTTTCAAGCAGGACCTGGCCGCCAGTGTTCGGGCTGGGCGCAAAGCAAGCGTAATCGGCGCCTCTTTGTTGCTGGCGCAGGCGAGAGCCGAGCAGGCGTGGGCACTGACGAATCTGGCGAGCCCTGCTGAAGCGACGGCAGCCGCCGATGAGGCACGGCAAATTTTCGCTGCCGCCGGCGACAAACGAGGCGTTGCCTTGGCGATCGGCCTCGAAGGAATCGTGCTCGAGAACCAGGGGAACGCGGTCGCCGCCCAGGCAAAGTACGAAGAAGCCCTAGCCACGGATCGCCAGATTGGAAGTCAACTCGGCGTCGCAGCCGAATTGGACGATCTTGCGGATACATCCTTTGCCCTCGGCAATCTTGAGCGCTCGCGCCAGTACTATGAGCAGGCAATGGCCACATACCGGGAAGTCGGGCACGAAAATGGAATCTGTCTGGTTAAAGGCGCGCTGGCGCCGCTGCTCATGGATCTGGGCGACAATCACGCCGCTATAAACACCGCCCAAGAGGCTGTCGCCATCTGCCGCCGTCTGGGAGACCGTAGCAAAGCTGCGATCGCATTAGTCAGCCTCGCTAAAGCTCTCCGGCAGGATGGAAGAATTGTGGAAGCTAAGTCGGCCGCCTCGGAAGCCACTTCTATGTTCCTTGAAATAGGGGATCGGCAAAGCGCGGTCCGAGCGAAACTGATTATCGCCCAGACGCTGGTTGACGAGCGAAATGGAAGGGAAGCTCAGTTGATTGCGCGCGCCGCGGCCGACGACTTCGAGGACGCCAAAGCCGCTCGCGACGCCGCTCTGGCTTATGCGGTGCTGGCCCGAGCTTCTCTGGCGGCAAAAGACATAAGCCAGGCACGGCAGGCGGTTCAAAGGGCGACTGATCAGTTATCGAACTTTCATGATCGCGAGGTGGAATTGGCCGTAGCCATTTCGGCGGGACGCTTACGAGCGAGCGCTCCCGATGCTTTGAATGACGACCAAGCAGCTCAGAGCCTTGAGAAAGTGGCAGCGCAAGCAAATCATCTGGGCTTTGTCGCCTATGAATTTGAGCCGCGCCTTGTTTTGGCCGAGATGGAAATTCGTGCGGGGGATCTTAGGAATGGCCGCGTTCATCTGCATACGCTCGCCAAAGAGGCGACCGATCGCGGCTTTGGTCTTATCGCGCTGGAAGCCTCAGGCGAACTTGAAAACATAGCCACCACACAGCAATAACCCGCCGCCCAGGGGGCGCCGCAGCAGCGTGGGTGTAGCCCCGCAAAGCTTCGACCACAAAGGTGTTACCCGCGCGCAAACCTATATGCCTGCTTCGACCGGCCAGATGCGGAGATGCACTGAGGACGCTATGACTGTGTTTCGGCAGGTTAGAAGTCTCTTTCACCATGAATGGCCAGAATCGCCGCGCGAACCAAGAGTTTTGGATGATGCCAACAACGCTCATGTCCTGAGCTGTCGAGGGGCTCTCGAGGCGGCGCGAAGCTCCAAATTCGCGTGCATGATCTTGCCCCTATTGAGTTGTAACGACGATCTTCTGAGAGTTCCAAAAATTCTGAGCCACCGCATTCTGATTAACGACTCAGAATTTCTGGACGCACACTACACTAGTCGCAAGCGCACGCTGGACTTCTTCCAGCAGTCCTGCAACAAAATCTCCCCCGACCAGGTTGACCGATGCGACCCTTTGGGTACTTCAATTTTGGCCTGGCCCGGAAGCGGAAATACGGCGAAACAACGACATTGCGGAACCGGCATAGATGAGCACGGCAATCACGATCAAAGAGCGTAGGCCAAACCACAACGACAAGGATTCCAGCAAGCCTCCGGCCAGTGACCCGAAAAGGTTCGATCCGAGAGCCGCGCCTTCAAAGCCTGTTTTTTCGAAGCTGGAGATGAAAACCAATCCTGCAAATAAGATCGGCAAACAAAGGACAAGTATAGAAACAACGACACGAGCAAGGAGCGACGGAAAGAATAGTGAGTCAAGTGGCACGGCAAAAGAAATCAGTAGCGACGCGAACAGCCCGGTATAAGCCAAGCGTCTCGTAAGTCGCGGAAGCCGTTGGTGAAGGAGGTTCGCGGAAACAATGAGGCACAGCAATCCTGATATGACAATGGAGTTAACGACCCACGTGGTTCCGAACAGCAGGGCCATCCGACTGACAATCTGCACTTCCAGGAGCATGAATCCAGCACCCAAAAGAAATAAGTGTGAGTCCATCTTGACGTTCGGAAAACCGCTCTGTCTCAGAAACCAGCCAAACGTTAGAAGGACAGCTACCGAAATTAAAATGACATTGATCGGAAGACCGGGTTCGCGCTGATAAAAGTACGGCCAATCGTCTGTCGTAACTCGGGCATTCTCGCTGCGCATGCCGGAGTGTGCTCGAATGAAACTGGACAGTTGTGGATCGGACATTGCGCGAGCGATCCTTTCACGTGAGCCTGCGATGAAGAAGCGTCCACCAGTATCGTAACGTGAGGTTTCCGTCTGGAATTGTATAGGATACTCTCCAAACGTCTGCTGCATAAGCGCTTGCAGACGTCCGACAATCCATGGAACATCCACCTGAAATTTAATGACGAAAAGACCGTCGCCTTTTAGAAGTTGGCGGGCACGGGACAGAGCCTCGCGCGTATAAACGAAGTTATCAATTCTTATATTGGAAAAGTGTGATGCGGTCGTATGGGAATCTAACAGTGAGAAGACGATCAAATCGAAGTGCTCATGGCTGTTTTGGAGATAACTGCGAGCGTCGTTAAGAACCACCTGTGTGCGCGGAGACTCATACGGATGCTCAAAATGCAGTTCCTGCCCGAGTTTCAGAATCAGAGGGTCGATCTCGACTGCGATAACTCTAGCGGCACCATTCCGCAAAGCCGCGGCAACGTCATTACCCATGCCGGAGCCGAGCACCAAGACTGATTCCGGTTCGGGATAAAATCTGTAAGGTAAATTGTAGGCACGCCACGGCGCCGGCACCGTGCGAAACTCGTTGGGGTGAGAGTGCACGAACTCCGGCGACAGATCGACGATTTGTTGGTACCAAGAATCGTTGGTGTTCAATGTATAGCTGGTAATTTGCCCTTCGTCGTAGTTGGCGCGCAGGTCCAGTTTTTGATAAGGCGACCAGTAAGTCTCGGCGTGCTTGTGATCGCGCAAGCTGAGCAATAGGACACAGACAACGAACGTCACTCCCAGGATCCGGCGGGCTAGCTTTTTCTGCCAAAACGCCAGAACTGAGAGAAATCCTGCCACAAGCATCCACACTGCAGGAGGCTGGTAGAGGAAACATAGAAGCGTGTAGATCACGATTCCTGCCAGGCTAGCAAGCACGTTGACGGTATACGCGGTTACCCCGTTCGGTGAATTTTCCAGATACCAGCCCACGAGCTGTCCCATCGGAATGAAGAGCATGGCGATTACGGAGAACAGCGGGACGATCACCGCGATCGCGAGAAGTGTGCCAAGCCAACTCGTTGGCAGTGCTGGCACACCCCAAATACGTATTTCCGTGCCTCCACCAAGCATTTGGGGCAGCATCGCAATGACTTGCCGCAAGGGTGAAAGCGGTGTTTTTAGAATAATCGCCAACACCAGTAGGGGTATGGCTATAGCAAATATTTGCACCCGACGACGGCACAGATAACAACCCAGGCCGAATCCTAAAAAGCATGCTACGAGCACGAGATTCTTGAAATAGGCAAAAACACGTACCTCTGAGGAGATCCAGCGGATCATCAACATTTCTAAGAAGAGCGAAACGAAGCTAATGAGAGCGAGCGAGTGATAGCGGAAGCCACTAATCTCTTCTGGATCGAAAGCCGCATTGCCACGGTCAGCGTGCTTTTGTTTGTCGTCGTAGAGGCGGAAGAGCCAATAGACGAGCGCAATTAGCGACGCTGAGACCAAGACAAGAGTAATCAACAGTGTTGGGTGTGTGATCTTGTCCATGGCAAGTCTTGCCAGCTGGACTACTCTTGCACCGCTACAGCCACTCCTGGAAAGCTCGGTTTACTGTTGCACTTGCAGAAACGTGAGCATAGGAACATTTGGAGCGGAGGGGCGTGTTTTTCGTTTGCCCGGAAATCATTCTAAGTATACCAAGGGAAAATGGCGAGGTCTGTGCGCTGGCCTCGACGACATGCTCTGGCCGTGGGTGCCGTCGGTCCCAAACTGGTGTTTTCGAGCGTGATATTTCGCCAGTTTTCGTTAATCTGCGGTAATCGATCCCGGAACATTGGTCACGCCGGGCATAAGGCAAACAATTCCATGTCATTCGACAGCCGACTCTGGTCCTCAGCGAAATCGACGTTTGCCCTCACTCCTTCCTCCAGGAAGCGAATCCGTCAATCCTTTACCGCCTTTCTTGTCCAAACTCCAAAACCGTAACGTCCGCTTTCACATGGTTTCCACTAATAAAGTGCCTATCTCTTTTTCGTTACCGTCGTTGTTCACGACCACGTCGAGGCGGCCATGTCGGCTCGCTACTTCGGCCGCGGCTTTTTTGTCATAGTGGACATTCATAACGTCCGGGGCAAAAAGTTTCCCGCTGCCGAATCGCCAGTTGCCCGCCGCGATTTAGCCTGACGGCAGCTTGCGTTCTTAGCAAACGACGACTACTGTCCCGCCAACTGCGGGATCCAATGCCGCGCAGTGACTTTTCTAAGGAATGCTGTCATTGGCTATCGGGTTGTTCGAAGAGTTCTTTTGCAAGCAAAACGGCGGTTATTGCATTTGGCCAACCGGAATAGAACGCGAGATGAGTGATTGCTTCGATCAACTCGTTCTTCTTGACGCCATTCTCCACCGCTTTCCCGAGATGAAACCGCAACTGTTCGGGGCGATTCAGCGCAATTAGCGCCGACACCGTGATAAGACTGCGATCACGTTTGGATAATTCCTTGCGCTCCCAAACATCATCAAACAGCACTCGATCGGTGAGTTCAACCAGCTTAGGCGAAAAATCACCGATCAGTTTTTTGGCTCCGTCCGTTGGTTTTGCCATTCTCCGCACTCCTTATGTTTTAAAGATCTCTCCCGCTCATACCCCGGCTTCTTGTTAACGGCTTCCCACTTGTCCAGGATGTCGGGATTACAGACCTGCTCCGGACAATTCCGAGCTTTCACTTGTTCAAACCACCACGGAAAGGCAATGGTCTCCGTGGTGAGGATGTCCACAAAATCTTGGCTGATTGCTTGAGCCAGACAGGCTTTCTGCTAGCTCCTTCCCCTTCGCTTCTTGTTACTTCGATCCATTTGGGTGGAGAACCGTTTTGATCGCGCGACGCTCGTCCATGGCGCGCTAGCCTTCGGCTACCTGATCCAATGGCAATGTTAAATCGAAGACCTTACCCGGATTGATCTTCTCGTCCAATACCAGCTTGATTAGTCAGCACAATCAGAGAAGCGACGACGCGCAACGAACAGTGATTTTGTTTCATGCTGTTTCTTTACGTGCAACGGTTGCTCGCCTCCCGGTCAGCCCGGTGACCCCCGAAGGCATGGATGGTTCTTGTTCCTGCGACCACCTCACCGCTGTGCGGCACACCGCGAGGAATCACATACTCCTCGCCAGCTTTGACAGGAATGCGTCTTTCATCAATCAGCAATGTATAGCAACCCTGCACAACCAGCATGTACTCATCAAATTCATGGACATGCTCTGCTGAAGTTGCGGTCTGAGTGCAAGTCCAAAACGCCATTTGGCTTTCGACTCCGTCGAAGACGTATCCTTCGACACCGGGAGTCGCCTGATTCGACCGAACGATTCGGTTCGCGGGGTTCCTCATGAACTCAGGGAA
>JAFAWX010000416.1 GCA_019241535.1 Acidobacteriota bacterium | reverse complement strand
CAAGGCCCAGTTGCCGTCCGCCGTATCCAGGGCGTACTGGCCATGGCCAAAAAAAATGGGGGTGCCGGCGGTAGATAAAGCCTGCGCCCTCGCCCTGGAAATGGGAGTTCCAGAATACAGCTTCGTCAAGCATTACCTGGAGCATTGCCTACCCGCTCCCCTAAGCCTCCAGCAAGTCGATCCCTTGATCCGCAATCTCGTTGAATACCGCGAGCTAATCCAGCAAAGAACTAGGGAGGAACCGACCTCATGAACCTGATCGAGATGAACCGTGCTTTACGCCAGCTACGACTGGATGGCATGGCGGCCGTATTAGAAATTCGTTTGCAGCAAGCTCAGGCCGAAGCCATGGCGCCTATAGACCTGATCGCCTGCCTCATTTCCGATGAGCTCACTCGCCGCGGCGACCGCCTGCTGCAACGAAGGCGCAAACAAGCTGGCTTCCGTGACCCACAAGCCATGCTCGATAATTTTGATTTCGACTTTAATAAGAAGATGAATCGCAGCCTGGTCTTTCAGCTAGCCACCGGCAACTTCATTGCAAAACATGAAGACGGACTCTTTCTCGGTCCAGCTGGCACCGGGAAAAGCCATCTAGCGCAGGCCATTGGCCAGGCGGCTATCCAGCAGGGCTATCGCGTGCTGTACCGCGAGACCCACGTACTTCTCGACGAGCTCGCCGAGGCCAACCTCGACGGAACCCGCAAAGGCATGGCCATGTTAGCTTCCCTGCCTTTGCTCATCATCGATGATCTTGGGATGCGAAAGCTGCCGCTAACGGCAGCCGAGATCTGCTGGAGATTGTGATGAGACGCTATCACCGTACCAGTACTCTGGTCACATCCAATCGCCCCGTAGATGATTGGGGCAAGCTCTTAGGAGGATATTGCGGCCGTGAGTGCGATGCTGGATCGCCTGCTCCACCATGGTCATATTCTCAAGTGTGGTCCTCGCAGCTACAGAACCAAAATCGGGGGCAATGAACGCACACTTGCAGACCTTACCTTGACAGGAGTCAACGAATGATCGTTTCTCCTAAGCTTTACACTTGCCGGATTACTCCGGTGCAGGTACAACACAATCAACCGTTCGGACCTAGGAGCCAATGTTTGAATGTATAGGAACGATGAGAAAGGGTTCTCCAAGAGGCAGAATTGTTGAGACCGGCTCTTCACAGCCGACTCAAAAACCTCAAACAGGAGAACCCAATGAACGTTTCTCACTATATCGGATTCGACGTCCACAAGAAAACTGTCAACTACTGCGTGAAAACAGCCGATGGGACGATTGTCGAAGAGGGCAAACTGCTCGCACTTCGTACCCGGTTACGCGAATGGGCAGCAACGCGACCGTACCGCTGGCAGGGCGCAATGGAAGCAACTTTGTTCAGCGCCTGGATCTACGACACGCTGAAGCCCTTTGCCGAGCAGTTACTGATGGGGCATCCTGCCAGAATGAAAGCTATCTGCTCTGGAAAAAAGAAGACCGATCGCCTCGATGCTCGCACGATTGCGGATCTGCTGCGCTGCAATCTGCTGCCTGCTTGCTATGTTTTATCACCCGAGATGCGCGACCTGCGCCGCTTGTTGCGATATCGCAATCTGGTAGTGCACGAGTCGGTACGGATGAAGAACAAAGTAGCGGGCCTGTTGATGGAAACAGGCACACCCTTTATCAAAGAGAAATTGCACGGCAAAAAATACTTTGCAAACCTAATTCAGAACTTGCAGGAAGTGCCGGAGTCAGTAAAGGATCTGCTGCAGATGAGCCGTGGGACGATGGAGATGTTCGAAAGCATTCAGAAACGGCTTATCAAGCGCCTATTGGTCGATCCTGCTTTGAATCAGCGCATCGAGCGCCTGGCCAGCATTCCTGGAGTGGGCGACATCACGGCCTTGACCTGGGCTTTGGAAATCGCCGATCCACACCGCTTTTCCTCCATCAGCCATGCTATGAGTTACTGCGGGCTGACAGCAGCCTTGAAGTCCTCTGCGGGAAAAGAACGACGCAATCCCATTTCGAAGCAACGCAACCGCTGGCTGCAAACCATGCTGATCGAAGCCGCCAAACTGGCTCCAACACGGAACCCCCAACTCGCCGCGATTCATGCCCGCGAACTGGAGCGTGGACATCGCAATCGCGCTACGCTTCAGGTGGCGCGCAAGCTGGTAGCTTACTTAATGGCAGTGGACAAGAGCGGGCAGCCATTTCAGTTGCGTGCCTCTCCCATCCAGGAGGCTGGCCCCGCAAATCCGATGGCCATTGCAGTATCCGCTGCTTGAGTTTTTTGAGGCATGCCGATCTATCACCCGATGTTCCAGGCCTGGTCATTGGCCAAAACGGGAATCTCCGACTGGAGATTCCCGCCATGACACATCGGTCTGATGAGTCGGGTCGAGTATTCCTGGCAGGTTGCTCTCCAGCAGAGCCTGCTTCCGCTTCCTCGACTTGGGCAGAGTACCAAATTTTACTTACGAACTGTCAGCGATTTACCGGCTGGTCCTCGCTTAAACCGGCCCGTGCGACGGGAGCTCTTGCTCTTGATCCACCACTCCAATGTTTCGAGGCCGGCGGTTTACCCTAACTCAATCTTCGTGGACGGCGCTCATACGCTGTTCCCGCAAATGGATGTCTGGCTACGCTGCTAGTGCGTTGGTTTCGCGAAACGATCGGCGGGCAGTTCGAAAGGCAAGCAACTCGACACTCGCGCTTGGGGATTCACTTCCGTCACGTGCAGGGAAATCTCCGTTTTCCCTTGACAATTACCTATCATGGATGGCCGGTTTTGACCCGTCCACGAATGGCCGGTTTTCAGGTGACCACTGAGGTCCTCGTGGCAAGATCTTGATCCGGCGAATAATACTTTGGGTGTTCATCGTTTTCGGATTCGGATGGGGAGCGGTTGAGACAGTGAAATCCATTCATAACAACTTGCCTGAGGATCTGCGCAGAGAGAGGGAGTTTCCCACCCTAGAACGGCTGGCTGAAATGGTGCGTACAATCCAACATCCCAGGGGGCACTCGTTGCCTTCTCTTCCGATCCAAAACTGGCAGATGACATACCATCTTCGACCCCAGTAGCCGGTGTTGTGGTCTTTGCATATCCACGATGGCTCTCGTTTGAATGTCATCGGTTATAAGGAAAGGTTTTACCGAAACCTGTACTATTCCGGGATTACCGCAAATCAATTCATGAACCTGAGAAAGCACTTTCAAACCTTGATCGTTGGTATCGCCGGGACTCTGGCGAGAGGGTAGGAGACTACATTATCTATCGTCTTGAATTGAGCGGGACACGTCCGCAGTGATTCGCATTCAGCCCGCAATCAATGCGACTCTCCCTGCTCCGTTGACTTAAAGACTGGCAAATGCCAATAAACTCCCACCGTCAATCTAAAGGTCAACTTCATCGATCCCAAAGCGCCCGGCGCGCGAAGCCCGTAAGAATTTACCATCTGGTTGTTTCTCTGCCCGCTGTGCGACCCCGATACGCGAGGTCTATCCGTTCGGATAGCCGAGACAAGTCAACTTCGCCTTCCCGTGTGAGGGATGTCGCGTGTAATTAACAAGTCACGTTTGGCACTCATCATGCCATCAAATGCATCGGAGCTACCTCCATGATGTTTCGTTTCTCAGTACCTAGGGCCGCCTTACCTGCACCGCATCGTCGCGACATGCGGAAGGGGCAAACGCAATAGCGGCCCTAGCGAACAAGCAGGCGAATATTGTGGAGTTGATCACGCTTGCGTGGCCCTCGGATTTCCGACGCAGGGCACAATGACGAGCAAGAGTTCAAAGATCCAGCGTTAAGCGAACATGATCGCCCTTTGATCCTGGAATCGATGTATCAGCAGAGGCGAAATATCTTTGGACGCGCATCTTTGCAGTGTTCTGTGTTGCGCCTTTCGTCCTCGCGCTGATAGCCGCTCTTGTCTTGATGATGTTTAAATGAAGCCTTAAATTAATTAACTTCTGCGCGTTACTCGGATCGAGTTCGAAGCCAGCAGGCAGGCGTACCAAAAACAGATGTTTTCGGCGCACTACAACCTGGGGCGCCGCAGCCAAGAGCGCGCGAGCACTTACGAGACCTCAGGCAACAGGGTTTTTGACGCAAGCGTCCTTAGTGATCCCAGTCTCGATCTTCATGCCACTTGTGTTCGTGCCCGTCCCACCAGCGTCGGATTCGGTTGTAACAACGTTCGCGCTGAGCCTTCAATTCGACACGTCGTGACTGTGCCTGTGGACTGTGCTCTCCATGCCTTCGTATGGACGCCGCAAGCTTATGCTCAGCTTTCTCGATTCTGTGCTGGCATTCCGCTCGGTCGTCATCCGCTCGAAGAGTCGGAAGGCAAGACAGTGCCAATACTGAAGCTAAAGCCACGGGCGCGAGTAGTCTTCTCGTCTCGATTACAAATCCTCGCAGCATGCTGTTCCTCCGTTCCTCTCACCACTATTTGATCAATGAAGAACCGAGCAGGTTGTACGCTGCTAGAGCACACATGGTATTCATGCCGAACATCCCCCCGGCTGTTGGTACGAATCCTTTCGCTACAGCTTTTTCCTCAGGCTTGTACGTTGCGTTCTTTTGGCGATGTGCCGAGTCTCTAGTGGACTGGGGCAGTCGCGCTTATGCTTTTGGCTGCGTCCGTCTCGGTTCATCGGGATTTCCGTCGCAAATTTTACCCAATCGGCCTTAATTTCACGCTTAGTTCCGGCAACAACGAACCGGATTCTGTCCTCAACTGTTGATCGGAGTAGGGACCGTGATTGCTCACGACCCCCTCCTCGGACCCGGACGGGCGCTCATTAGCGCATCCGGTTCTTATCTCGGATGAGTAGCGGTGAAACGGGCATCTGGATAGGGATGGAGCACTTGCGGTGCAGGTAGCCAGCGCGTTGCCAAGTCAAGCATTCGTGTCCACGATATCCGGTGCTTCTGGCTGCGGCGGCGAACAGAATGCCACCAATGCACAAGCAGCCGGTGCCGGAACAGCGATAGGCTAGCGGTGTTGCCTGGTACCGCGTAGTAGTTGAAGTGGCCTTGCACGATCGATTTTAGCCACCTACCGGTGTGGGACAAGGGATCGTGCATTCGCTTGTGGAGCTCCGTCTTGATGCGGCGAAGCTTTCCCCGCATGCGTTTTCCGATCGTCTTGCGCCGAACTGCAAACCGTCCCAGGCTGTTCTTCCCACTGATGTGGGTAAAGCCCAGGAAGTCGAACGTTTCGGGCTTACCTTCTCCCCTACGTTTCCGGTTCTCTTCGGCATACCGCCCGAATTCGATCCGGCGC
>JAFAWX010000327.1 GCA_019241535.1 Acidobacteriota bacterium | reverse complement strand
ACTTCTGCAGGCAGGTCACGCGCTAGGCGGGAGGTGCTAATTGCAGGGTACCGCTAAATCAAACGCAGCTTCATTGTACCTGACTAAGTCAAGAATGACCAGTGCGAAAGCGGAGGACGATTGAAGAGTGCCAAAATGAACCGCTAGCGGGTACATTAAGAACGCGGAAGGCAAATCAGGGCACGATCGCGGAAGCGAAAACAATAATCTGTCCCCACTTCTTTACCGTCCTGATTCTTACCTTACCTGGTACGGAGCCCCTTTCTGCGCAAAATCGGTTTTCGCTAATTCCGCGTGCCGAGAACTCCAAGCAGATGCTCGAAATCGTCGATGCTTCGGTAATGAATCAGAATTGTTCCCTTGCCCTTGCGATCCCGGATGTGCACCCGCATCCCAAGCATCCTCTCGAGGTCTGCCTCGGCGGCTTTAACGTTTGGGTCAGCCGGTCTCGGGATCGGCTCGCTTCCGCCGGCCTCGGTCAGCCCTTTCAGGCGAGCCACGCGCGCCTGCAGCTCTTTTACCGTTAGGTTGCGCTCGAGTGCCTCTTCGGCGAGTTTCACAACCTCGGGCGCCTCGAGATATGCAGCCGCTTCAAGCAGTACCCGGGCTTCGCTGAATCCCAATTTGCCCTGGCCAAGGAAGTCGAGGACCGCGCCGGGCAGCTTCAACAACCGCAGGTAATTGGCCACGGACTCGCGCGACACTCCCACCCGTTGCCCAATCTGTTCCTGCGTCAGGTTGAAGTCGCGGCTCAAGCGGGCAAAAGCCTGGGCCTGCTCGAGGCAGTTCAGGTCCTGCCGCTGCAGGTTCTCAATCACGGTCGTCTCCGCTGCCTGCTGATCCCCGAGTTTCCGAATGATCGCTGGTACGGTTGTTTTCCCTGCCATTTTCAGCGCCCGGCAGCGCCGTTCGCCAAGAACCAGCTGGTAGCGTCCGTCCCCCTGGGGCCGCACCACAATCGGCTGCGCCAGTCCATTGGCTTTTATCGACTCGACAAGCTCGTTCAGGGCCGCGGAATCAAAACTGCGTCGCGTCTGATACGGATTCTGATCGATGAGCTCGAGGGAAATATCCGCGATCCGTTCGCCTTCGGCCTGCGCGAGTGAAGCCGGCTGGGGCAGAGCAGCGGGCAGGGGCGATGCCAGCGGCGCCAGTATGCGAGGGCCGGAGGGCAACAGGGAATCAAGGCCGCGGCCCAGGGCGCGGCGTTTCTCAGGGGCTTTCGGTTCTTCAATAGCAGGCACCGGGGTAGCTCCCTTCTAAGTCGGAACTAGGCATCCGTAAGTCGTACAACGACATGTCGTATACTGATATAGAGAACTGCGCTTAGCATACGCCGAGTTCGAGTTCAGACCCCGGTTCACGTCATCGTGGGCCTGAACTCTCACCCTTTCAAATCGATGGTTACCAGTTTGTTGCGCTCGCGCCAGCGGCGCCAGCGCGGAGCATTCACTACCTGCGCTTCTGGCTCTTCCGCTACTGCCTCGGCGTGCTCGGCAGGTTCCGGTACCGCGAATCCGGGCATGTGCCGAGCAGTGATTTCCCTGGCGAGCTGAAGGTAACTTTCCGCCCCGCGGGATTTCGAGTCGTAGAGGAGCACAGGTTTTCCGTGGCTGGGAGCTTCGGCAAGACGAATATTGCGCGGGATAGTGGTCCGGAAGAGCTTCTCGCCGAAAAATCGCTTCAGCTCCTCGGTGACCTGCTGGGCCAGGTTCGTGCGCTCGTCGAACATGGTCAACAGCACGCCTTCGATCTCGAGCCGCGAGTTCAGCGTTGCCCGAATGCGCTCGATGGTGTCGAGAAGTTCAGAAATGCCCTCGAGAGCGAAGTACTCGGCCTGCATGGTAATCAGTACGGAATCGGCCGCTACCAGGGCATTCAGCGTAAGCAGGTCGAGCGCCGGCGGACAGTCTAGGACCATGAAGTTGAAGCGGTCGCGCAAGGGGACAAGCGAGTCCCGCAAGCGGAATTCTCTGTTTTCGGCATCGACCAGTTCGAAGTTGACCCCAATGAGGTTCTTGTGGGCGGGCAGCACGAAAAGGTGTTCGAGGGCGCTCGGCTTGAGCGCAGCCATGGCCTGACACTGGCCGATCAGGACTTTGTAGGTGCTATCGCGTTCGGGATCCTTGCCAAGTCCGAGTCCGCTGGTCGCATTTGATTGGGGATCGCAATCGGCCAGAAGAGTATTCAGCTTAGCGGCCGCGAAGGAAGCCGACAGGTTAATGGCGGTCGTAGTTTTACCGACGCCACCTTTTTGGTTGGCCACGGCGATAATGCGTGCCATTGAATTGTTTGGAGAACCAGAGACTTGAGTGTCAGCATAGTGCGGAATGCTTTCGTTTGCAATGCCAGATTGCAGGGCAAAGGCTCGAGAATCCTATTCCGTTGGGCTTCTCCGGTTTGCGGCGATAACGGACCGGGGTTTCCACAGAGAAAAAGAAATTGTTCCACGTGGAACAGGAGGGGGCGTCAAAGAAAGCCATTATTCGGCGGCTACAATTGTTCCACGTGGAACATCCGCAATTTCGACCGCTTCGCTGATCCTGCCCGGTGCGGGGCACTCTCTCCCGGCTTGGCGCCAGGATCTGCTTCAGTGCGCAATCCCGGTGTTCACTCAGCCGTATTTTCGGATTCGAGAGCTTGAGAGGATGGGCGGCGGCCGAGCAGAAGAATCCGGTTTGTCGAAAGCGGAATCGGTAAAGGCGGTTCCCACAGCACGTCGGCGAGCAAGTGTCTAACGGTGACAATACGCGATTTCCCTATCAGCAGTACCAATCGTCCGCCGGGCTTCACCATTCGGTGAGCCGAGCCGACAATAGCATCAAAACGCTCGACCGCCCTGAACGTAACCACGTCGGCTTGACTGCGGACAGTTTCAGCGCGGGAGGCCAAAACCACCGTATTCGAAAGCCGAAGTGTCCTGATGACCTCCTTCAGAAATACAGTTTTCTTGTGCTGCGATTCGATTAACGTCAACTCAAGCTGAGGCTGCCATATCTTGGCCGGCAGGCCGGGAAATCCCGCTCCTGTCCCGATGTCAACCAGCGATTGGCGCTCGAACGTCCGGAACAGGTGTCGAGCCGTGAATAGTGACTCACCAAAGTGCCGCGTAACCATGTCTTCCGGGTCCCGAAG
Organism: Acidobacteriota bacterium; assembly: GCA_019241535.1. Lineage (GTDB taxonomy): Bacteria > Acidobacteriota > Terriglobia > Terriglobales > Acidobacteriaceae > Gp1-AA145. The sequence continues at coordinate 31,514 of JAFAWX010000327.1, read as the reverse complement.
GGCCGTTAGGTTTATCTTCGCGTTCCAGCCGACCAGCAGATCAAGGTAATCTGAGATCATCGCCAGCTTGTCTTCGGAAATGACGTCGGCTCCCAGAAAGGGCGCAAGCAGTTGAGAGATCCGCTCCCTGGTCATGCGCCTGCATTCTAGCCGAGGCCGGGATCGCACTCTGCTCCTCAATTACAGGAGCTCCGGCAGGACTGCGAGAGGAGGATCCAGTTCGTTAACGGCCATCGGTGGCGAGGAAACCCGGTGCGATAAGTGGGCGCTGCTCTAGAAGTCTCTTACCCTGGTCGCGCCGCCTCATGGTGGGAGCCAGAACTGGAATGCTCCGGAATCTCGCGAGTCGGCTCATCTATATTTTATCATTCTGCAAATACGGAAATACTGTTCTATACTCCAGCCTTTTAGCGTCACTCCCAGCCCTATGGCGACAGTGCCGAATCCAGTCGAGCGCCAGAAAGTTTTTCGCGATCACGGCGTTGCCGTGCTACCCGCACATGAGCTGCCCGACAGCAAAGGCAGCCGCCACGCGTAACTCGTCGTTCTCACGCAGGCGTTCCCCTTGAGAAGCACTGCTGGTGATTCCAAGCATGTCGTACAAACCCGCGTTCGCTGATTTCCTTCCGACCTGATTGGTTGTTGGGCGAGCGGTTCGCGTGCACTTCCCGCTGTGCCGCATTTTCCCTTTTCATACCGATGGACTAGGCACTCCACAGCATTGCGCACCGGGCATGAGGACCAACGGTTTCTCGTCGGCCCTGACTGTATAACTTGTTCCCCCCGAAACGTGCCGGAGCGAATCTTGACGAGCGCTGTATATGTACCTTTGCCGATATTGCCGTAGGCGACTGCCCCATATCCCACTCGGGGTTTGCCCGAGAGCGCCGCAATACTGCAAAACTGCCTAAGATTTCTCGACCAATCGATAGCAGGTTATCAATTGTAGTGCGGTACCAGTGAAGCCCGCGGTTTTGCGTTCGTGCGTCCAATGGAAGGAAAGCCGCGACAGAAAATGGCGTCATACCCCACCGAAAGCGTTTTGCGCCGTCCAATACCAGGTCAGATCTAGCGCAACTATTACTGAGAATCAGAATGGTAAATGAGTGGGAAGATAGACCCCTCTTTAACGCTCAAACTAAGTTCGTCGGGGGAATGCATTCCCACAAACTGGACCGCTAAGTGGGAATTTTCCCGCACCAGGTGACTAAAGTAACCAGCGAGGAACGTCCGAGCGAAAGCCACTGCCGATGTAGGTGTCTCTCGTGTGATGAAGGTTTCGAGATCTGGAATTGAGCGCGGGGAACCAAACTTATAAAAAGTGGAACAAGTTGCCCCTTTTTAGACGAGATGATAGTGGCGAGAATTCTGAAATGAGAGAAAAATGCGCAGAACTCGAAACGCGGCTCGCCATGAATCGTTTGCCCCGGGGCAGCGGATGAGAAAGAAGCTGAACGTCTAAAAAAAGTTTCAAGCAGTCGAAAATTCGCGGCGAGTGGACACTTTTCTGCTCAATCTCAGATCAAGACACGATTCATGTCAATTTCATCATGAAACTATTGTCCAGCCGCGCGGCGGCATTGTATAGTACTCGCCACCTGGTATCGAAAATCGATCGAAACAATTCGATACCGCTACCAACTGCCATTTTCGTCCGTGTGATCCCAATCCTTCGCCGCCGGGGCAATTTCTTCTCAAGGGTACGGTCATGATAACTGCAGAACGCCGCCAGGTGCCTCGGACCACGTTAGAGAGACTCGCTTACATCAATATTGAACCGAACAATGGCGGCATCGTGCTGAACGTGTCCGACGAGGGACTGTGCTTCCACTCGATCGCCCCCGTTCTTCGCGATGAGCCATTCCGATTTTCGCTGCAAGATCACAAGCGTCGCATCGAAGCTTCGGGCGAGCTGTTGTGGACCGACGAGATGCAGAAGGTTGGCGGCCTGCGATTCAGCAGTCTGAGTTCCTCTGCTCGCGGCCAGATCCGCAGTTGGATGACTGAGCCCCTTTCCCGCGGGCAACAGACGACGATCTCGAAACTGAAGGTGGCCGTAGTCGACCGCTTTCGTCGCGCAGGCGGTCAGCGGCTCACTCTTGGGCGCATCGGCAAAGCTGATTTGCCGGTCCCGTCTGGCTTGCCGTCGCCCTTGTCAAAGCCGGCAGCAGTCAGCAGCCTGGGCGGATTCTCGAGCGGCCTGGTAACCGGGCTTCTGGTTTCAGCGCTGCTGGTTTCGATTTTTATCTCCTCGAATGCGTATCGGCGTCAATTCGGGAGGTCACTCATCCATATGGGAGAGCGTCTGGTGGCGACCGCCGAAGTGCAGAATACGAGCGCTGCAGTTGCCGTAAAAACGGGAAGCATGATAACCGATAACCAAAGCAAGCCCGCGACCCAGGCTTCGCTGGCGTCACCCCCGGTCTTCTATGCGAGACATGAGGATAAGAAGGAGAGGCAGGACAAACCTGCGCAAAATAGCGCGAGCCTGAACAAGGCGGCCGCCCAGCCAGGCGCACGTGCGGCTACACCCGCTGCAGGCAGTCGCCAAGCGGTTACAGTAAAGGATTCGGGTGCAAAACGCGCGCCGGCTCCGATCAGCCATCCACCGGATCGCGACAAAATAGGGGCGCCTCCTTCTCTAGCCCTGCTAAGCGCTCCTGTGGCTGTCCAGGCGATTCTTCCAGCCAAGGCCGTAATCGTACCGTTCTCGGGCGCGCCCACTCGAGGCCAAGAGGGCGACTCGCTTTTGGCTATGTATCTTGATGTCGGGAGGTTTAAGGATGAGCTTATAGCGCAGAACCTCAGGGAACGAGTGGCGCAGCTCGGATTGCGAAGCACGGTTACACGCAAGGGGCATCTCTGGGGAAATTCCTATCAGGTGCTCGTCGGCCCTTACGGCGATGAAGACCAGGAAGCGGCGATTGAGCGGGAGCTCCGCTCGCACGGCTATCAGCCGCGCCCCTTCGAGAGAGGCTCGAGAGATTTTGAGTTTGCATCGCCGCTCGTTGTGAACGCCCTGAAACTGCCTGCCGGAGACTTGGTCGTAAGCTGGGAGTCCTACGTGAGAGACGCGAAGGTTAAGTTTGCGCAAGGCCGCAATATCATGACTACAACCGATGCCATATGGAGGCAAAAACCTTACACGTACTGGCGCAATGAGTACGTTTATATCAAGCAAGGCGACGGTTCGCGAACCCTGGTTGAGCTACACTTTTCCGGCCTGAACCGGGTCTTAACGTTTGTCAATTAACCGAGATTAGGGCATGCCGCAATTGAAAGGCAACGTGGTGCAACCGTGTTGCCCTTCCGACCCCCGAGCTACGGCAGAATAACCGCGGCTCCCTCGACCGCGTCTCTCTTTAGCGCGAGCAGCCCGGCGCTAGTTTTTTCCAGAGCGAAGCCAGTCACTTTCGGCCGTAGCTTGATGTGTGCGGCTAATTCCAGAAAATCACGGGCGTCGGCTCGCGTCATATTGGCAACGCTGCGGATCTGACGCTCCCCCCATAGCAGGCGGTCGTAGTCAAATTCGGGCATCCGATCAAGGTGGATGGCATTGATGGCGAGCACCCCTCCTTTGCGCAGGCTGGAGAGGGCGCGTATCACGACCTCTCCACTCGGGGCGAATGTAATGGCGCGATCGAGTTCAACCGGCGGTGTTTCCTCCCCGCCGCCCACCCAGGCGGCCCCGAGCGCCGCGGCAAGCCGGCGATGCGATTCACCGCGGGTCGATACGTAGACGTCGCAGTTCCAGTGCCTGAGCACGTGAATTGCAAGGTGGGCTGAGGAGCCGAAACCGAACAGCCCGACCCGATCTCCCTTCTCGATGCCGGCAACGCGAAGACTGCGGAATCCGATGATTCCCGCACAGAGCAGGGGAGCAGCATCGCCGTCCTCGAGGGCCGCCGGAATCGGAAAGCAAAAGTCCGCGCGGGCCAGCGCATATTCAGCGTAGCCACCGTCAACCGTATAACCGGTGAAAACGGGGAAATCGCAGAGATTCTCCATCCCGCGCCGGCAATAGGAGCAGCTGCCGTCGATTCCGCCGATCCAGGAGACCCCGAGGCGGGCTCCGCGTGCAAATCCAGTCCCCGCCACCACCTCGCCCACGATCTGATGGCCGGGAATCAGACGCGGCTTACGGGGCGGCAGTTCGCCCTCAATAATGTGAAGGTCGGTCCGGCATACGCCGCAGGCTCGCACCCGCAGGAGAACATGGCCAGGTTTCGGCTCCGGGCAGGGGACATCTATGATTTCGAGCGGGGATTGTTCAGCCGGAGAAGGAGAACCCAGGACCGCTGCTTTCATCGCTTCATTCTAGCGAGCCTCTCGGTTGCCTTCTCGGGACTTACTTTTCTGCGAAGTCGACGAAGGCGCCAACTTTCTGGTAGTAAACCCGCAGGCCGCATTTTTTAGCTGCCAAATGGGCAAAAGCCAGTTGCAGGATGTCCACCGGATCCGGGATTTCACCGATTTCCATGGGGGCACGGGCGACGTCCTGTGCGGGGTTGTAGCTTGCTCCCGCGGTTACGCCTTTATTCACGATGATTGTCCAGTTCTTCCTGTCCGGAATCAGGTGAACCGAATAGGCGCCCAAGCCAATTTCTGAATTGCCGAGCACGAGCGGAGTTTGCACGTACAGGGTGATGCCCGGCGACCAGACACGGCCATTTCGAGGCGTCTCTTTGGGGCGGGAATAGTACTGCATAGTGACATCGTTGTTATCGTCGAAGGTGCAGTACGTGCTCTGTGCATCCTCGGCGAGAACATTGGCGCCCGCGATGATCATGAGAGCCGCAAGCGACGAGAGGGTGCGCATTTCGCCAATTCCTTTCGCGACTAATTTACCATTCGAGGCAAATCAAGCCGCTCGAAACTCGATGACCCAGTCCTCGCGGGCCGCAGCTGGTGGCAGCGTCAGAGCTTGCCTCCAGGCAGAAATTCTACAACTGCCGAGCGCAGAACCGAATGGTCGGAGCGCACTGAAGGGTTACTGAGCGCGTGGCAGCAACCCGCCGCCCCGTTGGTCTTCGGTTATGTTCTCTCTCCCCGTCTGATCTTGCTAAGGTTCGAGCCAAGGAGATCGAACATGACTCAGCCCGCCAGGAGCCTAAAAGTCCTCTACGGTGAGCAGGACGAAGAACTGGCTCGTTCCCAGGCCGCATTGCTTGCGAATGCCGGTTACGCGGTCGAGACCGCCATTGGTCGCCGCGGGCTGCAGGACGCGCTCGGCCATGGGAGCTTCGATCTCGTTATCCTGGGTGGAACCCTCACCCGCGACGACCGCCACCATCTGCCCTATGTGGTGAAGAAGATCAGCGCCGCAACCCGAGTGCTGGTCATGCACACTGACGGCGCCCGCCATCCTTACGTCGATGCAAATACCGACACTGGCGCAGGCATGGAAGAGATGCTGCGCAAGATCTCGGCTTTGCCGGCGAGGACGGCCGCGGCGGGCGCATAATTCGCCAGGCGCCACCGTCCCCTTTCTCTCTCCACTTCTGCACCATGTCCGCCATCAAGCGGCTTTCCCGACCGGCGTTCCAGTCGTAGAATGCGGTTCAACAATTCCGGACTGGAAAAATGAGCGAAGCAGAACTGCGCAAGCGGGGTAATCAGAATATTTACGTCACTCTGAGCGGGCTGCCGCTGATCATCGAACTCGATTGGCCGTTCCATAGATCGGCATCGGGAGCCGATTTTTGGGTTTTGCATGGGAATGTAGTCCTAGGTAACAGCGAGGGGCTGCGCGCCCAGGTCGCAGTGAACCTCTCGGCGACGGTGCGCGAGGTGCTGCCTTCGCTCGAGGCCGAAGATATAGAGGGAGCGGTGATCAACGCCTTACGCAAGGAGGTCGATCGCCGGCAGCTCGAGTTCCTCCGATCGGGGAAGCTGGTGCCGGTGCATTTTTCGAGCAGGTATTACGATTTCAAGCGCAAGAGGTGGGTATTCGGGCGGGCGAGCGACGACCAGATTCGGCGCCTGCTCGAACTCGAAGTGTTCTGGCGGGCGCAGCTGGCCGCTGCTGACACCTGGGTGGCTGATCCGAGCGAGGCCCTGTATCTGGAAACCGGCAGTGAGCACCTACTGGAGATTGCTCGCCAATTGGCCGATGCCGGTCTACTGGTTCTAACCGGAGAGTGGGCGTCGCCAACCGAAAGCCTGCTGGCGCAGGCCGAGCGCTTCGAACACGACCGAAGAAGCGCGCACAGAGAGCTTGAAAAAAAGCACGCCTTTGAAGACGGCAAGAAACCTGCGTAGTGCCCGAGCGATCCGTCCTGGCGCGCGTTCCGGAGTCTGACAGAAGAGGTCCGGTCCTTGCGGAAGCACATAAGCCCGTTTCTGGTGATGTTTGTTCCCTTCATGGCGGTCATGGGGGCGGCGCAGGTCTCGAGCCCTGACGACCGCTATAAGGCTGACATTCTGGTAGTGGTCGCCCACCCGGACGATGACACCGTGGTCAGCAGCTATCTGGCGCGTGCCATTTTCGAGGAGCACAAGCGCGTAGCGGTCCTCTATTGCACACGCGGCGATTCCGGAGCCAATTCCTGGGGGCGGGAGCACGCCCGGGCCCTCGGGCTGGTGCGGGAAATTGAAGGCCGGCGGGCAATGAGCTCTCTCGAGATCACGAACGTATGGTTTCTGAACGGACGCGATACTTCGAGCCAGAACGTACTGGTTTCGCTCGCTGCCTGGGGCTCCGGCGGGGTGCTCGAAGACACCATCCGCATATTCCGCCTGACCCGACCGGAGGTGGTTTTCACCTGGCTGCCCGGCAGCGTCGCGGGCGAGAACCATGGCGATCATCAGGCTGCGGGAGTAATTGCAACCCAGGCTTTCGACATGGCTGGAGACCCGGCCGTTTTCGCGGCGCAACTGGCCGCCCCTATCCGCCAGTTTGAAAATGCGCTTGAGGGATTGAGCCCCTGGCAGGCAAAAGAGCTTTACTACTTCAGCGATGCCTTTGATACCGGCTTTTTTCACGGGCGTGGACCGGAATACTGGGGACGGGAGATTTCGCCGTCACGCAAGGCCTCGTACCTCGAGCTGGCGGCGCGTGCGGCGGCGCCTTATTACACCCAGTCTCCTGACCCGCAGCTCAATCGGCAGATCGAAAGCGGCGGAGAACTGGGACCGGTTCTGGCCAAATTGCAGCAGACGGGATACTTTCCCGATCCCGTCCGCTTGTGGCTGGCAAAGTCTCTGGTGCGAAAGCCGGCAACAGCGGATGTATTCGAGGGGATCGGGCCGGTGCCGGTTCCATTCACTCCGCCCCGGCAATCCGCTTTTGGGGCACCCAAGGCACTCGAGGTTTCGCTCGCGGGTCCGTGGGGCTTTTATCAGGATTTCTGGCGTGCGCACGAACTCGAGACCCTGCGCGTTCTCAGACCGGAGATCGCCGTACGCCCCGATGACACGCTAACCATCCCACTGCTCCTGCGAAACAACCGCGCCGAACCATCCCGGATCGCAGTCTCTCTGAGCCTGCCCGAAGGATGGAAGCAGGGGCGCCAGCTTTCTCCGTTTACCGTTCCCGGTCATGGCGAACTGACGGCTGCCGTACCGGTCATCGCTCCCGGCGCTCAGAGCGCCAACTTTGCTGAGATTCGCATTGCGGTGACATCGGGCGGTACGTCGCTGTATCAGGAAAGCCTTTTCGTTAAGATCAGCCCCTATGTGGCCGAGCAGCTGCGGTGGTGATGGCGACCCGCGGTCGAGGCCATCAAGCATGATGTGGAAGATCGATACTTCCTGCAAGAATGCGCGACCCCTATCGGTCATCGAGAATTTGCAGCCGTTGTTCACGGCTTCCTGCTGTTCTCTCTTATTGCGACTGCGGCTCTCCTCGATGCCCAACAACACGACCTGTGGAGGCGCGAGCATTTCCTCGCGCATGCCGGCGATGAAAGTTACCGCGTAGCCGCTGTGGTCTTAACGATGGGGAGCGTTCCCCCCGCCGGTACCTCTGGCAGTGAGGCAATGAGTCGCTGCGTATAGGGATGGCTGGGCCGCTTGAAGATCTGATCCGTGGGCGCGCACTCGACGATTTCTCCTTCGTGCAAAATCGCGGTTCGGTGGGAAATGCCGGCCACAGAAGGCAGATCATGGGAGATATAGAGAATGCTCATGCCGCTCTCTTCCTTAAGACGGGCGAACAATGCGAGGATCTCCGATTGCGTGATGACATCGAGGGCGCTGGTGGCCTCGTCGGTGACAAGCAGAGCGGGACGATGCAACACTGCCATGGCAATCAGCACCCGTTGCGCTTGGCCGACGCTCAGCTGCGACGGGTAGCGTTTCTGAAATTCATCCTCGACCGGCAGGCTCACGCTGGCGAGAGCGTTTCGAATCGCTCCGGCACACTCGTCGCGCGTCCCTTTACGGTGGGCCTTCCAGGCTTCTTTCAGCTGGGTGCGAATTTTCAGCGCGGGATTGAGCGAAGAGAGCGGGCTCTGCAATACCAGCCCGATCGCGCTGCCGCGAAGGGTGCGCATCTCACGTTCACTCAGCCGGAGCAGGTCGGTGCCGCGAAAGCGGATGGCGCCTTGCGCCTTGCCGTCTTTCATTTCGAGCAGCCCGAGGATCGCCAGTGCCAGAGTGCTCTTGCCGGAGCCGCTTTGTCCGACAAGCCCGACGATTTCCCCCTGCCCGATCTCCAGACGGACGTCGCGCAGCACGCGGGCCTTTTGCGGATAATCAACCGACAGGCGCAGGGAGAGCAAGGGCTCCGGGGCTGCGATCATCGGCCTCTCGTTCCTGCCTCCGCAGACACGGTCAGGCGATCGGCATTCCAATAGGTTTGCGGACGAAGAATTACTGGTACGGTCCCCTGCAGGGAGGCAGAAATTGCCGACAGGGAGTCCCGGTTGACCAGGTAAATGAATGGCATCTGCTCGACGACAATTTCCTGCACCCGGTCGAAGCTCTCTTTTCTCTTGCCCGGGTCTCGCGACGAAGCCTGGGCGCGCATGAGCTTGTCGATTTCAGCTTCCCAGGAAGTCTCCGGCGATTTCTCGCGCGGGTTCCATTGGTGGTTTTCCGCTGAACTCAGCCAGACATTCATCTGCGTATTGGGATCGAGATCGACGTTGGTAAAGCCCAGCAGTGCAGCTTCGTAATTAAAGCTGTGGGTGATGCGCTCAATCAGCGAGGGAAAGTCCAAAGTGACGATGTTTACCTTGATCCCGATTTCCTCAAGGTCGTGTTGAATCAGGATAGCCATCCGCTCGCGGTACTTGTTGCCAGAGTTGGTAATGATCGAGAACTCGACGCGGTGGCCGCTTTCGTCTCGCAGGATGCCATCTTGGAGGCGAAAGCCCTCGACTGCCAGCCTGGCAAGCGAGGCGTCGCGGCCGAAGGCATCGGCCTTCATCCTGGAGTTGTACCAGAATTTATTGGCGGGCGAGACGGGGCCGAGCGCCGGACGGGCGTGGCCGTTGAAAACAATCCGGCTGAGATCCTCGCGGTTGATGGCCTGAGATATAGCCCGGCGGAAATTGGTCGAACGGAACCACTCGCGCTCGTAGGGCGGCAGGGGCGCAGCCGCCACCTGGTTGAACCACATTTGTTCGGAATCGAGCGAAGGCCCGGCGTCATGTACCAGGCCGGGCGAGGTGGCGTCGACACGATCGAAGTACTCGCTGTCGAGGGAGTTGATCAGGTCGAGTTCACCGCGCTTGAAACGGACCAGCTCGATGTCGCGATTGGGCTGAATGTCCAGACGAATGGAGTCGAGATAAGGGAGACGCCGACCATGCGAATCCGTCTTCCAGTAGTTGGGATTGCGCTTCAGCAGCACCGTGCTTCCCGGCTTGTAATCGGCGATCATAAAAGGTCCCAAGACCGCCATCTCTTTTTTAGGAGAGTGTGCGGAGAGGATTGCCACCTGGTCAAAGAGCCGGTCAAGACCGGCCACGGTTGCCGGAAAGGTAATTGAAACGCGATCGGGGGCGAAAACCTCGGAGCGCACCGCTCCGCTCCCGGAACGGAAGGCATCCCCGGTGGGCGAGTGGAGCTCGGGATCCATCAGCAAGCGCATCGTGTAGGCAACGTCGTCAGCGGAGAAGGGAGTGCCGTCGGAGAAGGAGAGTCCTTTACGCAGCTTGAAAGTAACCTCCCGGCCGTCCTTCGACACCTTCCAGGAGAGAGCCAGCTCCGGTTCCAGTTCCTGGGTCTGCCGATTTACACGCACCAGGACGCCACCGGTGAGATAGCGGATAGTCTCCGCCGCATCGTCGGCCACCAGTAAAGGATTGAACGTCTTTGGTTCGGAGTGGAGACAGAAGCGCAGTTCGGAGCCGGACTCGGCCAATGCTGAGCTTGAAAGCACAATGAAAACCAACGAATAAAGGAGACGAACGCGGCGGCCGATCAGAGAGGCACCTCCTGGCGGGAGAGAGCGAGCTGAAATGAAGTGACTACGACGATCAAAACAAGCAGAGGCGCAAGCTTCCACGGCTGCTCGGTGAGCGAGGTCACGCCCTCGAGTTCCTTCAAGAGAGTGCCCCAGGAGGGCATTGGCTCGGGCACGCCGAGCCCCAGAATGCCTAGATTCGCTTCGCTCAGAATGAATGTGGGTATAGAAATCCAGAACTGCGCATAAAGAACCGGCTTCAGATTGGAAATCACATGGACTGCGAACAGCCGCGGGCCATGGAGGCCCAAGGCGCGCGCCTGCAGCAGGAGTTCGGAAGTGCGCAATGCCCGGGCGCCGGCGCATAGCACGCGTGCGGAAGCAGCCCACCCGAGCAGCCCGAGCATCAAGAACGTGGCCAGGACCGAAGCCAACGGAGAAGCATTGAGAGGCAGTAAGGCGCGGATTGTTATCAGCAGGAAAAGCCATGGAAGAGAGAGAAAAAGATTGGTAAGGCTCATGGCTACTCGTTCCGGGACACCCCCCAGGAATCCGGCAACTCCTCCGATGCCCGCAGCCAGGGTGGTGGCGACGAGAGCCGCCGCCGGCGCAAGCAGCAGCGAGATACGAGTCCCGTATAGGGTGCGGGAGAAAAGGTCACGGCCAACCTGGTCAGTGCCAAGCAAATGCCGGCGAGAGGGCGGCGCGTTCGGAGCTTCGCGGAACTGAGTGGCGTAGCCGGCCGGCGCCAGCCAGCTGGCGGCAAGCGAAGCGGCCGTAACCAACGCGAGAACCAGGCAGGCAAGCTTCCTCGGCACGGTCAGTTCTCCCGCGTACTTAGCACATAACCGATTACATCCGCGCCGGCGTCGGACAACAAGGTAACAAGCGTAACCAGAACCGTGACGTTCACGAGCAGCGGCAGATCCCGTGCCATTGCCGCCTGCCACGCCAGGCTGCCGACACCCGCGACTCCGCATAGCGCTTCCACGGGAATGGCCGCACTCAAGGCAATGTTGACCGAGATCCCGCCCACGGCAACAAGGGACGGTGCGCAGGACGGCAGCACGTGCCAAAACAGAGTGCGCAGTTTGCTCAATCCCTTGGCTCTGGCGGTAACGATGTGCGGCAAGGAATAAGAGTTCAGAAGCAGGTTGCGGGAGTAGGTGAAGACTCGGGGGAAGACGATTAAGGCGACTGCGAGAGAGGCAGGAGCGTTCCAGAGGACCGATAGCAAAGCCATCACGGCCGCGGGAAGGCACAGCAAGATCCCGCTCAAGACAATTGCCAGCACATCGCAGGTGCTAATGCGCACTGCAGCCAGTGCCGCAGCCAGGCCGAAGGCGAAGGTCCAGGCGAGCGCCAGGCCGCCGGCCGCCAACCTCCCGGTCACCGGAACGCGATCCCGTAGCAGCCTGCCGACGGGCTGGCCAAGCGAATGGGAGATGCCGAGATCGCCGTGAACTGCCCGGTTCATATAGCCCGCATAGAAGCGCAATATGTTGGCTTCCGATGAGTGGGAGGCGCGGAGAGCGCGCAGGCTTTCCGCGTTCAGACGGGGATCGAGCTGGTTTTCATCGATGGCGAAACCGGGAGAAATTCGGACCAGTACGGCTGAGACAAGTCCGCCGAGGAGGACCGTTGCCGTTATGGCGATCAAGTGCCTCGCAATTTTCCGCCTCATTGGGTTGAAACGTCACACTTTCTGACTGACCGTGGTCCAGCGTGCTTTGGACTCTTCTCTATCCTCGCCGCCTGTCGCCAGCGCATGGTGCCTTTGCTTCATGGTGTACATCTTGCGATCGGCCTCGGCCAGCAGTTGCTCGACGTCAAACCCACTGTCGGGACAAAATGCCATGCCGACGCTGAGAGAGATGAGATCCTTGCCGCAAATCCGCCTTCCCGCCTCGATCGCAAGCTGGTTCAGGCGGTTGGCCTTGTCGCCGACGCCGTCCGGCTTCATACCGGGCGCGATCACCACGAACTCGTCTCCGCCCATGCGCGCCACATAGTCGTATTCCCGGCATACACCCTTGAGGTCTGCGGCAAAGGCGCGCAGCAGGTTGTCGCCCTCGCGATGGCCATAACGGTCATTGACCTGTTTGAAGCCGTCCAGATCGCAGACCATTACCGCCAGGCTGCTGCCCGTTCGCCGGCAGCGCGCCAGTTCCTGGGCGAGATGCACGAACAGAGAGCGCGCATTGGGCAGCCCGGTCAGATAGTCGGTGGTGGCGGAATTTTCGGCCTGCTGGTACTTGAGGGCGTTTTCGACCGAGAGCGCGACTTTGGAGCTTATGGCCAGCAGGATGCGCAGATGGTCGCCGCTGAAGGCGTCGCGTTCTGCATGGTACATGGCAAGCACCCCGACTACCCCGTTCAATCCTTCAAGAGGTACCGCGATTGCCGAGCGCAGCGTGATTGATCGCCCCGGGTCGCTCGCATAGCCCCACTCGACCAGCGGGTTTCCGTTGACGATGGGTTTGCGATTTTCCGCTACCCAGCCGCATAATCCTTCGCCCAGCGGAATGGTGAGCGAGGAGAGGACCCGGTAGTTGTCCCCCGCCACCAGTTCCGGGACCAGTCGCCGCTCCCGGCACACATAGACCGCAATCGAGTTATAGGGAATCACTTTGCGCAATCGCATGGACAAAACCGATAGGGTTTCTCCCAGGCTGAGCGAGTTTCCGAGGTCTTGACTAAGCTCAAAGAGCGTCTGCGCTTCCTGGCGCGCCGAGGCTATCGATGCCAGGAAGTCGCTTTCGCCGCTGCGCGCCCCGGCGGCGGTTCTTTGTTCAAAGCCGGCCGCCGGCGCCACGCTTTTTCGGATGGGAATGTTGGTCGAAAGACCGGGCGTAGCGACCCTCACCGATTGTGATTGGGCCAGCTGTTCGAGCTCGACATAGCGCCGCTTTACGATATCCACGACCTTGGGATCGAAGGCGGTTCCTGACATCTTGACCACTTCCGCCATGGCCTCATCAAGAGGCAGCGCTTCCCGGTAATGTCGGTCGCTGGCGAGCGCATCCAAGCAGTCGACCACCGCGAGAACCCGCGCACCTACGGGAATGGCTTCTCCTGCGAGCCCTTCGGGGTAGCCTGAGCCATCCCACCTCTCATGGTGTGCCCGCACAATCGGAGCGACAGGATAGGGGAAGGCGACCCGTTCCAGTATCTCTGCGCCGATGACCGGATGGATCTTCATCTTCTCGAACTCTTCCGGGGTCAGCGGCCCGGGCTTATTGATGATGTGTTCGGGCACAGCCAGCTTTCCAACATCGTGCAGCAGCGCCGCGGCGCGCAGAGCCTCCAGCTCGTCGTCGGGCAGCTTCAGCTCCTTGGCGATTTCGGCGGCATAGGTTCGTACCCGCTCAAGATGCTTGTGCGTGGTCTGATCCTTGGCGTCGATGGCCAGGGCCAGGGCCTCAATGGTGCGCATGTGCAGCCCGGCTATATCTTCGACGTGCCGCTTTTCGATCTCCACACGTTTCTTCTCGTCTTCAAGACGCCGCAGATACAGCTGGTAAGAGCGGTAAACCCAGTAAATTACCGGCAGCACCAGAAGGGATGTCTGCCAGCCGGCATGCCGGTTCATGAAACCCACGACCCCGATGACGGCTGCGCCCACCAGGTAATAGGGAAACGTCCAGAAATAACATTCCGACCAGATCTTGCTGCAGGACTTGTTTTCCGTCAGCGCAATGATCACGGAGACGGGAATGGTATTGGCCACGAAAAAAGTCAGCGCCGCCGAGACCAGCAGCAAGGACTCATTGCCCAGAATGGATTGGAAACGGTGGTAGGTGAAATAAGAAAGAGCGATGGCATTCGCCATCATGCCGAAGACGTTAAAAGCGATTTTGGCCGGGTCGGGAGCCTGGCGGCTGCGCCACAGGCACTGTACCAGGGCAGCACTACAGCCGATTACCAGGGTCTCGGGCAGCGTTAGTTCGAGGACGCCGAGGAGGATGAAGAGGTAATTCACCGACATGGTACCGTCAATCCCCGGTAGCTGCACCTTGAGACTTGACCCGAGGACGGCAATTGCCAAATAGCAGGAGAAGCGGAGCAGATTGTCGGAATGCCAGTTCCAGAGCGCTACGCAGAGGACAAGGACGCCGGCGGCGGCGGTTACTGCGATGCATGCTTTCGCTCGTGTAGGCATGTTTCAGTTCGACTTCCCGGCTGCACTATCACTCCCGGATTTGGTCGAAATCCGCTGCCACAGAAACGGTTCCTTACTGGTGGTTCCCCCTGCGCCTCCCGTGCCTGGAGGAGGAGGCCAGTCAATGCGAGCGGAGTGTTTCGAAACCAGGTCAGACGCGATCCCTCGCCGCTACCCGCGTGCCTCGAAACGCTTGCTGGCATCGAACCAAGCTGATTTGTTAGCCAATTCTAGCCAGAGGGGGAACCGGTCACACCTTACCTCGGTCACTGGCAGAGTGACCCCAAGTCCGGGCTGCCGAGTTCGAGGTAACCGGCCGGCTATTACGGCCGTTATCCGTGAAACACAGTTGCGCTGGTTAAAGTCGGCGCCCTGGTATCAGATTGTCTATTCGGCAGAGAGTTCCACGCCCGGCCACAGGACTTGGTACGCCACGTCCTGCACTCTCCCGGCCGGCTACGATCCACCAGAGAGGCGATATGGCCAGTGCAACACTTGTCTTCGAAGACCTGTCCATGGCGCGCATTCTCGACCGGTTCCATGCGGGAGTGATCGCCACCGATCTTGAGGGCAAAATCACCGGCGCCAATCAGGCCGCGCTTCGCATGTACGGATACGTGGGGCAAGAGCTGTTGGGCAAAACCGTCGCTTTTTTGTGCCCCGATGAGGAGCAGGCGTTCGTGCGCGACTCAGTCATTCGGCAGGTGCTTGAAAGGGGCCATTATCTCGGAGAACTCCGCTCCCGGACGAAGTCCGGCAGGGAGATCGACGTCCACCTTTGCCTCGTACGGGTGGGCGATGAGAACTCAATTGCTGCGGGAATGGCGGGATTTCTGATTGACATCAGGGGGCAGAAAACCGCCGAATCCGTCGCCGAAGTAGCCGAGTTGCGCCAGGAAGCCGGCAGTCATACCGGTCAGGTGCCCCACGAGATGCTTCCGGTCGAACGCGAAATCAGCGGAACGAAGTTTTTGATCGCCAGTCCAGTCATGCACCGGTTCATGGCTATGGCAGACCGGGTGGCTCTTGAACCCGAGATCGTCCTAATCACGGGCGAAACCGGCAGCGGCAAGGAACTGATCGCCCGCAGTATTCATGACAATTCCCCGCGGCGCAGCGGACCCTGGGTGGACATCAACTGCGCTGCCTTGCCCGAAAACCTGGTGGAGAGCGAGCTGTTCGGCTATGAGAAAGGGGCCTTCAGTGGAGCCGATTCGTCCAAACCGGGCCTGTTCGAACTGGCCGCCAAGGGCACGCTGTTTCTCGACGAAATCGGCGAGCTCGACCCCAAGCTGCAGGTCAAGCTGCTCCGCGTGCTCGACGGTTCCTCCTACTACCGGCTGGGCGGCCATCGCAAAATCACGGTGGATGTGCGCGTCGTCGCCGCCACTAACCAGGACCTCGAGCGTCGGGTCGAGGAAGGCCGGTTCCGCGGAGATCTTTACCATCGCCTGGCCCAGTTCGAGCTGCGAGTGCCTCCCCTGCGGGAGCGGTCGGAAGACGTCGCCGCGCTCGCCGCGCACTTTCTGGCCCTGAAGAACAGCGGTTTAGCCTTCAGCCCGGAAGCGCTGAGGGCGCTCGTATCTTACCGCTGGCCGGGGAACGTCCGTCAGCTTCGCAATGTGGTCGTGAAGTTCGCCATGTCGGCAAACGGTTCCGAGGTCCGCGCCGAAGACTTGCCCGCCGAGATTTCCGCTTGCGCTCAGAAAAACCAAAACACATCCGAGCTGCCCGTCACCAATCTCGAGGGCATGGAGGAGCAGATGATCATCCAGGCGCTCGCGAACACCGGAGGACATCGGGGCTTAGCGGCCGAACAACTCGGAATTTCGCGCCGCACCCTGAGCCGTAAGATGCGCCAGTACAACATCACCTGCAGAGACAACGAGCGCACGCGAGCGCCCGGCTTTATCGGGGTGGAACAGCAGCAGTGCTTCCGGGCTAAGGCGAGTTTTGAGCTCAGCCTCAAGAATGCCGAGGGCGAGGAGACCAGAGTGACGGGAGTGAATCTCAGCACCGGCGGCTTGGGTCTCGAGGGGCTGACCAGTTCCGCGCGTTTTGGCGGAGTTCTGGATGCCAGCTTCGTTTTGCCCGAAAGCGAGACCCTCATCCAGGCGAAGATACGGATCGTCTGGATAGATGCCGCAGGGCGCGCCGGCGCGCGCTTTGTAGTCCTCCAGCCCGCGTTTCATCAACAACTCCGCCAATGGACAGCCCGCAAGATGAAAGCAGATGCCGGCCCCGAAGATCGCTAGAGTCCGCAGGCAACATACCCCCGAATTTTCAAGAACGGTTTCGAGCTCTGTATTCAGGCGTCACTGCTCGAATCAGTGGATTCGCTCGGCCCACTAGGCGGCGACATCCCTGATGAAACTCCTAGGGTCACCAGCCATTTGGTTACGAATGGCGCGGGACAGAATGTCCCCGGCTGCGGGTCGGGAGGACAAAATGGCTGGCGCATCGCGCCGCCTGGGAGTTGGGTCACCTTGGATTCAATAGTTTAGGGCTGAGCGCATTGGCGGAACGGTTGCTAGCCCAAGCTATCGACTGCGTTGTTACGTAATGGGGGACCGAACATGAGTAAGAGTATGAGAAAGGTAACGACGGCCGAAGCCATCGCACGGAGAGCTCGGCGGGGAGTTCTGCGCCTGGCGGCGTGGGCCACGCTCATGAGCGCGAGCCTCGGCTTCGCGCAGTCCTCGATGCTGTCGCCCGACCTTCTCGGGATCATTGCGGCCGGCACCGGTGCGCAGTCCACAGGCCTGCCGTCCGGCTTGCTGGGGCCGGTCAAGCCAACCGACGGCAACTTCTCGGTGAATGTCATTGTGCAGTATCAGCAGGCGCCGACTCAGCTGAATGGCCTCCTCGCGCAGGCGAGCGGCGCCGTTCTCCTCGAGAATCTGGGGGTGATAAACGCGGCCCTTTATTCCATCCCGGCCGGCAATATTCTCTCGCTCTTGAAGGCCGACCCGTTGATTGCCTACATCTCGCCGGATCGCGCCGTGGCCGGGGCCCTGGATAACGCAGCGGCGGCCATCGGGGCCAATACGGCCTGGAGCTCGGGCTACGACGGGAGGGGCGTAACCGTGGCCATCATCGATAGCGGCATCACCGTCGTGCGGGACCTCAGGAATTCCAATGGAGCGTCGCGCGTCCTGTTGAGCCGCAGTTTCGTGAATGACAGCAGCAGCACCAATGACCTGTACGGTCACGGCGACCATGTGGCCGGCATCGTTGCCGGCAATGCAGCTTCCTCGTCGTGCGCGAACTGCTTCCGGACGATGCGCGGCATCGCGCCAAACGCGAGCCTGGTCAATCTGAGAGTGCTCGATCAGAACGGCTCGGGCACCGATAGCGCCGTCATTGCCGCCATCGAGCAGGCCGTCGACCTGAAAGATACTTACAACATTCGCATTATCAATCTCTCGCTCGGTCGGCCGATATCCGAAAGCTACACTCAAGATCCGCTTTGCCGGGCTGTCGAGGCGGCCTGGAAATCGGGCATCACCGTCGTGGTCGCCGCAGGCAATTACGGGCGCGACAACTCGAACAACACTCACGGCTACGGCACCATCACCTCCCCAGCCAACGATCCTTATGTGATCACCGTGGGCGCAATGAAGACCATGGGCACGCCGAATCGCTCCGACGACCTGATCGCCACCTATAGCTCTAAGGGGCCTACAATGCTTGATCACGTGGTGAAGCCGGACCTGGTTGCTCCCGGCAACCTGGTGGTTTCTCTTTTGTCGTCGACGAATGCGACGCTTTACACCGAGTATCCTCAGACCGCCGTTCCCCAGAGCTATTACCGCAATGGGTACACGTCCGACTCGCCTTATTATTACCGCTTGAGCGGCACCAGCATGGCCGCTCCCATGGTCAGCGGCGCTGCGGCGCTGCTGCTTCAGCAGAACCCGTACCTTACGCCCGACCAGATCAAGGCGCGCCTGATGAAGACCGCCTACAAGACTTTCCCCACCAGCAGTTCCTACACCGATCCTGCGACCGGCGCCACGTACACCGACCAGTACGATATTTTCACCGTGGGCGCCGGCTACGTGGATGTCGCGGCCTCGCTCAACAGCAACGACATGGCGCCCCCTTCGGCCGGGAGCGCGCTCTCACCGACCGTCACCACCGATTCTTCCTCGGGCAACGTGTACATGGTCGACGGCTCCTCGGTGGTATGGGGGAGCTCCTCCAACTGGGCCAACTCTGTCGTCTGGGGAAGCAGCGTGCTTGTTCCGAACAGCAGCGTAAACGGCAACTCCGTCGTCTGGGGTAGTACGGCGACCTGGGGGGACAGCACCGACCAGGGCTACAGCGTGGTTTGGGGATCAAGCGTGGTCTGGGGCTCGCAAACCCAATCCGACGCCATGAATATCGCAACCAATGGCGATAACTAGTTCGCGTACGCATTGGGGCGACGCGGCTGAAGACGGTTACGACGCAAACGCCACTTAGGGAAATCAAGGGACAAATAATGCAGGAGACCCCGCGACGAGCCCGGCTCTTCATCGCGCTGATCGCATCAGGCGGGTCGGCCGTCGCCGGCTACGCCATCTTCGAACACCAGCCTTTTCTCTATCCCTCCGGATTCCTGTGCTTCCTGACGGCGGCCCTTCTGACCTCCCGGCTGAAGCTGAAGTTGCCGGGGCTCAACGGCAACATGTCGGTAAATCTACCCGTCATTCTACTGGCAGTTGCGAAATTGAGCCTGCTCGAAGCGCTGGTCATTGCCTGCGCTTCCGCCCTGACCCAGTCACTCCCGAGGGAGAGAAGGGAACTCAAGCCTGTTCAACTGTTGTTCAATTGCTGCAATATGGCGTTGGCCGTAGGCCTGGCCGCTCTCGTGCTCCGCTGGGTCCCAACCCTGGGGATCGTCATCCCCGCTATTCTCCTTCCCGCAGCCGCGGCAGCAGCAGTGCTCGTTGCGCAAACCGTGCCGGTGGCAGCCGTAATCTCGCTCACCGAGGGAGCGCCGATGGCCGCCATCTGGCACAGAATCTTTCTCCTGTCATTCCCCTATTACCTGGCAAGCGCGGTGATCTCCTCCCTCGGCTCCGCCAGACGCCCTGCCGGGTGGCTGCCCATCGTGCTTGTTCCCGCGATGTTTGCCGTGTATGCGTCCTACCGCGAATATTTTGCCGGTTCGTGCGCCGTGCCTGCTGCCGACTCAAGACAGCGCGCTTGAGGCGCATAGTCGTCGGCGCCTCTCGATCTGACCGCGGCGGAGCGGGGGGACCGGGCAATGCCGAAGCCGTCTCGATACGGGATGGTTTTTCAGAGAGCCATGCCGGCCATGGTAGTGGCGCCGACCACCCCTTCAGCTCGAGCCGACGGGGTGAGCCGCACTCCAGGTGACGGGAAGCGACCTGGAGGTCAGGCCAGCCAGTCGGTTTTCGATTCAGGGAACGCGAGCGGCAATCCTGCTGGGCGGAGGGGCCGATCGCCTGCGGAGCAGCCCTCCCGCCTGCTGATCCGCTCGAGGCCATTTTCTCAGCGGGCCAGGACTTCCTTTTCTGCCGCCCGGCCTGTGACCTCGAAACCCATTTTGTCCCCGTTTCCGTCGACTACCACGTGATCCCCGTGCAGTACCTCGCCGTCGAGGATCTTAAGCGCCAGCGGGTCCTGGACAAGCTTTTGGATAGCGCGCTTCAGAGGACGCGCGCCGAAAGCCGGATCGAATCCCTGGTTGAAGATGAGCTCCCGCGCGCGGTCCGTAAGCTCGAGTGAAATCTTGCGATCGGCGAGCAGACGCCGGACCTCTTCGAGGCGCAGCTCGACGATCTTCGCCAGCTGCTCCCGTCCGAGTGGGCGGAAGATGATGATGTCGTCGACTCGGTTCAGGAACTCGGGTTTGAAATGCGCATGGAGCGTGTTCATAACCTGCCTGGAGGCTTCGGCCAAGCCCGCATCGGAGGCCAGGGACTCCGGCTGCAGGAAGGCGGAGCCCAGATTGGAGGTCATGATGATGATGGTGTTCTTGAAGTCCACCATCCGGCCCTTGCCGTCGGTCAGGCGTCCGTCGTCCATGATCTGCAGAAGGATATTAAAGACGTCGGGATGGGCCTTTTCGATCTCATCAAATAGCACCACCGAATACGGGCGGCGCCGCACCTGTTCGGTCAGCTGCCCGCCTTCTTCATAGCCTACGTATCCCGGGGGCGCACCGATCAGGCGGGCGACGGCGTGCTTCTCCATGTATTCGGACATGTCGATGCGCACCAGGGCATGCTCGTCATCGAAAAGGAACTCGGCCAGGGCGCGTGCCAGTTCGGTCTTGCCGACTCCGGTCGGACCGAGAAAGATGAACGAACCGATCGGGCGCTTTGGATCGCTCAGCCCGGCGCGCGATCGGCGGATGGCGCTTGCTACTCGCTCGAGCGCTGCATCCTGCCCGACGACCCGCTGGCGCAGGCGCTCTTCCATGTTGATCAGTTTTTTTACCTCGCCCTCGAGCATCTTCGAGACCGGAATTCCGGTCCACTTCGAAACTACTCGGGCCACATCTTCTTCGTCGACCTCTTCCTTCAGCATGCGGGCCGCCCGCCCGCGGTGGGCGCCGGAGGCGCCATCCATTTCGGCATTGACCCGCGCCAGCTCGGCTTCTGCCTGGCGCAGCAGCCCGTAGCGGATTTCGGCCACCCGCTGCAGGTTGCCCCTGCGCTCCTCGGCTTGCTCGTCGATCTTCAGCTGCTCGATCGTCTCCTTCAGCTGCCGTGCGCGCGCGATCAGGTCCTTTTCCTGCTTCCATTTGGCTTTGAGAGCTCCGGATCTCTCCCGCACCTCGGCGAGCTCCCTTTCGACATTTTCCAGCCGCTCCCGCGAGTTCGGGTCGTCTTCTTTTTTGAGCGCCTGGCGTTCGATCTCGAGCTGTGTCGCCCGCCGCTCCAGCTGGTCAATCTCGGTCGGCATGGAGTCGATTTGAATGCGCAGCGAAGCCGCTGCCTCATCGATCAGGTCAATGGCCTTGTCCGGCAGGAACCGGTCGGAGATATAGCGGTGAGATAGGGTGGCGGCGGCTACGATGGCCGAGTCCTTGATGCGCACGCCGTGGTGCACTTCGTAGCGTTCCTGCAGGCCGCGCAGTATAGCAATCGTATCCTCCACGCTTGGTTCGCCGACGAATACGATCTGGAAGCGGCGTTCAAGAGCGGCGTCCTTTTCGATGTATTTGCGATATTCGTTCAGGGTCGTGGCGCCGATGGCGCGCAGCTCGCCTCGGGCCAGGGCCGGCTTCAGCATGTTCGAGGCGTCGATCGCGCCTTCGGCCGCTCCTGCCCCCACCAGCGTGTGTAGCTCGTCGATGAAAAGAATGATCAGCCCGGCCGAATCTTCGATCTCTTTGAGCACCGCCTTGAGGCGGTCCTCGAATTCACCCCGGTATTTTGCACCCGCCAACATGCCGCCGAGATCGAGGGCGACGACGCGCTTGTTCTTGAGTGCCTCTGGCACGTCGCCAGAAACGATGCGCTGGGCAAGTCCCTCGACGATTGCAGTCTTGCCTACGCCCGGCTCCCCGATCAGCACCGGGTTGTTTTTTGTCCGTCGGGAGAGCACCTGCACGACCCGGCGAATCTCCTCGTCGCGGCCAATCACCGGATCAAGCTTTCCGCGCCGTGCCTGTTCGGTGAGGTCGCGAGCATAACGCTCGAGAGCCTGATATTTCGCCTCCGGGTTTTGGTCGGTAATACGCTGCGAGCCGCGGATGGCAGTCAGCGCCTGCAGCACGACGTCATGGGTAGCCCCGTGGCTCTCGAGAATCTGCTGCGCCGGATCGCGTTTGAGCTCGGTCGAGGCGAGCAGCAGATGTTCGGTGGAAACGTACTCATCTTTAAAGCTATCGGCTTCCTTGAAGGCGCGATCAAGGAGCTGGTTTGCCGCGTGGGACAGCGAAGCCTGTGCGGCAGCGCCCGAGAGCTTCGGCAGCTGTCCGATTGCCTTTTCGATTTCTGCCAAGACCGCTTCGGGAGCGATGCCGATTTTTTCGAGCACGGGTGGGACAATGCCCTCGCGGTCTTCAACAAGTGCCGCGACCACATGCAGCGGCACGATCTCGGCATTGCCATGTTCGGAAGCCAGGGCATTCGCCCGCTCTATGGCCTGCTGCGCTTTCACCGTGAATTTGTCCCAACGAATGGCCATAACTTGATCACTCCTCGGCTAATTCGCCAGCTGCTCCCTTGGGGGGTCAAAAAAATTGGGGAGGCGCCTGCGTGCCTCCCCCGGACTCGTGTGTAGAGAGATTGACTTCAGGCGACGCGGCCGGCCCCCTTGTTTTCTTTGCTCTCAAGAGACTTGCCGACGTTGATTTTAATCTGCTTCGGCTTGGCTTCCGCTTTTTTCGCCAGCCGGATCTTCAAGACGCCTTTGTCGTACTGGGCATCGATGTTCTCCGGATCAACCGTGTTGGGCAGGGTGAAGGTGCGGACGAAGCTGCCATACTGCCGCTCCACGCGACGGAAGTTCTCTTCCTTTTCTTCCTTCTCGAATTTCCGCTCCCCGTGCACAGTCAAGGTGTTGTTTTCGACACGAACGTCGATGTCCTTTTCTTCGATTCCCGGAACCTCAATCTTCAGCGTAACGCTGTGCTCGTCCTCGTAAACGTCGACCGGGGGCGCAAACGTCGTAGTCGTCAAAGCTTCTTCCCGGCCATCGCCTTGGGACTCTCGGAACAAGCGGTTCATGCGGTCCTGTAAGGTGGTGAATTCGCGAAACGGATCCCAGCGGGTTATAACTGTCATTGACTTATTCTCCTTCGAATGAATTTTCACGAAATATAGCTTCTAGCAGAATTAGCGCATGATCATCATAAAATGTGAGTGTTTCATTGTCAAGCCATTTTGTAATGCTTATTTTGTTTAACTTACGGCGACTACAAGGCACTTAAGGTATGCCGTTTCAGGGATTCCTGGAAGCGTGGGATGGTCCTTCGCCTGTCCGCGGTTATCCAGGATGCGGAGAATCCTGTGCGAATCCTGAGCCGCAGCAGCCACTACGTCGAGAAAATCCCGCGTGCTCACATGGTAGGAGCAGCAGCAGGTTACCAGCACTCCGCCGGCGCGCAGCATCTTGAGGGCTCTGAGATTCAACTCTTTGTAAGCAGCCACGGCAGGGCCGAGATGTGATTTCGACTTCGCAAAAGCCGGGGGATCGACAACGATCGTGTCATAGCGGTTCCCGGCCGCTACATAGTCCCGCAGCAGGTCAAAGGCGTTGGCCTCAATCCAGTCAATTTCCCGGCCGTTCAGGCCGGCATTGCGTTCGGCGATTTCAAGCGCCGGCCGCGAGCTATCGACTCCGGTAACCTTCTCGCAGCTCTCAGCCAGGTGCAGGGCAAACCCCCCCTGATAGCA
Source organism: Acidobacteriota bacterium (assembly GCA_019241535.1). GTDB lineage: Bacteria > Acidobacteriota > Terriglobia > Terriglobales > Acidobacteriaceae > Gp1-AA145. Next base: position 7,636 of record JAFAWX010000327.1, on the reverse strand, counting down.
GAAAACGTCGAGCGCATGTCCGCGCGCGTATTCTCGGGCGGCGCGATAGTTTTCCCGCTGATCAAGGAAAGCCCCGGTCTTCTGACCCCCTAAGGCGTCCAGATGGAAGCGAACGCCGTTCATCTCGAATTCCGTGCTGGTCTTTGCTGCCGGCAGCACTTCTGAGCCGGACGGCGAAGCCCCTTCTGCTCCTTCTATCAGCTGGGCCGGCATCTGCGGGAGCAGACGAGTCTCGAGCGGCGGAAGCTGCTCCAGCCGCCGCACCCGCGGATCGACTCGCTCAATGATCGCGGCGGGATTCAACCGGGCGCCCAGTTCCTTGAGAAACACCTCCCGCAGCCGTGACGTGTCCATTGCCTGGGTGAGCACCTGAAACGAGAGAACGTCGTTATAGCGGTCGACAATCAGCCCGGGCAGCAAATCTCCCTCGCTGAAAATCAGGCGGCAGGCGTTCGTGTCGTGCACAAACCGCTTCCGGTAGGCGATTGCCTCGCGAATCCGGTCACGTACCAGGCCGGCGGGATCCTCGATTACCTTTGGCGCAACCATGCGGATGGCAATTTCTGAGGCTGTGCTGTAGAAGGCGGAGCCGAGAATCGAAGCCGGCCGTCGCCGGCCGCGATCGCTTGACGGGGTGTGCCCTCCACGGGCGTTTCTTTCCTGGGCGACCGTGACCACCGCTCCCGGGTAGACGTTTCTTGATTCAACCACGTCCGATCGATAGACCCAAGGATGGCCGGCGCGAACCCGGTCGGCTCCGCGGCGAGAGATCGTGACTGCGGGCCGGCCGCCGCTCTCCTGTGTCATGAGGCATCGCTCCCGGGCGCAGGTTCGACTTCAAGTTGCGCGCGCTCCGGCTATAAATTTACACTCGGCGCGGGCTTCCGAGCCGAGTCATCGGCCTTATGTCGGGAAAGGCGCGAGAAATTTGGGTGGGGTTTCAAAGAGATTTGAAGGCGCACTGGCGCCTTCAGCTGGCCACGGTTGAGGGAGCGGCTTGCTCCTGGCGTTCACGAACCGCCATTTCCGCACGCGCCAGATCCAGATCGCGATGCAGGACGTCGAGCACCGTGCTTGGCAGCTCTCCTTCCCACTCGTCCTGCTCGGAGTCGCTCCAGCTGCCATTCAGCCGGATGGCATTCGTGAGGTCCTCGGGAAAAGCCTGGCGATAGCCGCCTTCACGTACCAGCGTATCGCCCAGTTTGCGGCCGGTAGCGGCATCGTAGATTCGCCGCGAGGCCATTCCGTCCACATTGGCGAAACTTACGAAGACCTCTCCTTCCTGGCCGTACTCTTCGCGGTAGTACCAGGCTTGACTGGCATCGAGCTTCGGCCGGGGCCGCCGGCGGGAGGGTTTTTCCGGCGCCGGTTCGGCCGGAATCTCCTTCGAGGGGTCGAAGTAGAGGATTCGCTGGCAGGAATCGCAGTAAGCCAGCTTGCCGCTGCGCACGTCATTTTCGATCTGCGGCCGGAGCACCACCGAGCACCCGGTGCATTTGCGATCGCGTACCTCGGCCAGGCCTGATCCGCGGAATTTGCGCACCCGGTCGTAATGGCGCAAAAGATCAGCATCGATGGCCGAGCGCCCCGTCTCGCGCCGCGCGTTCCATTCGACGAGCTCCCGTTCGTCCTGCGCCGTGCGTTCGCGGGCCGCGGCCTTCTCCTTCTCGACCTCAGCGGTCTGCAACTTGAGATCGGCTTCGGCAACCTTTATCTCCTTCTCCCGCCCATCGGCGCTCACCATCAGCTCGAGTACACGGTCCTCGAAATCCGCGATTTGTCGTTCGGTAAACTGGATTTCGTGGAGAAGCGCGCGGTACTGCTCGTTGGTTTTCACTTCCAGTGACTGATCGCGGTATTTGGAGATCTTTTGCCGGAGATCAACGATCGCGGTCTCATGCTTACGGCGTCCGGCTTCATCCGCTTTGAGCCCGGTCCGCGCGCCTTCCAGTGCCGCCCGCGTTCCCGCAAGCGTCTGCTCAATGCCGGCGACTCTCTTCGGCAGTTCGGCAATTTCCTGCCTGAGGCGCTGGATCTCCTGTTCCGTTCGCTCAAGCGCGATCAAGTTCTCAATTTCAGGGGACATCGGAAGAGTGATTGCCTGAGCAATATTCTACCATGCTGGAATGAGACGCATCGGCGTCTGCTTCGCTAGAATCAAAGCGCGCGCCCCCGGCATGCAGGGCCGCCCCCGGAAACCATGTACCGCCTAACCATCGGTGACTTTGAACTGACGGCGATCTCTGACGGTACCTACCCCCTTGATGGCGGAGCCTTCTTTGGCGTAGTTCCCAAGACCCTTTGGTCGAATAAGGTTTCTTCTGACGAGGAAAACCGAGTAACCGCCGGGCTGAATTCGATTGTGGTTCGCACGGGCGAGAAAACTCTGCTGATCGAGACCGGGATCGGCAATAAACTTCCGGAGAAGATGGCGGAGATTTATGGGCAGCCCGCCAGGCTCCTCGACAATCTCCAAGCCGCCGGGATATCACCCGAGGATATCGACCTGGTCATCAACTCGCATTTGCATTTCGACCACTGCGGCTGGAACACGGTGAAACAAAACCGCGCGCTCAAAGCCACCTTTCCCCGGGCCCGCTACTACGTGCAGCAAGGCGAATTCCGTCACGCACACGAGAATCAGCGCGACTCGATCAGCTATCTGCACGAGAACTACGATTCGCTGGTCGAGAGCGGGAGAATGGAGCTGGTTGACGGTACGCGGGAAATCGTTCCGGGAATTTCGCTCGAAGTCTTTTCCGGCCATACCCGCGACATGCAGGCAATCATCGTTCGCAGCGGCGGCAAGACCGCTTGCTACATTTCCGACCTGATTCCGACCAGCGCTCATCTCGATCTCAACTGGGTCATGGCCTTCGATCTGTACCCGCTTGAAACCATCGAGAGTCGCAAGCGCTACTATTCACGCGCCATTCCCGAAGGCTGGCTGACCATGTTCACGCACGATCCCAGGCTTCCCTGGAGCTACCTCGAGCGGGACGAGCGCGGCAAGATGGTTCTCAAGCAGAAGGCTGCCGGACCATCTTGAGTCTCTCGCCCTTGTGGTCCGCTATAATTGTCAGGAGGCCCGCGGGCACCGTCTGCGCCGGTAATTTAGGGGCGAGAAGGCGCTCCTGACGGTTTCTTCCCGAGACCTGCGCAAGCGGAGGGATTTATGGAATTATTTTCACCCTGGCACATTCTGCTGATCGTGGGCATCGCGCTTCTGCTTTTTGGCCCGAGCAAGTTTGCCGCCCTCGGGAAGGGGCTGGGCGAGGGAATTCGCAATTTCAAATCCGCTATGAAAGATGGCGCGAGCGATCCCGAGAAGAAGTCTTAGCATTCACAGCATCCCGTGTTCGGTCAGCATTCGCCTGACCAGCCCCACTGGAAGTCCCACCACATTCGAGTAGTCGCCTTCGAGGTCGAGAATCCAACGCGCCGCCCCGCCCTGGATGGCGTAGGCGCCGGCTTTGTCCATGGGTTCACCGCTCTCAACATACCCGTCAATCTCCTCTTTCCTCAACGGCGCGAATTCTACCGTACTGGTTTCTGAACGCACGTCTTCAAACCCCTCGCCGATAAGACACACCCCGGTTGTGACCAGGTGGCGGCGGCCGGAGAGCAGGCGCAGCATGCGCGCGGCATCGATTGCATCTTGGGGCTTCAAAAGCAGCTCGTCGTCAAGCCATACGACGGTGTCGGCAGCGAGGATCGTGCGCTCGGGCATCGCCTGCCGAACCGCTCGCGCCTTCTCGTTGGCCATGCGTTCGGCAAAGGCGCGGCCCGATTCACCGCTTTCCGGTATTTCCGGAACTCGCGCCGGGCAGACCAGAAACTCAATCCCCGCCTCGCGCAGCAGTTGTTCGCGGCGGGGAGAAGCCGAGGCGAGTACGATGGCTGGGGCTGGCGGCAAGGTCCTCAGGGCTCGAGCAGGATATTGTCGATCAAACGGGTGCTACCGATTCGGGCGGCAACCGCAACCAGCGCCTTCTTCCTGATCTCCGGCTCGGGCTCGAGCGAGTCGGGATCGACTACCTCGAGGTAATCGAGGCGGACCGCCGGTTCGGCCAGGAACTCCTCACGGGCTGCGCGGATCAGCTCGGAGGAGTTTCGCTCGCCGCCATCAAAAAGTCGGCGCACGCGCTCGAGCGAGCGGAAAAGGACCGGCGCGGAGTAGCGCTCCTCGGGACCGAGGTAGGCGTTGCGCGAGCTCAGGGCCAACCCGTCCGGTTCGCGCACAATCGGACAAACCACGATTGCTAGCGCAAAATTAAGATCGCGGACCATCCGGCGGACGATGGCCACCTGCGCCGCATCCTTCTGGCCGAAAAAGGCAATATCGGGCTCGACAATGTGGAACAGTTTCGCAACCACCGTGGCCACCCCGCGGAAGTGTCCCGGCCGTGTGCGGCCGCATAGGCGTTCGCTCAGTCCCTCGACTAGCACCCAGCTGGCGCTATCTTCCCTGTACATCTCGCCGGCTTCGGGCGCAAAGACCAGTTCGACGCCCTCGTTTTCAAAAAGCGCGCAATCGCTCTCCAGGTTCCGGGGGTAGCGGCTGTAGTCTTCCCGCGGCCCGAACTGGGCCGGATTCACGAAAATCGAGGCCGCTACCACGCTTGACTGCGCCCGCGCCGCCCGGACGAGCGACAGGTGACCCGCGTGCAGGGCGCCCATGGTGGGTACGAAGCCGAGGCGTCCGCTACGCGCTTTAGCCGCGCGGCATAACCCTCGCATCTCTTCAGCGCCTTGAATGAGTCTCATGAGCTGGGCAGCAGTTCCGGGGCGGGCATCGCCTGCCCGGCGGTCAACGGGAATACCTCGAGGTTGTTGCCGAAATGGTGCGCTTCGAGGTGAAGCCCGGGAAAATTTGAAAGCTCGAAGCGCGAGTGCGGGAGCCAGCCCATTTCCGCCACCCAGACTGTCGAGCCGCGCGCCGGTTGATAGTGGTCGAGCATCAGCTGCCACTGATCACGGAAGCTGCGAAAGGTAAAAATGAATGTCCTGGCGACGATAACCCGGTGGCCGCCGCAGTCAAAACCGAGGAAGCCCTCCACTCTCGCGTCGAACCTGACCGGAGCGGTGCAAAGATAATGGGCCAGCATGAAGCTGGTCTGCCCATCGGCGAAAATCGGCGCCTCCGGTTCCACCTGGCGCAGAAAATCGATGGCCTCAGACATGTGGCGCCGGCGCTGGCTTTCGGCCGACATATAAGGAGAGCGCGGGGAGGGAAACAGGTTACAAAGCAGCGCCACGACGAGCGCTGCGAGGATTGCGCCTGCAGGACGGCCTTTGACCGTTGCCCGCAGCGCAATAGTCACTCCGGTCAGAGCAAAAGGAAGCAGAAAGAAACTATGCCTGGTCCCCCCGTAGGGGTAGAGGCGCGCCAAGGCGGCGGCGCAAGCGGCGGCAAAGGGAAAAAGAAGCAGGCAGGCGAGCTCGCCCCGACCGAGGAGAGCGGCACGCCATCTCCTGAAAACCAGCACGATTCCGGCCACGAACGCGAGGTACGCGATGTCCCCGACCACAGACTGGCCGAACAGGTACTGGAAGACTCCTCCCGTTCGGGCCAAGGCAAAGACGAGAGGATTGATCTGGCCGGGCTGGAAGTAGGAGTGGTTCAGATATTCATCTCCCATGAATCCTCTCAGCCCAGTCGCAGCCCCGAAATTGCGGCCCAAGGTTGAGAGGTGAGAGACATAGAGAAAGTAGCAAAGAGAAAGGGCGGCAATCTGGCCTGCCTCCCAGGCGGCAAAAACCCGCAGGCGCGGATGCCGATGCAGCATGCGGATGAGCGCGTAGGTGCCGAGTACGGCAGCCACCAGAAATGCTGAATAATGCGAAAGCAGAGCGAGGCAGATACAGATGCCCGATGAGAGCATCGCCGGAACAGAGTTCTTTGCTAAAGCCAGTTCGAGCAGATAGGCTGCGCCCACCTCGAAAACCAGGAGCAGAGCATACTGGCGAAGCTCGGTCGAGAGCTGGATCGAACAGGGTAAAAAAAGCATAAAAACCAGGGCCGCGGCCCCGACGCCTTCGCCAAACAGGCCCGCCAGCCATCGGTAGGTAAGCCAGCAGGCGGCAGTGCCGGCGAGAATCAGCGGCATTCGCAGCACCAGTTCCGAGCTGCCCAGCCCGCGCCAGAGGTGCAGCAGAAGAATCAAAAGCGGCGGATGGGCAAGCGTCAGGCTGGTTTTGTACGTCAGCAACCAGCTGCTCTGGTTTGCAGCAAAAAAGTGCATGGCCTCATCGGGGTTCAGGTAGCTTCCTGAAGCCTTGAAGACCCGGACCAGGAAACCCGCGAGCAGCAGGGCGCAGGCCCAGGGTCGCGGGTTGCCGTCGATTGCCTGCCCGAGTCGGACTGCAGCGATCCGGATTGCCGCCTTCTCGACCCTGTCAGTCTGCGCGAGCTGTTCCATCCATTCGCCAAGTTTTCGTAGTTCTCGGGCGAGCGAAGTCGAGCGCGGGCCCTATCCTTGACACCCTTATTCAGCGGATTTTATCCTAACTCTAGCTGCCAGGAGTACTTACGCCTGCCGTCGCTTCCGCTCGAACCGGTTCGGATGCGGAGGTCCAAAATGCTCATTGAAATCCGTGAATTGGAAGATCATGCGCTCGAGTTCGAGGAGCAGATCGCGCCCGGGGTGATCGATTTCGGTCGTGAGGTCCGTCAAACGGCTCACCTGGCCAGTTCCGGCCGCGCCCAGCTGGTCCAGGAGCACTATGGCAAGCACCACGTAATCAATGACATACGATTATCCGGGCGATTTTCAACCAAGGTTGAGCTAGCCTGTGCCCGCTGTCTTGAGCCGATCGCCCGGGAGGTCGCGAAACAGTTTGATCTGCTTTACCGGCCGCTTGGTGCCGATGCCGGCCGGGAAGAGCTCTCGGTGACGGCGGTCGAAGCCGAAGTTGGATATTATGAAGGCAGCGGGCTGCTCCTCGAAGACGTATTGCGGGAACAGCTCCTGCTGGCGTTGCCGCTTAAGGCTATTTGTCGGGAAGATTGCCAGGGGCTGTGCTCCCACTGCGGTCGCAACCTGAACTTGGAAGAATGCACCTGCAGGGAGGCAGTCGACGATCCACGCTGGTCGGCGCTCAAGGAGATCCGCGAAAAGCTCGAGCCATGACGCGTGGAGCGCCGGGCCGAAATTGTTCGAGAGAGGAACCTCATGCCTAATCCCAAACGGCGCCACTCGAAGCGGCGCACCTCGACTCGGCGGGCGCACGACGCATTGCGCGTCCCCCAAATGGCCGAATGCCCTCATTGCCACGAAAAGATTCGTGCGCACCGCGCTTGCCCTCACTGCGGCAAATATAAGGGTCGCGAAGTCATCGAAGTCGTCGAAGCATAAGAGGAACTTTCGAGCGCGAAGGTATTGCTTTTCAGCACGATAGCCATACACTGGAACGAATGACCACCATAGCCCTCGACGCCATGGGAGGCGACCTCCACCCTAAACCGGAAGTGGAAGGGGCGCTGCAGGCGGCGAAAGCTTTGCATGTAAAGGTCATTCTGGTCGGGCGCGAAGACGTTATTCGCAGAGAGCTCGACCGTCACCCGGGCTGGCAATCCCTTCCCATTGAGATCAAGCATGCCAGTGAGCAGGTCACGATGGAGGACAGTGCCGGT
>JAFAWX010000257.1 GCA_019241535.1 Acidobacteriota bacterium | reverse complement strand
TAATGACGGCGCCCACAACCCCAAGTAGCACGCTCGCCGAGAGTCCCATTATGGAGGTGGCGGTCAGAGTGCGCATAACATTGGCCAGCAGCCGCATCACTCCCTGGTGAAACACATTTTCCTCGCGTTCCTCGGCGTGGTAGCCCTTTACCACTCGTACCCCGCCGAGCGATTCCGACAGGCGTCCGGTGACTTCAGCGTTAATCTTGCCGCGCTCGCGAAAAATCGGGCGGATCGTCTGAAACGCTTTTTTTAAGGCAAATGCGAAGCACAACAGAAATGCAAACGCCAGGACCGTCATAAGAGAGCTGATCCGGACGAGCACCACCAGCGCAATCCCGGCAGTGATCAGTCCTCCGACCAAGTCGACCAAACCCGTTCCGATCAGGTTACGTACCCCTTCGACGTCGCTCATGATTCGCGACACCAGCACTCCGCTCTTGGTGGAATCATGGAAGGCCACAGGCAAGCGGCCGACGTGCGCTTGGACTCTTTGCCGAAGATCGGCAATCAGCCGCTGTGCGGCTTTTGAAAGCAGCTGGGTTAGAGAAAAAGAAGTGACACCTTGAATGACCGTGGCACACAATACCGCGAATACTAGCGGGCGAAGCACCTGGATATGGCGTTTGATGATCACCGTATCGATCAAGAATCGGGTCGAGTAGGGAAGCACCAGGGAGGCCACGCGGTTAATGGCCATGAGCAGGAATCCAAGGGCAAGCAGGCTGCGGCGCCCGCGCAAGAGGTCCAAAACCAGGGGCAGAACTGCGCGCAAATTAGGGCGCGAAGAAGGGGATGCCGCTGGGGATTTCGGCGCCGGAGCCATTATTACAATTAGATCATTGCCGGCCCGAGTGCGTTTCAATTTGTGGGCCTCGCCCAAGCGAGCGGGAGAGACTCCCGAGTCACCCAAGGCAGCTGTCGTCTAGCGCGGTCGGCCATTATGGTTGAATATCCGCGGCAATATCGGCAATGATTGCTTTCAGCAGTGCGACAAAGTCTCCACGCACTCGTTCGGCGGTCTCAAAAACCTCAAGGTAACTGAGCGGCTTGTCGAGAATCCCGGCTGCCATGTTCGTAACACAGGAGATAGCCAGGACGGCTATTCCCATATGGCGGGCGGCGATGACCTCCGGGGTGGTTGACATGCCGACCAGGTCGGCACCGATGGTACGCAGATAACGGATCTCGGCAGGTGTTTCGTAGCTTGGCCCCGCCAATGCGGCATACACGCCTTCGGAGAGATTCTTGCCCAGCCTCTCCGCTGCCCTGCGGGCAATCTCGCGATACTGCTTCGAGTAAGCCTGCGTCATGTCGGGAAAGCGCTCTCCGAAACGATCATCGTTTGGGCCGACCAGGGGGTTCTGTCCCTGCAAGTTAATGTGGTCCTTGATAACCACCAATGCTCCCTGTTTATATTCGAGGTTGATGCCTCCGGCGGCGTTGGTGAGTATGACGGCAGGGATACCCATGCGCCCGAAGACGCGCACCGGAAATGCGACCTCAACGGCGGAGTAACCTTCGTATAGATGTACCCGCCCCTGCATGGCCGCGACCGCGACCTCATCGACGCGTCCGAGGACCATTTGGCCTGCATGGCCGACGGCGGTTGCACGGGGAAAGAATGGAATAGCGGTATAAGGAACCCGCACAGCTTCTGAAAGCTCATCGGCGAAACTGCCGAGCCCGGAGCCGAGCACCAGGCCGAGGCGAGGCTTTAGAGGGGTCTGGGTGAGCAGAAATCGTGCCGCCGATTCAGCGCGGGAAAATGCATCGGGAGTTTGCATGTCGCAATTGCCGGGGATAGATGGGCAGAGCGTTACATATCGGCCATTCTTCTTCAGATAACAACCAGTGCATATCCGATCGCGCGAATACTTGCGTTTACGCCACAATGCCGTTGAGTCCGTTTCGACGGCGGTAGATGAACCATGAATCCCAGGACGAAACGGCATTTTACCTGCTTATGAGGTTCTGGTCGCCGTCAATGTCGGATCGGCACCCAGCCGCTAAGGCATTTCCTCGGGCCAGGAAGCCAGTCCGGACGGTGGTCGTTACCAGATTTGACCGCCTCGAAGTTACAATCGCTCGTTGAGGCACCTGGATTTGATGAAGCCCGAAGCCAATCATGCTGCAATGCTCGCGGTTGCACTATCCGAGGCTCGTAAAAGTCTGGCTGAAGGCGGTCTTCCTATTGGTGCGGCCATTTTTGACGGCAAGGGACAACTGCTCGGGGCCGGCCACAATCGCCGGGTTCAAAATGGGGATCCCTCGCTGCACGGTGAGACCGATGCGTTTCGCAATGCGGGGCGGCAACTCAGCTACCGCGACATGACAATGGTGAGCACGCTTGCCCCGTGCTGGTACTGTAGCGGTCTGGTGCGCCAGTTTGGCTTTGGGACGGTGGTGGTGGGTGAAAGCCGGAATTTCCAGGGAGGTGTCGAGTGGCTGCGATCGCTTGGAATCCGCGTGATTGATCTTGATTCCGAGGAGTGTGCGTCAATGATGGCCGCATATATTCGTGCGCACCCGGAAATTTGGAAAGAAGACATTGGTGACTAGTAGCGCACAGTCGCGAAAGCGAGTTCTTGAGGAAAGCTGATTTAAGTTGCATCTGAACGGAGAGCCCATGACAGAAATATTGACCTCATCCGAAGTCAGCGAACTGACGGCACGCTATACCTACGGCACCTGGCGACGGCAAAAAGGATGGGCGCCGATCCACATCGTGGACGCCGAAGATTGCCACTTTGTCGATGCCGAGGGGAAGAAGTATCTGGATTTTTCGGCGCAGCTCATGTGTGTCACGCTCGGCCACAAGAACCGCGCGGTTGTCGAGCAGATTGCGGAACAAGCCCGGAAGCTAGCCTATATCGGCCCCGGGTGGGCGACCGATGTTCGGGCGGAGCTGAGTAAGCTTCTCATCGAGGTTTTGCCCCAAGGCCTGGAAAAGTTTTTCTTTACCACCTCGGGCACAGAGGCTAACGAAGCCGCATTCAAGATTGCCCACATGGTCACCGGCAGAACGAAAATTATTGCCCGCTATCGCTCCTATCACGGTTCGACTATGGGATCGATAGCGGCAACCGGAGACCCGCGTCGCTGGGCGATGGAGCCCGCGGCCATGATTCCGGGGGTGGTGTTCGCGCCGGAAGTGAACTGCTACCAATGCCCTATCCGGCACACCTATCCCGGCTGTGGTATCGCCTGCGTCGAATATGTCGAACACATGATTGAAAACGAGAGCGATGTGGCAGCCGTCATCGTCGAGCCGGTGGTCGGAACAAATGGGGTACTTGTCCCGCCCAAAGAATACATGCCACGACTGCGGCAAATCTGCGATGCCCACGGGGTGCTTTTGATCGCGGACGAAGTCATGACGGGCTGGTGTCGGACAGGGAAGTGGTTCGCCATGGACCACTGGAATGTCATTCCCGACATTCTTACCACTGCCAAGGGGCTTACCAATGCCGCTACCCCATTGGGCCTGTGTGCAACCACGGCAAAAATCGCCTCCTACTTCGACGACCATTTCTTCTCGCACGGCCACACTTACGAAGCTCATCCTCTGGCGCTGGCTCCGGCAATTGCATCCATAAATGAAATGAAGCGGCTCAGGTTGGCAGAACGCGCCACCGAAGTGGGAGCCTACCTGGGGCAGAAGTTGCGGGAGCTTCAGCCACGCCATCGCTCTATAGGCGAGGTACGGGGTCTAGGTATGTTTTGGGCTGTAGAGCTCGTGCGAAACCGCGCGACCAAGGCTCCTTTCAACTCTTACGCGGACAAGATCGCCAGCAAGCCGCTCATGGTCGACCGCATTGCTGCCCGAGCCCTGAGTCAGGGTGTCTACATCCAGTCCTGGGTGAACCATTTCGTCATAGCACCTCCGCTTATCATTTCCCGCGAAGACATTGATCACGGAGTAGCAGTGCTGGGTGACGCGCTAAGTCTTGCCGACGCCGAGGTGGACTAGCTCCGCCAGCCGTGGGAGTAGGAAGTTGTGTTTGGAGTCCCCTGCATGGAGGCAGGCGTCTGCCGCAGGCTTGCTTGTCGAAGGCTTTGGGCTGCTATTGAAACCAAGTCCTACAACCTGCTCGGACGCCCGGCACATTTCAAGCGGTCCGAGTGTTAGCCGACCTTTCAAGAGAAATGTCATGCTCACAAATATTTGCTGAGGTTTTCCTTCTTAGAGGCCTTTCTGTCAACATAGGGGGCTTCGTCTCCCTCTCTTGAGTTCGAGGGCGGAGAAGCAATGGCTTCTTGCTACATGGAAGTCCCGCTCCGCTGGGGCCGCAGCTCTCTACCTACAGGAACTTCTTCCGAAGCACAGGAATAGCTTTTGATATCAGAAGTATAGTAGGATGTGAATCGAAAAACTTCTGAAGGCCATCGCGCCGAAATCTGGCTC
>JAFAWX010000216.1 GCA_019241535.1 Acidobacteriota bacterium | reverse complement strand
CAGGGGCTTGCCCCCGGTTAGCCGTCATCGCCGGTTTTTCCGTGGAAAGAGGCGGCTACCGCAGGGGGCCGAGCCCCCTGTTTTTCATACGTTTTGATCTTTTATGTTGACACTGCACGCGAAAACGGACCAAAATCGGTTCGCTCTCTTGGGCTGAGCGGCCCATGCGCCGGTAGAGGGTCCCCCGCACGCACCACTATGTCTTTCCAGGGTTGTCGGTAATCATGAAGATCACAAAAGCGGCCTTCCCCTTGTTTCTACTGTTCATTTTTCTGTCGACCGTACAGATCTGGGCACAGGGCTTTGGGACCATCTCCAAGAAGAAGGTCACCATGCACCGCAAGCTGCCGGCTGCGATTCACCTTCCCGGCAATTCGCTGAAGCTTGAAGTGACGTCCCGCGACCCCAAAAACAACGAGATGGCCAGCCAGGTTTCCGATATTCTCCAAGCGCAATTGCTGAAGTACAACTCCAACTTGCGCATCGATCCTTCCCACCCAGATGCCATCGTCACCTGTCTAATTACTAACTCTTCGATACCTCCCGTGCAGGATGTGGTTCGCAACGTACCCACCACCAAGAAAGTAGGAAAGAACTTCGTAACCGTACAGGAGCCCAGACACTTTTACGAGGCCAAAGGAAATCTCGACCTTACCTATCAAGCCAAAGACGCTCATTCGGGGAAAACTCTCGACTCCGAGCTGATCAATCTCAAGTACGCCCAGGAATTCGACGAGAGCGGGGCGTCGACGTCCACCATGACCAAGGGCTTGAACGCGCTGAAAACGCCCTGGAACAAGGTCAGGAAATCCTCGAATGATGACCAGCAGACAGTGCCCTCGCCCGCGGAACTCCAGCAAATGCTGGCGCGCCGGGCGTCGTCGCAAATCGCCGCGCGCCTGGTGAATACGGATGAAACAGTCGAGGCTTATCTCGCGCGGGGCAAGCTCGATGAGGCCAACAAGATGGCCGACGCTGGACAGTGGACGCGGATGCTGGAGTCGCTGGAGCAGATGACGCCGCTTCCCGGCAAGGAAGACGACGCCTATCGCTTGTACAACATCGGAGTAGCCTATGAGGCTCTAGGTTATCAGTCGGAAGATCCTGCCGCGGCGAAGCGCTTCTTTGATCAGGCGGCAATCAGTTACGGGAAGGCAGTCGATTCGAAACCTGGTGAGAAGTATTTCCTAGAGCCGCAAAACCGTATCGAAACCGCTCTCGCCCATTACCGGAAGCTCGAGCAGCAGCCGGTCGAGGCGGCGAAGGCAGCGCCGGCGAGTCCAGCACCTGCAAATTCAAGCCCTGCGGCTGACGCCGGGGATAACCCAAGCAACCAGCCAGCCAAGGAGGCCAGCGCGAGGGCGGCGCGAGGCCTGACACCCGCCAAGCCACGAAAGGCGGCAGTCACTAATGCCATCATGAAGGAAAAAGCCGCTGGCGCAGGTGCAGGCACAACGCAGGTCGCTCAGGACAATACTCCGCCTTTAACCAACGATCAGGTAATCAAGCTCTTTAAGGCAGGCATGGACGAAGAGAACCTGATCTCAACCATCAACGAGGCGCGATCGACCAACTTTGATGTGAGCGTCGATGGGGAGCTCCAGCTGGTCGGCGCCGGCATCAAGGGCAAACTGCTGGCGGCCATTCGCCGGAAAGCAGCTTCGCAAAAACTGCACAAGTGATTTCGCGCTCATCCATGAAGCCCGCGTACCTCATTTTGCTGGCGGTGCTCTTCTCTGCCCTGCCCCGTCTACATGCGCAGGAACGCTGCGGTCTGGCCAAGGACCTGATGGTGCGAGCGCTCGAGCGAATCAAACCGGGCAGCGGCCCGAGTGATCTTGAGGACGCGCTGCAGCTGCTGAAGCATTCAACTTCCCAGTGCTCGAGCCTGGGCGACGCCTGGTACTACCGTTCCCTGATCGAAAGCAAACTGGGCGATGAGAAGCAGGCGCGATACGCTCTCGATAAGGCCAAAATGTTTGGGGCTGAGGCGCTCGAGCAGAATGCGGATCCGTTTGTGCTGGCAACGGCGACAGCAGCCGAAAGCGGCCCACCGGGACCGGTACATGACAAATGGGCGCTGGTGATCGGGGTGGGGAAGTTCCACGATGGCCGCCTTAACCTGCAATATACGACGAAAGACGCGCGGGATTTTGCCGCCGCACTCACCGACGTCAACTACGGGCGCTTCAGGCAGGATCATGTCCGCCTCCTTCTCGATCAGGATGCAACCACCCGGAACGTCAAGTCTGAACTGAACCAGCTGGCGCGCAAAGCAGGCCGCGATGATCTCGTCGTCATCTATCTCGCAAGTCATGGCTCTGCCCGGGAAGGCGACCTTGGTGGCGTCAATTATGTTGTCACTTACGATACCGAGACCGACGACCCCGACGGCCTGTACGCGACCGCGTTGCCAATGGTCGAGCTGGTGAACGCCGTGCGCAACCGGGTCAAGTCACGGCGCGCGGTGGTGATCCTCGACACCTGCCACAGTGGGGGAGCGCTGACAGCCGGAGCACGCGGTTTCAAGGTCGCTGCCGTGAACCCTTCGGCAGCCTCTGATGACACTCTCAACGGCCTGCGTCAAGGCGAAGGGCGGGCGGTGCTAACGTCTAGCCGCGTCGATGAAAGCTCGTATGAAAGCTCCAAGCTGCACAACGGCTACTTCACCTTTTATCTCATCCAGGCTTTAAAGCAGGGTCACGGGCGCGATCCCATTGACAAGCTGTATAGCAATGTGCGCGATGCCGTAGCGGCCGGTGTTCAGTCGGAGTTCCACGCCCACCAGACGCCCGTCATGAGCCTCAGTGATAAGGTCACAGATATCATCCTCGGAGTCGACATCTCGGGGCTTCAGTCCTCCTCCGTTGCCCCATGATTTAAACGAGTGGCGATGCACAGGCGCTTTTAAGGTCTGATGATGGCACCGAAGACCTGAAATGCCGCGGCA
>JAFAWX010000136.1 GCA_019241535.1 Acidobacteriota bacterium | reverse complement strand
AGCAGGGCAAGAGAGACATACCTGTGGGCGCTCATTACAGAACCTCCGGGAACCGCCTTTTCATAACGAAAAAAACCGTCGCGCAATGCTATATAGCAGGCGAGCATAATTGGTCAAGCAAAAAATTCACGCCCACACAAATTTTTTGTGTCCGGCACCGTGAGCTGCTCTATAACACTGCTCAAGGGGGCGGCTTTCCGGGCCATCCGTTGCACCGGGCCTATGCCCTAAACATTGGGCTACTTTCGCGTGAATCGAAAAAAGTGATTCGAAACGGAGGTCTGAAACCAGTCAGACCGCTATATAAGTCTGAATAGCGGGATTTCGTTCATAACGGCTAGCGACGCCTCTAAGCTCTTTACTTTTTCTCGATTCTTAGCTATATAGCAGAAGGCCCAGTTCTGCCCCGCGTTTGCAATTTTCCGTTTGGAGACAGTGGACCGATGCCGCCCAATGGTCGAAACGGCCTTCCCGTGTATCAAAGAATTCAGAACACCATCCGAGATCGGATTGAAGGTGGAGAGCTGAAGCCCGGCGACGCTGTCGCCTCCGAACGCGAGCTTGCCCGCCTGCACCGCGTCAGCCTCATGACGGCCCGTCATGCCCTGGCTGGGCTAGAGCGTGAAGGCATCGTGGAGCGCCGCCGCGGGGCGGGCACCTTCGTCGCGCCTCCTCGAATCCATTTCAACAAGTTGATGAGCTATACCGAGCAGATGGCCAGCCGCGGGCTGACTGCATGCTCGAAAGTGATCAGCACCCGGACCGTCGATCACGAGGAGGAAATGGCAGCTCGACTGAACCTTCCTGCGGGGAGCAAGATGATCAAAATCGAGCGGGTACGGCACACATCCGATGAACCTTTTGCCCTTGAGACCTGCTACCTGCCGGCCGACAACTTCGACGGTCTGCTGCGGGCGCCCCTTGGAAGAAGCTCGCTTTTTGCCGCCCTGGAACGTGAGTACAACGTGCAACTCACCTACGCCGACGAGGAAGTCGATGCTACGGCCGCGGACGGTCGAGTGGCGCAACTGCTGCACATGCCCCGCGGATTTCCCGTGCTGCGCATCCGCCAGGTGATCTACGCTTCTAATGCCAAGCCGGTGATTTACGTGGTTGGTTTCTACCGCGCCGAACGTCATTCGTTGTTCATTCGGCGCTTCCGGTAACATCCGGCCTCGCCGGCATGAGAGACCGGTTGAGCGCCGGCCGGAGGAAAAATGCCTCTTTCCGCAACCGACTGGGCGGTCATCATTGCATATCTTCTCGTCAACCTCAGCATCGGGGTTTATTACCGCCGGCGTGCGAGCGGGAATACCGAAGAATTCTTCGTTTCGGGCAGAAATGTGTCCTGGTGGCTGGCAGGAACCTCCATGGTGGCTACCACGTTCGCGGCCGACACTCCCCTTTTTGTATGCGGAGTAGTGGCCAAGCAGGGAATTGCCGGAAATTGGATCTGGTGGTCATTCTGCGTCGGAGGAATGTTTACGGTCTTCTTTTTCGCGCGTTACTGGCGGCGGGCCGAGATCGTTACCGACGTTCAATTTGTGGAGATCCGCTACGGCGGCCGGCCGGCCGCATTCCTCCGCGGTTTCAAAGCCATCTATCTCGGCCTCTTTATGAACTGCTTCATCCTGGGTTGGGTCACCAAAGCCATGGTGAGCATCATCGCCGTGCTGCTTGGGCCAATCATTGCGCATGGACGGGTGCTCGAATGGAGCCTGCTGGGCCAGACCCATCGCTACGTGTTCGGCGATCCGCAGAATACCGCGCTCGCGATCTGCATCTTTGTGCTGATACCGTTCACCGGCCTCTATACCTTCATCGGCGGCTTGTGGGGAGTGCTGGTGACCGACTTGTTTCAGTTCGTTCTGAAGATGGCGATGATCATTATTCTGGCATGGGTGGCCGTGGCGAAGGTTGGAGGCATGAACGGGCTCGCCGTCCATCTGACGACGATTCAGAATAACCTGAGCTCGAGTGGCGCGACCGCCGCCGATCCGACCGCCTTTCTCCCCGATTTCCGCCTTGGGCTGACCACCCAGGCGCTCTGGACGCTGCCGGTCTTAACGTTCGTCGTATATCTCGGCATGCAGTGGTGGCTGGCCTGGTATCCCGGGGCAGAACCGGGCGGTGGCGGCTACGTGGCCCAGAGCATGTTCAGCGCAAAGGACGAGAAGAACTCGCTCGGGGCGACGCTCTGGTTCAACGTGGCCCATTATGCGCTGCGCCCCTGGCCATGGATTCTGACTGCGCTGGTCGCCATCGTCGTGTACTCGCCCTACGGCGGCTTGCATCCGAGCGCCGCATTTGCCGAAAACCCCGAGCAGGGATACGTTATGGTGCTGCGCGATTACCTGCCTCCGGCTCTCCGCGGGCTGATGGTTGCAGCATTTCTTGCTGCCTTCATGTCCACGGTGGGAACGCAACTGAACTGGGGTTGCTCGTATCTGGTCAACGATCTCTACAAACGCTTCCTGGTGCGCAACTCGAGCGAGCGGCATTACGTCCTGGTAAGCAGGTTGTTCATAGTCCTGCTGGTGCTCGCGAGCGGCTACACCGCTGCGCAACTGAAATCCATCGGACAAGGCTGGGGACTGGTACTTGAAATCGGCTTCGGTACTGGGGCCGTGTACATTCTGCGCTGGTACTGGTCCCGGATTAACGCCTGGAGCGAAATTTCCGCCATGATCGCGGCGGCTCTGGTGACAATTGTCCTGAGCAGGATTTCCTTCGAGGGCAGCGATGCGGTTACTTACGCCAAAAGAAGCCTGATCACCGGTGCCATTACGACCATCGCCTGGCTGGGGGTGACCTTTCTCACCAAACCGGAATCCGACGAGACCTTGACCGCCTTTTATCGCCGTGTACACCCCACAGTGTACGGTTGGCGGCGAATCGCAAACATGGTCCACGAACTGCCTGAAATCCGCGACCTGGGCGGCAACGCCTTCAACTGGGCCATGGGTATCGTGCTGGTTTACGGCTGCCTGTTTGGCATCGGCAAGCTGGTCTTCGGGCAGTGGGGATGGAGTGCGCTGCTGCTGGCGCTCGCCGCGCTCGCCGGTTATCTGATCTTCTGGGATCTTTCACGAAGAGGATGGGAAACGCTTTCCGGAAACGAATCCGCATCAGTGCCCTACGTCCCCCGCGGTGTTGAATCGGGGGCCGATGGCCCACTTACTCTTCCCTGACCGACTTAACCAGATTTCTCGGCCGGTCCACATCCAAGCCTTTTCTGACCGCCACGTAATAGGCGAACAGCTGAAGCGGAATCATTTCGAGAATGGGCGCGAGAAGCTCTGGAGCCTGGGGAATAAAGATGGTGTGGTCGGCCAGCTCAGAAACCTCACGATCGCCTTCTGAGGCGAGAGCGACGATTTTGGCCGACTGCTTTTTGAATCCTTGAAGGTCGGACACGGTCTTCTCGTAGCGCAGTAAAGATCCCGCGTTCCTGGGATCGCACGTGGCAATCACCACCACCGGCAGATGCTCATCGATCAGCGCGTTTGGACCGTGCTTGGTCTCGCCCGCCGGATACCCTTCCGCGTGGACGTAGGAGACCTCCTTCAGCTTCAGAGCTCCATCCATGGCCACGGGATAGTGAATCGCCCGCCCCAAAAAGAGGAAGTCTTCCGCCCGATGGAACTGTTCAGCGAGTTTTCGGCACAGCTCGGAGCATTCGAGAACGGTGCGGACTTTTTGAGGAATAGCAAGCAGCTCTCGAATCCATTCACGGAGGTTTTCTCTGTCAAGTTCCTGTCTCACCTGGGCGAGGTAGGCTGCAAGCAGAAACAGCACTGCCATTTGGGCGGTGAAGGCTTTGGTCGAAGCGATGCTGATTTCGGGGCCCGCGTTTGTGTAAAGAACCCCGTCAGCCTCGCGCGCAATGGTGGAATCAGGCACATTGGATATGGCAATGGTGCGGGAGCCCTTGCGCTTTGCCAGGCGCTGTGCCGCCGTGGTGTCGGCGGTTTCTCCCGATTGCGTGATTACAATGGTGATTTCTTCGGGGCCAATCGGCAGGTTTCGGTATTCAAACTCGCTTGCGTAATCGACATCGGCCGGCAGGCAGGCCAACTCCTGAAACATGTATTGTCCCGCCATCCCCGCGTGCCGGCTGGTGCCGGATGCGACTATGTGGATGCGCCGCAGAGCGCGCAACTCCGCGCTGTCGATATGAATTTCATCGGCGATCCGCACCTCGCCTTCCGACAAACCTACACGGCTGACGATGGTCCGTTCGAGCGCTTGCGGCTGCTCGAAGATCTCTTTAAGCATGAAATGGGGAAACTCAGTCTTTTCAATCATCTCTTTCTTCTTCGGCCGGCCATGAATGGGCGGGCCCGCTTCTCGATGAATTTTCTTGCACCGGTTTTAGCCATCGGCCATTCGGCGCGCATATGCTATATAGCTCAGGATGACAGGGAATGTAAAGAAGCGTTTTTCGCGAGCGCACAGCGATGAAAAACGTGCAATTTCTGTGGCCAACCTGGCCTCGTGAAATTATTCGCCACCTGCAGAAAACGGCGGCGTCGCGGCGGTGATTCTTATTTGCGGCTCGGAAAGGAGCGCTGACAGCCGGCAATTTCAGCTCCCCTAGCGTACGGCAGGCTCTTTGACATGCTATATAGCATTGGCTTTCGCCGAGAAGGAGATGGAGCCCCGCTATAATTAGGTGCCATGGTGGATGGCAGGCTTTTCCTTTTGTTTCTCGCGGCAGCGACTCTGCTTGCAATTACCCCCGGCCCCGGCATTTTCTATGTACTCTCGCGCAGTCTGGCTGGAGGCCGGCGAGAGGGCTATCTCTCGGCGGCAGGAACTTTCGCCGGTGGACTGGTCCACGTCCTGGCCGCGGGTGTGGGCATCTCGGCAATTCTGGTCGCTTCTCGAACTGCCTTTGAAATTCTCAGATACGGCGGGGCCGCCTATCTGATTTTCCTTGGTATCGGAATGATTCGCACCCGGGACACATCCGTTGAGACTGTCCGCGGACGGGTAAAGGGAAACCGCGTCTTTCAGCAAGGCATCCTGACGGAAGTCTTGAATCCCAAAACGGCTTTGTTCTTTCTTTCCTTTTTGCCCCAGTTTGTAAATCCGAAACTCCCGGGAGTTACCGTTCAGTTCCTGCTTCTGGGGCTCGTCTCGGTGACCCTGAACACCATCGCGGATTTCATTGTCGTGGCGTTGTCTGTACCTCTCGGAGTGCGACTACGGTCGAATACGCGATTGAGAAGAAACCAAAGGATGATTTCAGGCGCGGCCATGATCGGGTTAGGTGCTTTCGCTCTGCTGGGCGACGCGAGAAGCAAATAGCTCAGTACAGGATCTAAATTCGCGAAACCGTCGCGGGCACTCTGGATACAATCAAATTCTGGCCGATGCTTCGTCAGTTCCTAGCCCGCTCTCTATATGCATTGCCTGTCCTCTGGCTGGTGGTTTCCGTAGTCTTTCTGCTCATTCACCTGGTTCCCGGCGATCCCATTTTGCAGATGATTGGCGAAGGGGCACCGGCCGCCGACATTGCTGCAACCCGCCATGCCTATGGTCTGGACATGCCGTTGGGATGGCAGTACATCCATTACTGGAAAGGTGTTTTCCGTGGTGATCTCGGGCCTTCGTTGCGTTTTAATCAGAGAGTCAGCAGCCTGATTGCGCAGCGATACCCTTACACCCTGAAACTGACAATTGCCGCCCTCCTGGTTGCCGTTCTCATTTCCATCCCCGCCGGAGTCAGATCGGCCGAGCGGCGCGGGCGATGGGAGGACAAAATCCTCGCTGTGGTGAGCCTTTTCGGGCTCTCGTTTCCGAACTTTGCTCTCGGTCCTATTCTCATCCTTTTCTTCGCCATCAAGCTAGGCTGGCTGCCCGTCTCGGGAGCCGGCAGCCCGGCCCATGTCGTGCTGCCCGCAATCACCATGGGCAGTGCGCTGGCCGCGATCCTTACCCGCATGGTGCGGACCTCGATGCTTGAGGAGTTGGGCCAGGATTACATTCGCACCGCCCGTGCGAAGGGACTCAGCGAGCGCGCGGTGGTATATCGTCACGCCCTTCGAAATGCGATGTTGCCGGTTCTGACTGTGCTCGGACTGCAATTTGGAGCATTGCTGGCGGGGGCAATTGTTACCGAGACGATCTTTTCCTGGCCGGGAATCGGGCGGCTGACTATCCAGGCCATCGGCAATCGCGATTATTACCTTGTACAGGGATGCATTCTGGCCATTGGGCTCACCTACGTTCTGGTCAACTTTCTTACGGACCTGTTGTATTCGGTGGCGAATCCCAGAATCCGCCAGTGAACGACTATACGACGGCGGGAAGAGCGCGGCTATACATCGTTTGGGTTTGACTGCCCGAAATGTTGGGGATGCTCCCCGCTGGCCATTAAGGAATGGTTAGAGAGCTCGAAAGGATCGCGAGCGCGTCGCGGGTCGAGTGATCCGGAGGGCGGGAGTCAGGCCAGCATGGCAAGTGTTCCCTGTCCTCCGTCTCGTCCCCCCAAAGGGTCGGCAATGGATTTCAGCTCAGGGTAGTGGTCAACGAGCGACTGGGGAGCAACAACGCGTTGGCCGGTCAGCAGATGCTTGAGCTGCAGTGCGTTGACGCCGGATTTCGCCTCAAAGTGATTGTTGGCGACAACAAAGGTAATCTTTGCCTGGGCGGCAATCGTCTGCACCCGATCTTTCCATCCCAGCAGTTCGCCTGACTTATAGAGATAGTTGTAGCGGTCGGCGCACTTTTCCGCCTCAAACCACTGATCGTAATTGCGGCCATGCAGGCGGACATAGCCGATGCTCGAAGTCACATGAGTGGTGGGCTCGAGCGAGCGCCCCAGCAGCGGCTGGTCGATGTTGCAAAAGCTGACGTTCCGCTCGGAAAAGTATGAGATGGTTTCCACATTATTCCAGGTGGGGTGGCGAACTTCGACCACGCGCGGGTACTCGATAAATTGGCGAAGCAGGTTTTCCAGGTACTCGCGGTTAAGGCTGGTATTTTTGAACGAGACCGGAAACTGGATCAGAAGAGCGCCAAATCTCCCGGTTTCGGCGAGTGCCTCCAGTCCCTGGCGCGCCAGGAGTTCGTCCTCGTCGTTCGGGCGGATCGAAACCGCCGAGGTGGGCTCCATGGCGGCAAGCGGCGAGTGGGTAAAGGAACGATGCAGTTTGGCCGTAAACAGAAACCTGGGATTCGCGTCAGAAACAATGCGCGACCAGAGTTTCGCGAGTTCGGGCTTGATGTGCCCGTAAAAGGAGGTGTTGATCTCGACCACATCGAAGCAGCGCGCCACGAGTTGGAGCGGATGCTGTTTGCGCCGGGACATACCAGGTGGATAAAAGATGCCTTCCCAGTCCTTGTAAGACCATCCGGCCGTGCCTATACGGATTCCTTCGCCTGACAGCACCTATCCATTTAAGCAGGGTCCCGACCAGAGCGGCAAACAATACCAACCGCCGGTCTAGTGGAAGACCAGCACCACCCAGTATGCCCCATTCGGATACCCTTCTGTACGCGCGTAACATGCCCCTCCAGAGTAGGCGTGAAAGCCGCGTTCGGCGATGATCTTGGCTACCTTTTGGGGAATTGTTTCCGGCTGCATGCTGGTATAGCGCACGCTGTAAGTTCCGGCAGAAGGAGCCGCGGCGTTGACCGAATCCGACTGGGCCATTCGGCAGGCACTCGAGTGCACCTCTGCATCATTCACCCGTTCAAGCGGCGGCATCTTTGCCTGTACCCGCAGCTGGTCGATCCTCGCGGCCACGAGTTGTTCCGCCTGCTCCAGGGAGTACGTGGGCATGCGAGCGCCAAAGTCCTCGGCGACATAGAGAACACCCTCTGACCGGTAGACCGCAAAGCCTGCCACGTTGAATTTCGGGCTGAGCAGGTTATCGCGGTGCGGCGCAGAAGCCATAAGAGCTTTGTAGGCCTGCTCAAGAGTCGACGCCATCGCCACGTTTTCGCCGGCCCCCTCGAGATGCAGACTGGAATGTTCCGCAATTCTTTGAATAAGCGACGGCTCGCCCGAAAACTGATGCGAAAGCTGTCTCTGCGCGGCCATTTCCGCGACATGCACCCGGGCTGCGCGGATCAAACCCTCATCGACCACAAGCGGCTCAAGGCCAGCATGTGCGCGATCGCGATTGGCAAGCTGGAGAAGCTCGAGCTCGGACTCATTGTTCTCGGCCGAGGCGTCATAAGCGGCAGATGGGTGCACCGACGGAGTGTTAGCAGTGGCTCGCCCGGCCGGCGGCGAAGGATTCGCGGCTGCTAAAAGCAAGGCAATGGCGGCAATAAGGGCCAGGAACATGGTTTGTACCTACGTTCCAGATCCCCACGGGAGAAACCGCTTTGCTCAAGAAAGAATAGCTTCTAAAATCCGGCTAAGCACATTACAGGGGAGATAGTAAGGATTGGCCTCTTTTCCATTTCTGATCAGCCTGCTAGTGGCCGGAGCTGTCGTACTATTCCTGTGGGTGGTATTGCACCAACGTTCTGGTTCTTCGCAAGCTGCTGGAGTTAAAAGCCTTATAGCGCGGACCGAGGCGTTACAACAGTTCCTGACCCAGCAGCTTTCGGCCTCAACAGCCGATACCGCATCACGCCTCGAGCAGGCCAAGGGCGACCTGCGCCAGCAGGTTTCTGACCGGCTGAGCGAAGGCTTTTCCGGAATACGACGGGCTATAGAGGAACAGATGAAAGCTGGACGGCAAGAGCAGGCGGAGCGGCTTGCCGAAACGCGCTCCGAGCTTGCCAGCTCGCTGGCCATGACCACCTCGGCGCTCAAGACGGAATTCGACCGCTTGAATGAGCAGACTGCCGGCAGCCTGGAATCGATTCGCGAGCGCGTGGATGCTAGGCTTCTCGCGATCACCGACCAAGTCCAGACCAGGCTCGACCAGAACCTGAAGGACGGTTTTGCACAGTTCGAGAAAGTGCAGCAGCACTTACGCGCGACCGAAGAGCAGTTGCGGGAAGTGGGGGCGCTGGGGCACTCGATCAATGACCTGAATAACCTGCTGAAACTGCCGCATCTGCGGGGTCAGTTCGGCGAAGCCAGTCTTGAGCGACTCCTCTCAGACTTCCTCCCGGCACACATGTTCGAGCTGCAATCGTCGGTGAATGGCGGGGGGCGCGTCGACGCCATGATCAGTTTCCCCGATCGGCGCCTTCCTATCGACGCCAAGTTTCCCCGCGAGCAGGTGCTGGCGTTTTTCGAGAATGGCAGCGAGCAGGAACTGGAAGAGGCGCGACGCGAATTCGTGCGCGTGATGAAGGGGGAAGCAAGGCGCATCAAGGCCTATATCCAGCCCGAGCACGGAACGACGGAGATCGCGCTGATGTATCTGCCCAGTGAAACTCTATACATGGAAGCCGTCCGCAATCGCGAGCTTGCCGACTGGCTCAACCAGCAGCACGTTTTTCCGGTCTCTCCCAATACATTGCTGATGACGCTACAAACCATCGCATTAGTGCACAAGTGGTACGAAGTCGCCAGCCGGTTTGAAAAGAGCCGCCAGGAACTGGCCAAGGCGCAGAAATCCTTCGATCACTTCCAGAGCCAGTTCGAAAACATTGGTAAGAGTCTAACCAAGGCGCAGGAAGCTTTTGACAAAGCCTCCACCCATCTGACGACCTATCGTGGCCGCGTCACCGTGCTCAGCGGCCAGGAGCAGTTACAGCTGGAAGGATGCAACGGTGCCGAGCCCCTCCCGGTCAGTGGGAGGACCGAGGCCCCACGATAAAGGTAGCGGGACCGCAGGCTTTCAGCCCAGGCGCCAACCATTAATCACCCAGACTAAAACCCCCGTCGCGCCCAGCCTTTCAAATATTGCCCCAGGTTCTCGGCGATAGCTTCCGGATTCAGTGTTTGCTAGTCTTGTTGGGACCTGCAAAATTGTGACCGGGGGAAGTCGTAGGTTGTTGTGACGGCGAGCAAATTCGTCGGCAGTTACATTTCTTTCATTTCTCTGGGGCAGGAGATTCCCCGGCTCAAGGACGTCGCCAGCGAGGAATCCATTGCGATTCCACGGCAGGTGCCTGGCTGCTGCGGGAAGTCTCGGGCAAGTCGCGGATATGAGCACAGACCGTCGGGAGCGACTCAAGCAGGTTTTTGAAGAAGCACTGCGCATCCCGAAGGAGCGTCGTTTTTCCTATCTTGATGTCGCCTGTGGCGGAGACCAAACGATGCGCACTGAAATTGAATCGCTGCTCGCTGTTCATGATCAACCGGGCAGTGAGTTTCCGGTCGGCGACCCCGGGAAAATTCTGCGCGTTCGATTACCTCAGGTGATCGGACCCTACAGACTGATAGAAGAAGCGGGCCGCGGCGGCATGGGCATCGTCTATAAAGCCCAAGACACTCGTCTGCACCGATTCGTTGCGCTGAAATTTCTTCCAGAAAATATTGGCGAGGATGCGGTCGCTCTGGCCCGCTTTCGCCGCGAAGCCGAAGCAGCCTCGGCCTTAAACCATCCCAACATTTGCACGGTATATGACATCGGCGAGACCGACAAGCGTACCTTTATTGCGCTCGAGTTCCTCGAGGGACAGACGCTCGAGCGCCTCATCTCAGGCCGGGCAGTAGCCCCGCGTACCCTACTCAATCTGGCCATCGAAATCGCTGATGCCCTCGATGCAGCCCACAGCAAAGCGATCGTCCATCGTGATATCAAGCCCGCCAATATCTTCGTAACCGAGCGTGGCCACGCTAAGATTCTCGACTTCGGCTTGGCGAAGCTGAGCGTGGGTAAAGCGCGACAGGGGACCGTCGTCTCTCCGAATATGGAACAAGAAACAGTGCCGGTAGCTCTGACCAGCACGGGTACGGCTGTTGGCACGGCGGCCTACATGTCCCCAGAGCAGGTTTTGGGCAACGAATTGGACGCAAGATCCGACCTGTTTTCGCTGGGCGTGGTTCTCTATGAAATGGCGACTGGCACATTGCCGTTTTCCGGCCGAACCCAGGGGGCGATCTTTGACGCCATTCTTCACAACCAACCAGTCGACCTCACCCGCCTCAATGCCAATGTGCCGGCACAACTCGAGCGCATCGTGAAAAAAGCGATCGAAAAGGAGCCAGACCTCCGTTATCAATCAGCCGCCGACCTGCGTACCGACCTAGAGCGCTTGAAGCAGGGGTCTGAACCCCCACCCCACTCGGCGATGTTGACGTCTCTAAGGAGGCGGAAGGTCCTCCTGCCGCTGGCTGCAGCGATGGCTATCCTGGCGGCTGCCGCCGTCCTCTGGTTGCAGAGAACGGAATACCTATGGCGAAGCCCGATCGCTGACGCACGATTTCAGACAGTCACCGACTTCGACGGCTCGGAGCAGGCCGCCGCGGTCTCACCTGACGGCCAGTTTGTGGCGTTCTTGTCGGATCGGGATAAAAACATGGACGTCTGGGTGACTCAGGTCGGCTCCGGAGAGTTCCACAACTTGACCCATGGCAGCGCCCCGGAACTTGCCAATCCATTGCTGCGCAACCTGGGGTTCTCGCCCGATGGCTCTCTCGTGACCTACTGGGCCCGAAAACAAGATTCCTCGAAAGACGGTGCTATCAACGTTTGGGCGGTACCGACACTCGGAGGGGAGCCGCGGCCGTACCTTGGAGGCGCGGCCGAGTTCGACTGGTCGCGTGATGGCTCGCTGCTTGCGTATCACACACCCGGACCGGGAGACCCACTGTTCGTTTCAGACGCGATGCGATCGCAGGATCGGCTGATATTCACTGCGCCAGCCGGACTCCACGCTCACTTCCCAGTGTGGGCGCCTGACGCGGCATTTATCTACTTCGTAGAAGGTTCGCTGCCGGACAAATTGGACATCTGGCGAATCAGTGCGGCTGGCGGAACGGCCGAGCGTATGACCTCGAACAATAGTCGTGTTACTCATCCGGTTTTCCTGGATCGGCGCACGCTGCTCTATCTTGCCACCGATCCTGATGGTTCCGGGCCCTGGCTGTACAGCATGGATATAGAGCACCGTATTTCCCATCAACTGACTTCTGGCCGAAACCGGTTTACATCACTCGCCGCCACGGCTGACGGTCGACGTCTGGTTGTGACACTCGCGAGTCAGAAGAGAACACTCTGGCGTCTGCCGCTCACGAATTCATCCCCGCAGGTGGCAGCGCCTGAGCGGATCTCGCTGACAACAAGCACGGGGTTCTTCCCTCACTTAGGCCGGAACTATCTTCTGTATGTTTCAACGAGCGCCACCGGCGATAGTGTGTGGAAACTTGCCGACCGGACCAATACTCAATTATGGAGTGGTCGAGGAGCTTCGGTCTTTGGGGGCCCGGCGGTCTCTCCTGACGGACGGTCTATCGCATTCTCGGTCCGGCAAAATGCCCGGTCACTCCTCTACGTGATGCAGACCGATGGCACAAACCTGAGGATAATCGCGGATTCCCTTGACCTGCAGGGCGCTCCCGCCTGGACGCCCGATAGCCAATCCATTACCTCGGCGGTGAACGATCACGGTGTACCACACCTTTACCGCCTGCCACTTGACAGGCGCTTCCCGGTGGTTTTCGTGCAGGAGTACTCGGTCGATCCCGCCTGGTCGCCTGATGGTGGCTTCGTTGTTTACTCGGGTCCCGATGTTGGTACTAAGTTTTCGCTGAAAGCGGTTACGAGCGGCGGGGCTGCCTATCCCCTGCCGGCACCGACCTTGACTCGCGGAGCGCGACATCTGGCGTTCCTGGCCGGAGGCCGTGCACTCGTGGTCCTGCGGGGAGAGATTCAACACAAGGATCTCTGGCTGATTGATCTCGATAGCGGCGGAGAGCGGCAGTTGACCCAGGTCCCTTCGGACTTCGATATTCGCGACTTCGACGTCTCAGCAGACGGTCGCGAAGCTGTACTCGAACGGGCCCAGGAGCGCTCGGATGTGGCGTTGCTGGATCTACGCCGCCGCTGATCCGGCTGTTGCTGTACCTGGGGTCCGCAGGCACAACGGCCACGTCGGAAGCGGCTGGCGTGACCCTAAATCGGTGATAGCCGGGCAGGATCGTTACGGCGGATTTAGAAAAGCAGGGAAGTGCTGGATCAGATTACAGATCATTATCCGCCAAAAAGCGGCCGTAGTCGTTTGCTTCGAGCCAGGCGTACAGATGGACTTGATAGAGGTAGGATGCGACCACCTCCTCGCCTAATTCGTGCGTTTCCGTAGTAATAAAAGGCACGCCCAATCCGCCAAGTACGGCAATGAGTGACTGCAAGATGCGGTTAGGATTGGCACCGGAGTGAGTGTAAGGCGACTTAACCTGGCTGAGGGAGCTGGTAATCACCAGCAAACGGTGCCGGCAGGAGCTCATTAGGCGAAGCCGTTGAAGGAATTGAGCTCGTCCCACGGTAAAGGACTGGATCAGATCATTGAGGTCCTTTCGTTCGACTACACAACAGTCTTCGAGACCCCGAACGCTGTAGTCGCCCAGCCTCAGCGCCTTCTTATCGATTGCACTGAACCAACCCCGAAAGCGGGAAAAACTAAAGGGGATTTGCTCGCGGCTGTCGACCAGAATTGTGGCTTGCGGCGCCTTAATCTGAGTACCGCCGCGTTCGGCAAGAACCGGGATTAGCGGCGGGGCGACGGGAGCTGCGGCCATCTGCCAGGAAAGCGGCGAGGTGATTAATGTGCGCCGTCTCATATCGAGGTGCTGCAATATTTTACCGTGCGGGAACTCATCGCAAGGATGAGAGTGAGAAGAGAAACGGGCGGCTACGCGGAGTCTTTGCTGGCTACGCTGCGCTTTTTGACCCAGCCTTCCTTCACGATCTGCCTCGCCCGCCCGAGCGCAAGAGCCTCCTCGGGAACATCTTCGGTGATGCAGGACGCCGCTGCAATATATGCCCCTCTGCCCAGTTTTAAGGGCGCAACCAGGGTGGAGTCACTGCCGACGAAGACCCGGTCCTCGATAATCGTTCTGTGCTTGTGGATACCGTCGTAGTTGCAAGTGATGGTTCCCGCCCCGATATTCACGCCTTCGCCAATCTCCGCATCGCCCAGATAGGTGAGGTGGTTGGCCTTTGACTTTTTCCCCAACCTTGTTTTTTTCATCTCGACGAAATTGCCCACGTGCGCACCCTCCCCGACTTCGCTGCCCGGTCGAAGGCGGGAGTACGGGCCAAGCTCTGCACCTTTTTGAACCCGTGCATCGTCGAGCACGCACGCCGGGCGAATGGTCACCTGATCGCCGATCTCAGAGTCGTGAATCACAGAATAGGAACGAATGCGACAATCCGAACCGATCCGCGTGCGTCCGAGGAGCTGCACAAAGGGTTCTATTATGGAATCAGCGCCCACTTCGACGTCCGCGTCAATCACGCAGGTCTCTGGATAAAAGATGGTGACGCCTGCGGACATTAACTGCAGGCACTTGTTGCTGCGAATTTGTCGGTCAAGCTGAGCAAGCTCTGCCCGCGTATTGCTGCCAAGAATCTCAAAAGCATTTTCGGTTTCAAGAGCCGCGACCGGGTGCCGGGCCCGGCGCAGTAACGCCGCCATGTCGGTCAGATAATACTCGGCGTGCGGGTTGTCCGTCTTAAGTTGCTCGACGTGAGCAAAGAGCGCCTTTACGGAAAACGCATAGATCCCGGAATTGATCTCGCGCAGCTTGCGTTGGGCCGGGGTACAGGATTTTTCTTCAACAATTGCTTGAACTTCAGGGCCACTGTTCTTTCGGATGACGCGGCCGTAGCCTGTAGGATCATTGAGTTGTGCGCTCACCAGGGTCATAGCAGACTTCTGGTGTAGGTGAAAATCGCGAAGTCTGGCGATAGTTTCGCTCGTGATCAGCGGGGCGTCTCCCGAAAGTACGACGACATGTTCGTAGTGTTTAAGGCTTTCGCGCGCACACATTACGGCGTGCCCAGTTCCTAGTTGCGGTTCCTGGACGATGAAGTTGACTCCGGTTTGGGCGACCGCCTGCTGCACCCGGCCGGCCTCATGACCCACAATCACATATATGTCGCTCGGAGGAACGACCTTGAGCGCAGCCGCAATGACATGCGCCACCAGCGGCTTGCCACCGACTTCATGCAGGACTTTCGGGTGTTTCGACTTCAGCCGCGTACCCTTGCCAGCGGCCATTATTGCGACCGCGATCCTGGACGCTTTCGAGGTATCTGTTCGAGGTCTCCCCATCCGCTTCAACTATAAACCGGGCAGCAATCCAGGTGAGAGGCGTGCCTGGTGGGCGCATATTGATCCGCCCGAAAATCCTCGTAAGCTGCTGGATTATTAGCGCATTGAAGGCGCTCGCGGACACCACTCGAACCCAGATCGTAAACAGGTGATTGTGCTCACGCCATTTCCTGCTCTGCTAGTATGCCGCCAATGGCAGAGTGCCGTGCCTGCGAAGATGCATGGTACTTACCGATCGCTCGTACCTCAACCACGTTTGCGGTCTCTCCCCCTTCTTTCTCAGGGGTTGCTGTGCCTAGGAGAGCACTTTGAATCGTTTGCCGGGATCAGTTGCAAAACGTCCAGGGAAGACCACAATCAGAGTCGCGCTCTCATTGCTTGCGATCCTGGTCATAGCAACCTGCTGCCTGGCTTTTGCCTGGTATTCGAATTTCCCTGGTGCGGGGTTCGAAGTCCTGCCTACCGACCCGCCGGAGGAGAGCTCCAGTTCGAGCGACTTTCAATTGGAATTGCGCCTGGGTACGTTTCAGCCGCGAACCAGGCACCTGGTATACCCCTATTCTGTTATTCCCGGTGGGGTTGACTCCGCAGCCGAGTTGCGAATAGAAGCCGCCCATGATCCCGTTATTGGGACGCACTATTCTGGATTCGACTACCAAAAGGCACACTTGGTCGAGGTGAAAGCAGCACGAGCGGTTTACGTTTCCTACCGCCGCAACGGCAAGATTTTCTGGACTCACAGGCGGGCCACCCTGCATCCCGGCGAGAAGCTTCTGACCGACGGCCATATGACCGCGCGCACACGCTGCGGTAATCAGGTTTCGGTTCTCCCCCAGCTGAATACTTCTCCGTTTGAACCGACTATCGCGGAATTAGAGCGTCCGGACGGAGTGGCAAGCGGCATAACTCAGGTGCTCCCCGGAATTGTTGAACCCGACTTATTCCGCTTTGATCCTTTGCTTTCGCTGGCGCCCGGCGGAGTATTTGCCGGCAGCCCGCAAGCTTCTGCTTTTATACCCCTCCCACTCGGTGGGTTTGGTTTCGCGCCCATCGTGTTTTCGAAGCCACCTGGCGGTACTGGTGGCGGACCAAGCAACCCTGGTGGGGGCGGTCCCGGCGGCGGTGGTGGTCCTGGCGGTGGCGGGGGAGGCCCCGGCGGTGGTGGTCCTGGCAGCGGCGGGGGCCCGGGTGGTGGTGGTGGTCCTGGCAGCGGCGGGGGGCCCGGTGGCGGTGGTAGTCCTGGCAGCGGCGGGGGCCCCGGTGGCGGTGGTCCCGGCGGTGGCTGCGTAGGAAGCAGTTGCAGTCCGAATTCTCCTCCCCCTCCAGTGGTTCCCGAGCCGAGTACTGCCGCGCTGGTTATTACTGGAGGCGCGGCAATTCTCATGCGGCTTCGCAGCCGCCGACGTTAGGAAAATTATTAATTCACATCTTTGGTGTTAATACTTCCGTGCGAAATGGCACATGAATCAGACTGCTAGAATCCCTGCACATTCATGAGGTTCCAAAAATATCTCCTCCACGCCTGCACGCTCCTCCTACTCACCGTATCGGCGGGGGCGCAGCAAGTACCCACCCGCTCTGTACTCAACGTCTCTCTGACAGGTGAAAATCCTTTTGAGTTGAAGGTACATACCAGTGGGCCAGTTTCTCCCGAGATCGAGATGGTTTCCGGTCCGGAGCGACTGGTGGTAAACATTCCAAACGCAAAGCCTGGGACAGGCCTTCACGGCCTGGCGGTGAACCACGGCGACATTCAGGCCGTGCGTGTCGGCCTGTTTAAGTCGAATCCGCCGGTCACGCGAGTGGTTGTTGACCTCGGGCGCCCGCACTGGTACCGGCTGGCTCACGACAGTTCCGGTTTCGTAGTTACCGTGGGACGTGATTCCGACATCGCCGAGAATGTGCAGCCAATGATCGGCTGGGTTTCGGCGAAGCTGCCTGCCAAATCCGCGGGAACTCACTCCGGCCCGCTAGTAAAGAAGGACAACTCGGCAAATTCTTTGCCCGAGGTCAACGGCGTCAGGGTTCAGTTTGCTGATGGTTTGATGACGATTCATGCGAATAACGCAACCCTATCTGAAGTGCTGTTTCAGATCCAAAAGACGACCGGTGCCGAAATCGCGATTCCTTCCGGGACCGAGCAGGACAAAGTGGCCGCGGATTTTGGCCCGGGCACTCCCAGCCAGGTTCTCACGCAGCTGCTGAATGGTTCCGGCCTGAATTTTGTCGTGGTCGGGTCAGATGCAGATCCCAATGGTTTGCGAAGCGTGATTCTAAGCCGCGCTGCCGCAGGCGTGGATCCCCCCTCCAATATCGCTACTCCGCCGCCCGCTGCGTCCGAGACCGAGAGTTTTGCGCCGCCAGCGCCCCCCATTCCAGATAACCCTCCGCCACCGGAGCCGGTCCCCAATTCCGGCCTGCCAGCTCCACCTGATCAGCCGCCCGGGAATTGACCATTCGGCCGCTTAAAAAGGTCCCCAGGGCTGGCTTCCGGTATAAAGCAAAACGCCGATCGCTGCGGCAA
Source organism: Acidobacteriota bacterium (assembly GCA_019241535.1). GTDB lineage: Bacteria > Acidobacteriota > Terriglobia > Terriglobales > Acidobacteriaceae > Gp1-AA145. The sequence goes on along the minus strand of JAFAWX010000136.1, from coordinate 52 downwards.
TCCCAAATGGCACCTTCGCGGCTTCGGGATTTTCAATCGTCAGATCACTGCC
>JAFAWX010000408.1 GCA_019241535.1 Acidobacteriota bacterium | reverse complement strand
GCGGCGCCGAGAATGCCGTGCAATAGTTGCGCGCTCGCGCCCTCCTCGGAGAGCGTGCTGCCGCCGGCGGCGGCCACCTTCCCGGGCGTGGGCGAGGCATAAACGGCAATGACTACCTTGTCGGCCTGCTTTGCGGCCGCGAGAATCATCTCTGAAAGCGCGGCAGCAAGCGCCGGATCGGTATAAATGACGTTCGCTGCCGGCACCCGCAGCCGGATCTGGCGCTCAAGCATGCGCCCGGCCTCGAGCCGCACATCATCGGAGAAGATGACGACCACCAGGCGGTTGCCGACCTCCACCGGGTTTTGATACGGAAGCACCGGCCCCTCGGTTCCAGACCTTTCAAGCGGCAGCATCGGCTCGTTCTTCCGGACCAGGGTTACCGCATCGTCAGCTATGTGCTGGCCCAGGGTAACGTTTTCCGGACGACCGATGACCGAATCAAGCCGGGCAAGATCCACCAGCCTGTCTTTATGCAGGCCGAGCGAAGCTTTCAGCTTCAGGATTCTCAGCACGGACTCATCGAGGCGCACCGGGGAAATCTCCCCGCTGCGTGCGGCGGTGATCATCTGGCGAACCGCGGAATCAATATCCGGCGGAATCAGGAGCATGTCATTTCCTGCCTTAAAAGCATCGACGGCCTCCTGTCCGAGATTTGAAGAGTAGAGTCGGGTCAGGCCCGCCATATCCAGGGCGTCGGTCACGATAGTTCCGGGAAAGTGCAACTCACGGCGCAGCAAGCCGCCGACTATGGCAGGTGAAACACTGGCGACCGAATTCGCGCCAGGGTCAAGCGCGGGAACCGTGACGTGGGCAACCATGACGGCATCAACGCCGGCCTGAATGGCATCGCGAAACGGCACCAGCTCCACCGACTCCAGGCGAGTCCGGTCGCCGCCTACCCGGGCAAGACCCAGGTGGGAGTCTGTGGCCGTATCGCCATGGCCGGGGAAGTGCTTGGCAGTTACCAGCATGCCGGAAGCATGCGCCCCGCGGATGTAGCGGGAAACCAGCTCGCCTACCTGTCCTGCGTCCTCCCCGAATGAACGAGTGTTGATGATGGGGTTATCAGGATTGGAATTTACGTCCGCCACGGGAAAGAAATTCCAGTCGATGCCGATCGCCCGTGCCTCTTCACCCGTGATGCGTCCGACGACCTCGGCATAATCGGGACGCCCGGTGGCAGCGATCGCCATGGCGTTAGGAAAGGCGGTCGTGCCATTCAGCCGATTGCTCAGGCCGAGCTCCAAATCGGCCGCTACCAGCAACGGCAGCCGGGAGTCGCGCTGGAGGCGGTTTAACAGTTCAGCAGCTTCGTACGGTTCATTATGGTAAAGAAAAGGCGCCTCGTAGCGCACAGTCATGGCGAACGAGCCGATGTGATAGCGGTTCATGGTATCGCGCAGGCGCAGATATTCGGGACTGCTTACGTTCAGGAATTCCGCTCGCGCCCAGACCATGAACACCTGACCCACCTTCTCTTCGAGCGACATGTGTTTGAGGGTTTTCTCGGCCCATTTTTCGCCCTCGCCGTCGAGGTGAACCGGTAGTGGCTGGTATCTGGTCTTGGCAGACGCCGGAACGGTCGGAAGAGAAAGCAGGACGAGGAGCGCCACCGGCCTGAACATGCATGGAACGATATCAGGTAAAGCGAAACCGTTCGTGATCTGAGGAGCCCTCCCTGGCTCAGTCAATCCCGAGTCATGGCATAATTCTTTGCCCGCCAGCCTCGTACCCCACCATCCATCGAAACGACGTTCTTATAGCCCATTTTTCGCAAATTATCGGCCGCGAGAGCCGAACGGAATCCTCCACCACAGTACAGAACCAGGGGGGCATCAAGGTCAGGCACCTGGGCCTCGATGTCACGCTCGATTACACCTTTACCAAGGTGCAACGCTCCGGGAAGATGGTCCTTGGCGAACTCGCTCTCCTCCCGCACATCAACCAGGATGAAGTTTTCGCCCCGATCAATTTTTCTCTTCACTTCCTCGACCGTGGTCTCCTTAATCCGCGACCGGGCTTCATCGACCAGATTTAAAAATCGGGGTGAATGCTGCATAGAAGCTCCCTTCTCAAGTTCTGGCTGGCCTTACTTCCTGCCGCGATCCCGCTCGCGCCCGGCCACGGCCGGGGGGAGTCGTCGGGCCCCAGCCTACGTGCTGGTAGCCACGATTTCCCTCGTCTCCGGAAGCGTGCATTCTTGGGGGCTCTTGTCCTCCCGCAGCCCCAGGAACACAGGCGCCCTCAGCTTCACCCCTCCGGCAGAGGTCTCATGGGTCCATTCGGAGAATTTCACTTCCGCCACCCGCCCAGGCTTGACCCAATGTACTTTCCTGGCGTCGACCGGGCCCCAAAACGGGCTCCTCTCCGCGTCGATCTCCTTCAGCGCCCGGGCGATTTCCTTCAAGGTGGCCTGGTTGAAGCCGCTGCCGGCGTTGCCTACATGGATCAGCTGTTTCTTGTTGTTATAAAGACCCAGCACCAGCGAGCCAAAGTACTGCCGGGAGCCCTCGGGATCTGTATATCCGCCAATGACGCAATCGATGGTTTGCGTGATCTTGATCTTCAGCCACTCGCGGCTGCGGCGCTCCTCATAGCAACTGTTCAATTTCTTGGCGAGAATCCCCTCAAGACCCTTCTCTTTGGCGGCTTCAAACAAAGCCGTACCCCGCCCGGCATAATGGTCGGAATAGCGGACCAGCTCTCCCGAACGTAAGACCTCGCGAAGAACGCGCTTGCGGTCATCGAGCGCCACCCGACGGAGATCGTAGCCGTCGACGTAAATGAGGTCGAACACGTAGTAGACGACCGCCAGCTCGTCATTTGCCGCTGCCTGCCGGCCGTGGCCACGAATGCCCGTGCGCTGCTGCATCAGGCT
>JAFAWX010000345.1 GCA_019241535.1 Acidobacteriota bacterium | reverse complement strand
CTCACGTCTTCTGATTGAAGCCAAAGGGTTCGCTAGCGGCGGTGTCCCACAAATGTCCAAACCTGCGGCATCAGAGCTTTGGCCTTTGTTCCTCCGCTGTTCGTATTACGTGAACAGTATTCAGCGATCGTCTTGAGCACCGGCAGCGGGAACCTTAGCCCAGTATTAATAATGGCGCCATAAAAGATGAAAATAGCGGCCCGATGAGATAAAAAATGAAGCCGCTTTTCTCCTTCTTCGATCAACGGCACACGCAGAGGGGTTCACACCCGAGAAAAGCCCGCCTGAAGCAGCATGCCAAAATCATCGCGAAGCCGGTCGTTCCATTGAGCTGACAATGACCGCTCTCGCGCAAAGTCATTCAAGCTCAAACCCCAGAGATCACAATGTGCCCCTTACTCACGCTGCTGAGCGCTTCCCGCAATCGGCGCTCGAGGTATGCCCGCTCGCGCTCGTTGGCGACAAGTGCGAGCGCCTGCGAATACGCGCGTGCGGCCTCGCTGTGCGCTCCTAGGCGCCGTAGAAGATCGGCGCGCGCCGCATATAGAAGGTGGTAATTCTTGAGGTCACCAGCCGATTCCAAACTATCGATGAGGCGTAGTCCCGTCTCCGGCCCTTCAGCCATGGCAATGGCGACGGCGCGATTCAATGAAATGACAGGCGAGGGTTCCAGCTGTTCGAGTTGATCGTAGAGGCGAACAATTTCGCGCCAGTTCGTCAGGTCGGCGTTGGCCGCTTTGCAATGCTCAGCGGCAATGGCGGCTTGCACTGCATAGGCCGCTGGCCGCTTCATCGCCTCGACGACCAACGCAAGAGCTTCGGTAATCTGTGTTTGATTCCAGCGCGTACGGTCCTGTTCCTCGAGTAACACAATCTCACCGGCTTCATCGACACGGGCTTCCCGGCGAGCATCGTGCAGCAGCATCAACGCAAGCAGTCCGATTGCCTCGGTCGGAGGCGAAGGCCACATAAGCGTGCATGTCAGCCGCGCGAGGCGTATCGCCTCTGCGGAGAGATCGTGGCGCATGAGCTCTTTGCCCCGGGTGGCTGAGTATCCTTCGTTGAAAACCAGGTAGATCACGGCGAGAACCGCATCCAATCTCTCGCTCATCTCGGCAGCCGCGGGCACCGCGTAAGGAATCCGTGCATCGCGTATCTTGCGTTTCGCACGGACCAGCCGCTGGGCCATGGTTGCTTCCGAAACCACAAAGGCACGGGCGATCTCATCGGTTTCGAGTCCGCAAAGCGTCCGAAGTGTCAGCGCAACCTGGGCCTCCCGCGCAAGAGCCGGATGGCAGCAGGTAAAGATAAGCCGCAGCCGCTCATCCGGTATCTCTTCAGGGTCTGTTAACTCGGGGTGGTAAAAACTCGAACTTTCGTACGCGATTTGCGGTTCGATTTTTTCCGTGAACAAGGTCTGCCGCCGCCATCGGTCGATGGCTTTATTCCTGGCGGTTTGGATGATCCAAGCACGTGGAGATTCTGGAACTCCGGAAGCCGACCACTGATCGAGCGCAGCCGTAAACGCTTCCTGTGCAGACTCTTCCGCGAGATCGAAATCGCCCAGCAGACCGATCAGAGTAGCTAGAATCCGGCCCCATTCGGAACGGTAGACTGCTTCCACGGCTGCAGCAGCATCAACAGACATGAAAGAATCTTAAAGTTTCCAGACCGCAGTGTCGATTTGCGCCGTATCCGTTCGACTATTTCATAGGGGGAGAAATGAAATACATGTTGCTGATTTATGCCGACGAGAATGCCTGGACCGAGCCGGAGCGGCAGCATTGCTACGGCGAATCTACCGAGCTTGCCCATCAACTCAGGGCAAAGGGCCAGTACATTTCAGCATCCCCGCTACAGCCAGTGACCACAGCAACCAGTGTCAGCGTTCGTGAAGGTAAGCGGATCGTCCATGACGGCCCCTTCGCCGAGACGAGAGAACAACTCGGTGGCTATTTCATGGTAGAGGCCAAAGACCTCGACGAAGCAATTGCGATTGCCACCAGGATTCCAGGAGCGCGCAAAGGAACGGTGGAAGTTCGACCGGTAGTGGAAATCCCGAACTTGCCGGACTAGGTTGCACGATAGGGATGCGCACGCCGACTCACGTTCTGGGTCGGCTTTTTCCTGTGGCAAGAAAAATTCGTGGTGTCGATTCAAGCCAGGGCCATTCGACTAACCATTGAAGGCGGCCAGGGCCGCGGCACATTCCGAAAGGATGCTGGTTGGTCGCGCAAAGCCGCAGGCACTCGCGGCCCGCAATCGCCTGAGCCTGCGCTCAAAACTACCAAAGGAGATGAGATGAATATCTCTAGCTTCGGCGTGCGGTAAGCTCCGGAAGCCGGACTTCCGGGGTAGACAGTCACAGGCTGCATCGTTGTTCTGGGGCTCTGACCCCGTAAAGGAGATTAGTCAGACCTGTGATCGAACGTCATCATGAGGCGCTTGGCGACCTCGAATAGGAGAGTGGTGACCGCCGCAGAGTGGGTCTACTCCGCCTGGCAATAC
>JAFAWX010000300.1 GCA_019241535.1 Acidobacteriota bacterium | reverse complement strand
TACATGGAGTCGACCAGCGCACAGGGTCTGAGTACGATCGACGTTCACCTGAAACTCAACTACGACACCAACGCCGCGCTCACTCAAATCCAGGCCAAGGTGGCGCAGGTACGCAATGACCTGCCGCCCGAAGCCGAGGCTCCGGTGATCGACTTGCAGACGGCCGACAATCAGTTTGCGGCCATGTACCTGGGCTTTTCCTCTTCCGACCTCGACCAGAACCAGATTACCGATTACCTGACGCGTGTGGTGCAACCGAAACTTAGCGCTATCAGCGGAGTGCAGCGCGCCGACATTCTCGGGAACCGCACCTTCGCCATGCGGATCTGGCTCAAGCCGGACCAGATGGCGGCACGCAATGTCTCGGCTTCTGACATCCACGACGCCCTGGCAAAAAACAACTATCTCTCCGCCCTGGGAAGCACCAAAGGTTCAATGGTCTCCGTCAACCTGGTGGCGAACACCGACCTGCGCACGCCGGAGGAGTTCCGGCAGCTCGTCGTGAAGCAGCAGAACGGAGTTGTGGTCCGGCTGGGAGAGATCGCCGACGTGTCGTTAGGAGCCGAAAACTACGATTCCGACGTACGCTTTAACGGCGAGACCGCCACCTTCATGGGCATCTGGGTGCTGCCCACGGCCAACTCGCTTGACGTGATTCAGCACGTCCGCGACGCCCTGCCCGGACTGCGGGCGCAGCTGCCGGCGGGGATGAAGCTCGGAGTGCCGTACGACTCGACCGCCTACATTCAGGACGCCATCAAGGAAGTGCTACATACCTTGACGGAGACGCTTTTGATCGTCGTCTTCGTAATCTTTCTCTTCCTGGGCTCGTTCCGTTCCGTGCTCATTCCGGTCATCGCCATTCCTATTTCGCTCATCGGTGCGGTCTTTTTAATGCTGGTAGCGGGCTTCACCATCAACCTGCTCACGCTGCTCGCGATCGTGCTGTCGGTCGGACTAGTGGTCGATGACGCTATCGTCATGGTGGAGAACGTCGAGCGGCATATACACCTCGGGAAGACTCCCTTCCGGGCGGCGATCGACGCGGCGCGGGAGCTGGTCGGACCGATCATTGCCATGACCATTACGCTGGCGGCCGTATACACGCCCATCGCCATTCAGGGGGGCTTGACCGGCGCGCTGTTCCGTGAGTTCGCCTTTACGCTGGCAGGCGCGGTCATAGTCTCCGGAGTAGTGGCTCTGACGCTCTCCCCGATGATGGGATCGAAGCTGCTGCGTGGCGGCGATACCGAGCGCGGATTTTCCGGGGTAATCAACCGCAATTTTGACCGTCTGCGAAACTTCTACAGCGGAACCCTGGCAGGGACGTTGCGGTATCGCCCAGTGGTTCTGACTCTCTGGGTGATTGTTGCCCTTTTGATAATTCCGTTCTACTTGTTTTCGCAACGGGAGCTGGCGCCGAGAGAAGACCAGGGGGTGGTGTTCGGGGTGATCCAGTCGTCTGCGAACTCCACGCTCGATCAAACGAACCTGTTCACCAAGCAGGTCTACGATGTGTACCATTCGTTCCCGGAGAGCGAGAGCGTTTTCCAGATCACTCAGCCCAGCGGCGGCTTCGGCGGCATGGTTACCAAGCCCTGGAGCCAGCGCAAGAAAACCACCCAGCAACTGCTGCTGGAATCGACAGGGCCGTTGTCGAAAATTCCCGGCATTCGTGTGATCCCGCTTACCCCGCCGGCGCTCCCCGGTGGAGGGAGTTTTCCTGTTGACTTTGTGATCGCTTCGGCCGCCGAACCGCAACAGGTCAGCGAAATGGCCAACCAGCTGGTACAAAAGGCGATGGCCAGCGGCATGTTCATCTTTGCCGACACCGACGTAAAGTTCGACCAGCCCCAGGTCGAAGTGGTTTTTGATCGCGACAAGCTTCGCTCGCAGGGTGTCGACCTCAGCCAGGCGGGCCAGGATCTCTCTACCCTGCTCGGCGGCAATTACGTGAACCGGTTCAGCATCCAGGGCCGGAGCTATAAGGTCATTCCTCAGGTCAAGCGAGTTGAGCGCCTGACGCCCGATCAGCTGGGAGAGATCTACGTCAAGGGCTCAAATGACCGGCTAGTCCCACTATCGACGTTTGCCAGCCTGAAGACTACGACCGAGCCCCGGTCCTTGAATAAATTTCAGCAGCTCAACGCGGTGCGTATTCAAGGCGTGATTCCACCTCCGGTGCCGCTCGACAAGGCACTGACATTTCTCGAGGATCAGGCTCGGCAGCTGCCGCAGGGCTTCACCGTTGACTATGCCGGCGAGTCGCGGCAGCTACGGGTCGAGGGCAGCAAGTTTCTCGGGACTTTCCTGCTCTCGGGGGTCTTGATTTACCTGGTACTGGCGGCGCAGTTTGAGAGCTTTCGCGATCCCTTCATCATTCTTGCCGGTTCCGTGCCGCTGGCTCTCTCCGGGGCACTCATGTTTTCCTTCCTTGGACTGACCACGCTCAATATTTACAGTCAAGTGGGGCTGATCACGCTGGTCGGTCTAATCGCGAAAAACGGCATTTTGATTGTTGAGTTTGCCAATCATCTGCAGGAGCAAGGCAGGGACAAGCTTCACGCCATCATTGAGGCTGCGAGCACCCGATTGCGTCCGATTCTCATGACCACTGCGGCCACGGTATTCGGGCACTTTCCACTGGTTTTTGCCACCGGCCCGGGCGCTGGGGCACGCAATAGCATCGGTATCATGCTGGTCAGCGGCATGATCATTGGAACGGCATTCACACTGTTTGTTGTGCCCTCAATTTATATGTTGGTGGCGCGCACCCATGTGGCCTTTTCACCCGACGATGAAAGGGAAGTTGTGGACGAAGCGCTGGTCGTTGCTTGAAGCGTGGTTTTCCAACCAGCGAGTGCAGCTAACAATAGGTTGCTGCCCTCGCTCAGCCAACCGGTGTGCCCCACTTGGCGTTCAGTGCGATACGGTCAGAGAAGCAGCGGCCGAAAGTTCCGTGGCACGAACCGCCGCCCGAGATTCGCAGATTTCAAACACGCGCTCCGTTTTTGTGAGCCTCAATGCCTCCCGCACCGCAGCGGTAGGATTGGCGAGCTTCAAATAGATCCCGGCCGCCTGTAACGCGAGCAGTGCGCCTATTCCAGCCGCATCGATTGCACTCACCTCACTTACGTCAAGAATCACTTCTCTGGCATGCTGGTGGATGGCGGCACAGACGATCTCATCGGTGTCGCCCGGAGTGACTCTGTCTGAGCATTGCAGGGTCAAGACAGCGCCGCGATTCTGGAATGATACACTCATCAACCCTTTTGAATCCTCCTGGGTCCATCACGAAGCAGGCTTATTCTAGGCGAATAAATGGCGAATATCAAGCAGGTTCGTTGCCGCGATTGACTAAACAATCGTGCCAGGGAGGGAAAGAGCGTTTACATCGCATTATGCTTGCAGAAACCTGGGGCTGGAAAGGATAAGTTCCATCCCAAGTGCCGCTTCTAGACGAGGTCCACTCGGTGCCGCGCGTCCCATTTCTGGATCTTCTCGGCCTCGCTGCGACGGCCGAATTCAGCGAAGAGGACTATTTTACAGAGGGTCGGAAAATGGTCTGGACTATTTTACGATATGCGCGATAATGGTCCGTATGCAGGAGCGCCCGCGTCTATACAACGCCGTCTTGAAGGACCATCTTGAAAAGCATCGCCAGATGGCCTTGGTTTTAGGGCCCCGCCAGGTTGGTAAGACCACGACCTGCCGAATCCTCAGTAACATCTATCTCAACTGGGATAACGCAGATGACCGGCGAGGCTTGTTACGCGGCCCCGGTGCGGTGGCCGAGACGCTGGGCCTAGATCGCCTTCAGGCAAATACGCCAGTGGCAGTGCTTGACGAACTGCATAAGTACAGCAAGTGGAAGTCCCTGCTGAAGGGCTTCTTCGACACTTACGGTGACCGAGTTCGTTTGATCATAACCGGCAGTTCCCGACTAGACGTATTTCGACGCGGGAGCGACAGCCTCATGGGGCGCTATCTACTCTACCGCATGCATCCCTGGAGCGTGGGCGAAAGCCTGCGGACTAATTTGCCCGTGACAGAAATTTGGCCCCCGGCTGAAATAGCGCCGGCTGAGTGGGACGCGCTGTGGGAGCACGGAGGATTTCCCGAGCCTTTTCTCCATCGCGACAGTCGTTTCACGCGCCGCTGGCGGTCGCTTCGTCAAGAACAACTGTCGCGGGAAGACCTGCGTGAGGTTGCACAGGTCATCGATCTCGGCACCATGGAAACATTGATACAAATCCTTGCAGAAAGCAGCGCCCAGCAGCTGATCTACTCAAATCTCGCTCGCGAGATCCAAGTTTCCGTGGATACAGCGAAGCGCTGGGTGGATCTGCTGTCGCGTCTGCACTACGGATTCATGGTGCGTCCGTGGTTTACGAACGTAACCAAGGCACTTCGCAAAGAACCGAAATGGTTTCAGCGGGACTGGAGTGGGCTGGCCAACGAAGGTGCGCGAGCCGAGACCTTTGTTGCCTGCCATTTGCTCAAGGCGGTCGAAGGCTGGACCGATCTTGGCTTCGGCGCATTCGAGTTGCGCTACCTACGCGATAAGCAGAAACGCGAGGTGGATTTCTTGGTCGTGAAAGATCGCAAACCTTGGTTCATGGTCGAGGTCAAGCTGAAGGAAACAAGCCTGTCACCGTCCCTTGCCCACTTTCAGGCCCAGACCAAAGCAACGCACGCATTTCAGGTGGTTGTGAGTCTCCCCTACGAGCCTGCGGACTGTTTCCATGTTAACCGGCCGGTTGTTGTTCCAGCAAAGACTTTCCTTAGCCAACTGCTGTGAAAGAGCCTGTGCCCACATCATCTCCTAAATTGCGGGGAGCACAATCACAGGCAGAAGAAGGGTCGCGGTGGCACCGCAGTCGCGATAATACATTTAGCTCAACCATTCGGATGCTTCGGGAAATGGCAGCCGGGATGCTCGTGGTTATGCTTGGACACTGGATGGTCGCGCTGCGATCTCCGTGTAATTAATCAAGCTTTAGCACCGTGTTCTTTGATTTTATCGGGTAGGCACGAGGGAGATACCGCGCGCGGTTGCCAGCGGCGAGAACTCACGCAAGTACCGCGGAGACAACGCTGGGCGGTGCATGTTCTTAATTATTGGATGAAGGGTGGTGTGGCGAGGACGCCGAGGTTTCTGGCATTATCGGCCAAGATTTTGTCGTCTGTCCATATTTCGACAGGAAGGGCAGCAATCAGTAACGAGGCCAGCAGGTGGGCGTCGACAAAGCCGATGCCCTTGCCGTGGAGAGAGCGCACCGCAATTAGCTCTAGTACTTCTCCGACTTCGGCAAGGGGTAATTCAGGCAGAGATTCGAGCATTGTGATTGTTTCCACACGATTCCGCAGCGACCCTAAGGCGAGCTCTGTAACTATATAGGGATGCATTACGACTTGGTTGTGCTGGAGCAACTGTTTCAGCTCCTTATTGTCGGCAACGAAGTGATCCACCCAGATGTTCGTGTCTGCAAGAATAAGCCTGTAGGGCTGGGTCATTTGCGGGGTAGCCGGCGGCGCGGAATCTTTTGCATATTGGGCATAGTTCCTCCTAGCGCCGCAAGTCTGCGAGCCGCTTCCCGCTGAACCAGCAGGGTGAGAGCTTCGCGGACCAGAGCAGTTTTTTCCTTGACCCCGGTGTATGCCTGAGCCTTGCGGATGAGATCGTCATCAAGAGAAATCGTGGTTCGCATCTCCACCTCACATGCATCTCATTATAGCATCAAACGATGCTTATTTATATGCATTTCCCACC
>JAFAWX010000227.1 GCA_019241535.1 Acidobacteriota bacterium | reverse complement strand
AGCGCCCGGCGGGCGGCTTCGAGAATGCGGAGTCGCGTCTCATTGGCACCGGCCTCTCGTTTTTCCATGCTGTAGGGGCGCGGAGACATGCTGAATTGTATTCTGCTATTTGTATTTAATCATACAGTATGTATAATTAATAAAAGGTGCGACTCGCCGAACCCCGCCTGAGCTTCTTCCCGGCATAGAAGAAGCGTCCTGTTAGCGGAATCGCTGTGGGCCAGTCGGGCTCTGGTCGAAAGATCGGGTTCGGACCAATTTGAGAATTGTGCCAGCCCGGCAGACGGACAGCCCTGCTGAGCGGGCTCAAGGTTGGGCGTTGAACGGGGTACCTGGCCCTTGCCCGAGAGGTCCACTCAGCAATGAGCTGGAGCAGGCGAGTGCGGACGGAGGTTCCCGAGAAATTCACCATGCGATTGAACCGGACGAAACGTGGCGGCGCCGGCGGGTGAACTATGCAGTCAGCGACGTCCTGAGATTGCCGGCAGGGCTTAAGCACAGTCCGGCGAGACCACCGCCGGGCGCATACCATCCACCCGCCGCCCGCTCCCGCATGCTGGTACTCAACAGCTGCTATGAACATTAACCGAGATGCCGAGGCAGGACCTATGATGCGAACAGCTCTTTCAGTCATTATGATTGCGAACGCAGCGCTCTTCCTGTTCGGGGCGGTGCAGCATGCCGGGATCGCTTTCGGCAGGTTTCATGAACCACGGATTGTTCCTGCTGCAGTGGTCGAGACAATATGCTGGCTGTCCCTGCTGGGCGGAAGCATCGCTATTCTCAGTAATTTCGCGGGACACTGGAAGCTCGCACTGATCGGCAACCTGGTTGCGCTTTTCGGGGTTCTGCTAGGCATGGCGGCGCTAGCGGCCGGCAGAGGTCCCAGAACCGCGAGCAACGATCTCTATCACCATGTGATGTTGGTACTGATCGGCCTCAGCCTGGTTATCCTGTTCTTCGCAAAATCAGCGCTCGAACGGAATTGACCTCGGCAGTGAGGCATGAGCCAGTGGACGTGGCGCAAGCATCTGGAGAACTTGGCCTCTGAAAGTGCGCTTCTTCCATTACCGGCCTCGACGGAAAGAATTGAACAATGTACGTTTCGAGCCCGCCGCTCGCAATTCTCCTCGCATCAAGTTTGTTCCTCAAAATGCCTTGCCATTCTGCCCGGTCAGCAGAGGCTTAAGGGGTCGGCGCGATGACCGAGGCACCAGTTCGAATACTCGGAATAGAAAATAATCTGGTGCACGCGAACAGGAACTCAGACGCGTTTCGGCACCTCAGAGCGCGGACTCGCGAGCACGAACCAGAGCACGATCAGACGCTACGCCCCGGTGCGCGCGTTTACGTGACGACGCCGGCTAGAGACGACGTCCCATGCTCTCCCATCGCCCAGTCTGCTCGAGCTGTGTGTGTTTTCGCGCTGCTGGATGCAGACTTGTACAAACCGTCGGTGCCATGCTAAGTTGCGGCGCGGTTCAATTCCGATTCGGGCTATAGCAAAGGATGTGAAATGGAGTCCCCACAAACGGTGAACGGAGAACGCCCGGCGAAGCACCGCCCCTTCGTGCCGGAACACATGGAGATGCAGGAATTTACCCTGCGCGCCGTGGTGCTGGGTCTGTTCATGACTGTCATTCTGGGTGCGGCCAATGCTTATCTCGGCCTGCGCGCCGGAATCACCATTGCTGCCACCTACCCGGCAGCTGTCATCGGCATGGCGGTTCTCCGCGGCTGGAAAGGAAGCGTACTCGAGGAGAACATTGCCCGCACCTCGGGCACGATCGGGGAGGGCATCGCGGCGGGCGCAATCTTCACCATTCCGGCGTTTCTGATTGCTGGCGTCTGGCCTTCATTCAGCCCACGCGACGCCTACTGGAAATCGACGGCCCTGATCGTGGTCGGCAGCATTTTGGGAGTGCTGTTTATCTCCCTGGTACGAAAAGGCATGGTGGAAGATCCGGAGTTGCCCTTCCCGGAATCGGTGGCGGCCGCGGAGATTCACAAAGCCGGGCGGCGGGGCGCGCAAGCGGCCAAATATCTGTTCTGGAATATCGGCTTCGGCGGGCTGGTGTATCTGCTAGGAGCCTTCGGCCTGTTTGCCGTAGACAAGACCTTCCAGTTTGCGGTCGGCAGTCTGGGACGAAGCCAAGTGCGCCTGGGAGCCGCGGGAAACCCGACGGTCGTGGCCGCGGGCGGGGCGAGCACGCTAGCGGCGCCGTCCGTCAGCCCGGCGCTGCTGGGCGTCGGGTACATAATCGGCGTCCGTTTGGCAGCGCTGCAGTTTGCCGGCACGGTGGTCGCCTGGGGCTTCATGGTGCCGCTGCTTATTTACTTCCTGGGACCTCAACTCAAGAGCTACTTGCCGGCCGAGGCGCCCGGCAACTGGGTGGACATGGCCAATGCGGTCTGGCGATACATCGTCCGCCCGATTGCCGTGGGGGGAATGCTGGTAGGTTCGGTCTATACACTCTACCGCATGAAAGACAGCCTAACCGCAGGCCTGGGCAAGGCCTTCGCCGATTTGCGACGCTCGGCCACCGAGCAGCCGCAACTGCTGCGCACCGAGCGTTACATGAGCTTTAAAACCGTCTTTGCCCTCATTGCGGTGATGTTCGTACTCATGTGTTTTCTCTACATCCAGGTCTCCGGCCTGATCGCGCCGGCCATTCTCGCGGCTATTATCATGATCATCGTCGGCTTCTTCTTCGCCACGGTTTCAGGCAGCCTGTGCGGAGTGATTGGGTCTTCGAATAATCCCGTCTCCGGCATTACGCTTTCGACTCTACTCATCGCCGCTCTGCTGATGGTCTCGCTTGGAGTGTCGGGAAAATCCGGCGTGGCTACGGTGCTCGGTGTCGCCGCCGTGGTCTGCGTCTCCTCCTCGGTTGCCGGCGAACTTCTGCAGGACTTCAAAGTGGGTTATATCCTGGGCGGGACGCCACAGCGCATTCAGACGGCGGAATTGATCGCCGTGGTCGTCGCCAGCCTGGTCATGTACGTCCCGCTCTGGCTGCTGCACCGGGGATTTGGCTTCGGCAGCAAAGCGCTCCCCGCTCCGCAGGCCGGACTAATGGCAACATTGGCGATGGGCATCGTCGGACACGAAATGCCATGGCCGCTGATTGTGGTTGGTATGTTCCTCGGGGTTGCGCTGATCATGATGCAGGTACGCAGCCCGATGCTGGTGGCGGTCGGCATGTACCTGCCATTTGAAACCACTTTTGCCATCTTTGTGGGCGGCATATTCCGCTCCATCGCCGACTGGATTGTGAGACGCCGCCAGCTCAATGCGGCGCAGAGTGCGAGGGTGGAAAACGCCGGGGTGCTGACGGCTTCAGGCATGATCGCCGGAGAGGCGCTGATGGGGCTGCTATTTGCCGGCTTGCGCGCATCCATCTGGGCTCCGCCTCGGCAGCCGCCGCAAATCATCGCTCAACCATCTTACCTGGCAGGCCTCGGCGTGCTGGTGCTACTTGCCGCGGTGCTGATCATTCCACCGCTTTGGAGCGCAGGCGACCCCAACGAACCTGCCCCGCCAAGTGCAATCATGTAACCGCGCCCGATTGCATTGCGGCGGGCAGCCGATTGCTTATGCCCATCGCCGAGAATGTTCTACGAATCCGGGAGGAGATCGCGGCCGCCGCACGGGGCTCAGGAAGAAACCCGGAAGAGATCTCCCTCATGGCGGTCACCAAGGGCGTCGCTCCTGACCAGATTCGCCAAGCGTGTGACGCCGGAATTCGCCTGCTTGGAGAAAATCGCGTGCAGGAGTTTTGTGCCAAGGTGCCCCTGCTGGGCGGTCTTGAGGGCATTCGCCGGCATCTCATTGGCCACCTGCAGAGCAACAAAGTTCTCCGTGCGCTCGAAGTATTCGAAGCTGTCGATTCGCTCGACTCCGTTCGCCTCGCACGTAAGCTTGACCGCGCGGCCGCAGACCTTCAAAAGAGAGTTTCCGTGCTCATAGAAATCAACATCGGCCGGGAAACGGGAAAGAGCGGAATGGCGGCAGATTCCGCGGAACTGGCAGACCTTCTGCGGCTTGCGCCGGAAATGCCCGCACTTGAAATTCGCGGGTTGATGACGGTCCCCCCTTTCGCTGACAACCCCGAACAGTCTCGCCCTTACTTCCGGCAAATGCGAGAGTTGTTCTGCAACATTCAGCAGAGGAAGCTTCCCGCGGTTCGCATGGATGTGCTTTCGATGGGCATGTCGCACGATTTTGCAATCGCTATTGCGGAAGGCGCAACCTGTGTACGAATCGGAACCGCTATCTTTGGAGAGAGAAAAGCGATGCGGAGAGAACGTTGAGAGGCCGGCTGAGCCGGCCGCTTCAGGCAGGCATCCTGATCCTCACTCTGCTCGAATACCATATCGTCGCCGCCTGCTTGACCATTTCCCCCGACAAGGTTGACTTTGGCTCCGATGCGGTGAATTCTTCTGGTCCAAGCGCCACCATCACGCTTTCGAATGGGACCGGTACTACCATCCAGCTGAACGAGATCATCTCTTCAGGCATCGATTTCCGGGCCAGTAATGATTGCGACGACGCGCTCGCCCCGGGAGCGCGCTGTTCCATTCAGGTTCAGTTCAAACCAGTAATTGCCGGTGAACGGATGGGCATTGTCGAAATCCTCGCCTCCGATTCCCCGACTCCTTATTTCGTGTCACTCACCGGCACGGGTCGGTAGCAGGCTTGGATTTATGCTGGTCGCGGGCCAGGAAAGAATTCAGCTCGCCGGGGACTGCTAAAGTCCTTCAACTCAAGCGTTTTTTCTACCTCTCTACTCGATGCAACACAAGGGGCGGCGGCGCCTTGAAACGCCTGAGGTCGGGAATCGACGGATCGGATCCGTCCGGGGGCGGGCCAATCGCCGGACGCGGCCCTGGGGCGGCGGCTGCGCCGGGAAGGGGAAAACCGAAATCGATCTTCCGCTCGAGCTTGATCTCGCCCCCATTCACCGTGCCGGAATACGTGGTGTTCCCTGCCTTGAAACTGAGGCTGCTGGAGCTAACCTCACCTTCGGTAATGGGAAGCGGAACATCGCTGCCACCAAAAAAGCCCCCCGACCCGCCTTCGACGGTTCCGGTGAGCCTCGCGCCCTCTTCGCGAAAAGTAAACACCATCGCGCCTGCGCCAAGAATCATCGCCAGCAGTCCGGCCTCGGTCTTCCCCGGTTCCATAGGTCGCCAGAGTCCGGTGATCCCCGGACCTGCGGGCACTTCACGTTCCCAAACCGCCACCTGGGGACGAAGCCTGGTGCTCTTCCCTTTAATCGTGACCCTGGCCGGCCGGAGTCCGGGAGAACTTGCTTCGACCGTGATGTCTCCCGGGGTCTTGGTCGCTTGAACGATGGCCAGCGCCAAGCCGCAGAACACCTTTCGCGAGGTGCCCTTGTCGGATTCGTGGCTGGTGGGATCACCGTTGCCAACGCCGATCAGTTTTCCCGGTCCCGAGACACGGAAGGCCACTTCGTTATCGGCGGTGGGAATGACAGCGCCCCCTCGATCGTGAACTTCGACCGCCAGCATGCGAACGTCTTCGCCGTTTGACAGGATTTCCTCGCGATCGGGCTGCATTACGAGTTCTGCCGCAGGCCCTGTGGTCTCCCGCCTCGAGATCAGAACCTGTTTGCCGTCTTTGAAGCCTCGTGCCTCGAGCGTGCCCGGAGCATATTTCACTATCCAGGCGAGATGCGAATCTTTTTTCAAGTCCTTCGCTCCCACGCTCCGGCCGTTTAAGAACAGCTCGGCTTTGTCGAGATTGGAATAAACCCAAACCGCGATGTCCTTACCCTCCATACCCGGCCAGTTCCAGTGCGGAAACAGGTGGAGAACGGGCATCGAGGTCCACCAGGACTGGTAATAGTAAAAAGAGTCTTTGGGAAAACCGCAGGTATCGATGATGCCGTACTGCGAGCTGATGTTCGGCCATTCGTAAGGTGAAGGTTCGCCGCGGTAATCAAATCCGGTCCACACGAACCCTCCCGCCAGCCACGGGCGGGCGTTACAAAACCTCCACCAGCCTTCGGCGGAGGCGCGCCCCGTAGTAGTGTAAGGATCGTACGATCCCACGTAGCCTTTTGCGCGGTCGGTGACGTAAATGCCGCGCGTTCCCACGGCACTGACGGTCTCGGTGCCGACGACCGGTATCGCTGGATGCGACTGGTGGTAGGCTTCAGCGCCCGGATCCATGTAGTTGTAGCCCATGACATCGCACACCGTTAGGCCGCCAACCCCGATCGCCCTTATGGGCGCGATCGTGACCGGACGCGAACCGTCCTCGAGCATGGCCATCCTTTTCATCGCGGTCAAAATGTGCAGCCCTTTTTCGGTATTTGCCTGGCTTTCCTCATTGCCCATCGACCACATGATCACGCTCGGGCGATTGCGGTCGCGTCTAACCAGATTCTCGAACTGGCTCAGCCCTTCGGGATTTGACGACATCATGCGGGTCTCATCGAGAACCAGCATGCCCAGCTCATCGCAGGCATCCAGCAGCTCCGGGGTGGGCGGATTGTGCGACGTGCGATAGGCGTTGCATCCCATTTCCTGCAGCTTTCCGATGCGGTAATACTGCACGCGGTCGGGCAGCGCCACGCCGAGTCCGGCATGGTCCTGGTGATTGCATGTGCCTTTCAGCTTCACCGACTTGCCATTCAGGAAAAAGCCCTTCTGTGGATCGAAGCTCGCCGTGCGAATGCCGAAGCGGGTCTCCTGGCGATCGACGATTTCACCGCCAGCCTCAACCTCGGTGACCAGCCGATACAGATTGCGCTCCTCAAGCGACCAGAGAGCAGGACGGCTGGCCGTGACCTCCTGTTCGTAGGTGTGATCCCCCCACTCCGGAATAGACACCGCGTCGCTCGAAGTCTTGCCCGCTTCAGCTCCCGCAGGATCGAGAATGGTCGAGATAACGCGGACCGCTTGCGGGCTGTTTCGGTGATTTTTGATTTCGCTGCGGATGAGGATGGCCGCCGCACCGTCCCCCATCCGTGTGCGGACGAAGGTTCCCCATTTCTTCACGTGAACCGCATGGGTTTTCGAAAGCCAGACATGCCGATAGATGCCTGCTCCCTCGTAAAACCAGCCGTCGCTTTCGGTCGCATCGACCCGAACCAGCAGTACGTTCCGGCCGCCGGGAGTTGCCAAATCGGTGACATCAAAGCTGAATGGATCGTACCCTCCGCTGTGGCGGCCGATGTAGAAGCCGTTGAAGACCACCATGGTTTCTCGGTACGCGCCGTCGAACTCGACGGCGATGCGTTTGCCGGCATCGGTCGCCGGCAGCTCGAAGACGCGGCGATACCAGCCGACGCTCGTGGCCGGGTACTTGCGCCCCAGAGGGTAAAAGCCTTTGCTCGCCAGTGCCGGATCGTTTTCAAAACCGAGCTCGACCGCCCAGTCGTGAGGGAGATCGAGGGGGCGCCAGTCACTGTCGTCAAATGCGAGGGCGCCCGCGGGAAGGAAATTCCCGGTCTTGCGGAAGTTCCCGCTGGCCTCGCTTCCGAAGCCGAAATCTTTGCCGGGGTCATCGGCATGGCCAAAATGGAAGCGCCAGCCGAAGTCAAGAAGAAGGCGTTCGCGGCCGGCTGTCGACTGAGATGGTTCCGATACCGGTCCTGTGGCTTGGGTCGTTTCCCCAATGGCATTCTTCTGAATCCGCGGTCCGCTCGCGAACACGGCAGCCAGGGTCGGT
Organism: Acidobacteriota bacterium; assembly: GCA_019241535.1. Lineage (GTDB taxonomy): Bacteria > Acidobacteriota > Terriglobia > Terriglobales > Acidobacteriaceae > Gp1-AA145. The sequence continues at coordinate 2,737 of JAFAWX010000227.1, read as the reverse complement.
GCCATCAGGCTGGTCTTCAACAAGTCTCGGCGCGTCCACTCACTCATGGTCGAACCTCCAAGCGAAATGGGCGACTGAATATGACACCGCAGCGGCAGAAATCTGATTTCGCCACTATTAAGCCACCGCGGTTGCTTGGTAATCGATGACAGAATACGCCTGCAAACATAAATCGAGAATTCTAAGCGAAACGCACAGAGGCTTTCTCGGTAACTTGCGATTTCATGATTCCGGTGAGTGTAGGGCGCGGATGATCTCGACGGCGAAGAACAAAAGCCGTCGAGCTTAAGCGATTGAGCTCGACGGCTGATTTTTCAGGGCAAATCCCTGGGTCCTAATTTTCGTAGAGCAACACGCCCTCGTTTTCTTTCGAGTCAACCGGCCGGTAGAAAAGCTTGTTGCCCTCAAGGAACACCTCGATGAAGGCCGGGCGCACGTTGATCGTGCCCTGAATAAGCGCTTCCGACAGCGGATCCTCGATATATTTCTGCAAGGCGCGGCGCAGCGGTCGAGCACCATAGCTGCGGTCGGTCAGGGTCTGACTGAGAATCCACTTTTTCGCCTCGTCCGCCACCGTGACCGTGATCGCCTTCTGCGCCAGGTTCTGATTCAGTTGGGTCACCATGAGCTCGAGAATCTGAATGAGATCGTTCTCCGTCAGGGCGTTGAACAGGATCACCTCGTCCAGGCGGTTCAGGAACTCGGGATTGAACGTGCGCTTGACCTCGTTGCGCACCAGCTCTTCGACCTTATCGGAAATCATGTCCTCCTTGGTCGATTGGAAGCCCAACCCTTCCCGTTTCTGCAGGTGGCGAGCTCCGATGTTGGAGGTCATGATGATGATCGTGTTCTTGAAATCCACCGTATTGCCGAGACCGTCGGTCAGCTGTCCATCTTCAAATACCTGCAGCAGGATGTTGAAGACGTCAGGATGCGCTTTCTCGATCTCATCCAGCAGGACGACCGAATATGGCGCCCGCTTGACCCGCTCGGTAAGCTGTCCACCCTCTTCGTAGCCAACGTAACCCGGAGGCGAGCCGATCAGTTTCGAGACCGAGTGCTTCTCCATGAATTCCGACATATCAAACCGGATCAGAGACTTCTCGGTACCGAACATGAACTGTGCCAGAGTGCGGGCAACTTCGGTCTTGCCCACGCCCGTAGGCCCGAGGAAGAGAAACGAGCCAATTGGGCGGTTGGGGTTTTTCAGGCCCGCTCGGCTGCGGCGAATAGCGCGGGCGAGAGCGCTGATTGACTTGTCCTGCGAGATCACCCGCTTGTGCAGCTCTTCTTCAATCCGCAGCAGCTTCTGCGACTCCTCTTCCTTGATCGAAGCAATGGGAACGCCCGTCCAGCGCGAGACCACGTCCTCGATGTCCTCCCGATTCACCACCCCGGTGGCCGACTCGTCGAGATGGTATTTCTCCCTCAGGACACGCAGGTTCTCGCGTTCCTTGCGCTCTTCGTCGGAATCGAAGCGCGCTTTTTCGAACTCGTGGTTGGCGACCGCATTCTCCATTCGGTGGACGATAAACTTCAGCCGCTTCTGTACCTCGGTGATCTCGTCCGGCAGCGAGGTCTGGCGCAGCTTGACGCGCGCCCCCGCCTCATCGACCAGATCGATGGCCTTGTCGGGCAGGAAGCGGTCGGGGATATAGCGATTCGAGTGGGCAACGGCAAAGTGTATGGCGTCGTCGGTGTAGGTGACCGCATGAAACTTCTCGTAGCGGTCCTTAATGCCGAAAAGAATCTTGGTGGCATCGGCTTCGGTCGGCGGAGGCACCTTTACCGCCTGAAAGCGCCGCTCGAGCGAGCGGTCTTTCTCGATTGACTTGCGATATTCGGCCGGCGTGGTGGCGCCAATGCACTGAATCTCGCCGCGGGAAAGCGCGGGCTTGAGAATATTGGCGGCGTCAAGCGAGCCCTCGGCGGAGCCGGCTCCAACCAGCGTATGCAACTCGTCGATGAAGATGATGCAGTTCTGCGACTCCATCAGCTCCTTCATGATGGTCTTCAGGCGCTCCTCGAACTGCCCGCGGTATTTCGTGCCGGCAACGATCAAAGACAGATCGAGCGCCAGAATGCGCTTGTCGGCGAGAAAAGACGGGACTTCGCCGTCGGCGATGCGCTGCGCCAGGCCCTCAACGATGGCGGTCTTGCCCACCCCCGGCTCCCCGATCAGGACAGGATTGTTCTTGGTGCGGCGGCAGAGGATTTGTACCACCCGCTCGAGCTCGTTTTCCCGCCCAACCAGGGGGTCGAGCTGGCTGTCCATGGCATTCTGGGTCAGGTCACGCGAGAATTCACTCAGCAGGGAGGACTCGCGCTGCCGCTGCGGCTGCGCCTTTTCCTGGCTGCTGCGCGCCAGTTCCTCGCGAATGGTGGAGAGGCGAAGGCCACGCTCGTGCAGGATCTCGGCCGCGAAACACTTCTCTTCCCGCAGCAGGCCAAGCAGCAGGTGCTCGGTACCGATGTGCTTATGGGAGAGCCGCTCCGCCTCCTCGGCGGCATAGGCCAGCACGCGCTTGCATTCGTTGCTCAGCGGAAGATCGACCGAAGTCGAAACCTTCTCGCGAATGGTCGTATGCCCCTCGATCTGCTTGCGGATGGACTCGACCGAGGCGTGGGAACGCAGAAAACGGTTGGTGAGCGCTTTATCCTCGCGAAGCAGTCCCAGCAGCAAATGCTCGGTCTCAATATAAGGAGAGCCAAACTGGCTGGCTTCATACCGAGCAAA
>JAFAWX010000142.1 GCA_019241535.1 Acidobacteriota bacterium | reverse complement strand
CGAAACTCGCGAAATCCTGATGTCCAAGGCGGAAGAGGGCCGAGACTACGTCCGCAAGCGCGCCCACGACGCCCGCGAGCAAGCCGGTGAATGGGCACAACGCGGGAAAGAGGTCTACAACGCGCAAAAGGAGCAGATCCGCACCGCGGTTGAAGCCGGAAAGCAAGCCTATCGGGAAAAAACCTCGGCGCCGGCGGCGGCAGACGCAGAAAACTTATAGCCACTCGGGGCCAACGATCCGAGCTTATGGAGAATTTACTGATATTATTTATCGCCGTCACGGCAGCCGCCGTCCTGTTACAGGCAGGCCTTCTCACCGGAATGTACTTCGCCGTGCGCAAAACCAGCGCGCGGGTGGAATCGCTGGCCGAAGAGGTTAAGACCAAAGTCCTTCCCACTGCCGAGATGGCGCACGCCATGATAAACGAGCTGCGCCCGAAGATCGAAAGCGTTGTCGAAAATGTCAGCGTCTCCAGCTCTACCTTACGCACACAATTGGAGCGGCTGGACGCCACCATGACGGATATCGTCGATCGCACCCGCCTGCAGGTGATTCGTGCCGATGAGTTCGTCACCAGCACCATGGACAAGCTCGAAGAGACCCGCGAAGCCGTGCAGCGGACCGTGGTTTCCCCGGTTCGCCACATCTCCGGGTTGGTGCATGGAGTGACCGTCGGGCTCGAGGCGTTTTTCTCTCGCCGCCGCGGGCGCAACGGCGTTACCGTTCCCCAGGACGAAATGTTTATCTGAGCCGGCAAACGTCGCTGGTTGTCATCAGCTTGCCGAGATCCAGCCTCCCCCCACCACCACCTCGCCATCGTAAAAGACCGCGGCCTGGCCGGGAGTCACGGCACGTTGCGGATCATCGAAGCAAACAAGGACTTCATCCTTGGCGATCTTTTCAATAGTAGCTGGCGCGGGCTCATGGCGATGGCGGATCTTCACTCCGACCCGCATGGGGCAGTCAAGATCCTCAACCGCTATCAGATTTACTCGCCGGGCGACCAGACGCCCTGAATAAAGCTTGTTTTCAGGTCCCACTACGACCTGACGCGTCTCGCCGTTGATCTTGATCACATAGAGAGGAGAACCGGTAGACACTCCCAGGCCCTTACGCTGACCGACGGTGAAGTTGTGAATGCCGCCATGGCTGCCCAGCACGTTCCCGTCGGCTGTGACCAGCTCTCCGGCCGTATCAGGAAACGCTTCCCCCTGCTCGGCCAAATAGGCGGCCAGGAAATTCTTGTACTCCCCGCCCGGAACAAAGCAGATCTCCTGCGAATCAGGCTTTTCGGCCAGCGCCAGCCCATGGCCGCGCGCCAGCGCCCGCACCTCCGCCTTGGTCATGTCACCCAGAGGGAAAAGGCTGCGGCTGAGCTGTTGCTGCGTGAGCCCGAAGAGAAAATACGTCTGGTCCTTCGCGCGATCCGCAGGACGCTTCAGCAGCCAGCGGCCACTCTCGAGATCCTGCTCGACCCGGGCATAGTGCCCGGTCGCAACCGCATCGGCCCCGATCTGCCGGGCCACCCCGAGCAACTGATCGAACTTCAGATGATTGTTACAGAGGCTACAGGGAATCGGTGTGCGTCCGGAAACGTACTCCTCGACAAACGGGCGCACTACGTCGCGCTCAAAACGGGCTTCATGATTCACCACGTAATAGGGAATGCCAATCGTCTCCGCCACCCGCCGGGCATCGTAAACGTCATCGAGTGAACAGCAGCGTCCCGCAACCGTCTCCGCCATACCGGGGCGTCCGGCCAGACGGCGCTGGTTCCATAGCTGCATGGTTAAGCCAATGACCTTGGCACCCGTGGCGTGCAGCATGGCGGCAACAGTGGAAGAGTCGACTCCCCCGGACATAGCCACCGCAATGGTCATGGACTTGGTCATTCGATTCTGCCATTCAGAGCTCCGGCGAAGCTCGATCACTGCTGCTCCCTGAAAAGCGGGCCGGCCGCCCAGGCAGCGTTCTCAAGCATATGCTGGTCGTCAACGGAGAAGGCGTTGACGCGTTGGCTCTCGACATCCATTGTACTTACTACCGTCGCTCCTTTCTCGTCCACTAAGGGAACGATAATTTCTGAAAGCGTGCTCCCGAAGGCCGTCTGATAGGGGGGATCGGTCCGAACATCCGCCACGACGACAGTTTGTTTCTCCTGGGCCGTGCCGGCAGGCCCTTTCAGCCGGAAACCCGGGTACATCGGCTCGCCCGCCAGCCCCGAGAATCTCGGCGATTAATTCCGCAATGCCGGCGGTCACGACCGTTTCTCAGGCGAGCCGGGAGGGATGGAGTGCGGCCTGCTGGCTGTACAGAGGGGAGAGCTCGCGCAGCCGTTCCACCAGACGCGGAACCAGTTCGGCGGCAAATGCCACGTCGGCATCCGTGTTTTGCTTGCCCAGACTGAAGCGTATGCTGGCGCGCGCCCGCTCTGGCGGGAGCCCCATGGCGGTCAGGACATGCGAGGGCTCGATCGCGCCCGAGGAGCAGGCAGCGCCGGTTGAAACCGACAGTCCCTTTAAATCCAAGGCGATGACCAATGCTTCCCCTTCGACATAGTCAAAATACAGGTTCGTGGTATTCGGAACCCGCGGCGCTCCCCGGCCGTTTGCACCGGCCAAGTCGACTTTTTCAAGAATAGCGTGCTCAAGCTGATCGCGGAGCGCTCCCAGGTGCGCGCTGCCGTTTTTTCCGAGATCCTTCATCGCGAGCTCCGCTGCCTTCCCCAGGCCTACAATGCCTGGTACATTCTCGGTGCCGGCGCGGCGGGAACGCTCATGGCTGCCACCAAAAAGGATGGGAGAAAGCGGCGTGCCTTTGCGGACATACAACGCGCCCACGCCCTGGGGAGCGTTAATCTTGTGCCCGGAAATGGAGAGCAGATCGCAACCGATCTCCTGAACCCGCAGCGGGATCTTGCCCGCAGCCTGCACGGCGTCGGTGTGAAAATAAACATTTGCTTCCCGGCAAATTTTTCCAATCTCTTCGACTGGCTGGATCACGCCGGTTTCATTATTCGCCAGCATTATGGTGACCAGCCGGGTCGAGTTGCGCAGGGCGCGCCGAACGTCATCCGGATCGATCCTGCCGTGGGCGTCAACCGCCAGGTATGTGAGCTGCACCCCCCGCTCTTCGAGCTGCCGGCAGGAGTTTAGAACCGCGTGGTGCTCAATCCTCGAGCTGATGATGTGGTCGCCAGGGCGGGCCAGGCCAAAGATCGCCAGGTTGTCGGCCTCCGTACCGCCACTGGTAAAGACAATTTCCGATGGTTTCGCCCCGAGCAGCCTGGCTACGGCTTCGCGCCCCCGCTCTACCGCGGCACGCGTCTCCTGACCGCGATGGTGGATCGATGATGCATTACCGAACTGCTCGCCGTAGTACGGGTACATGGCCTCGAGAACTTCAGGCAGCACCGGGGTGGTTGCATTGTTGTCGAGATAAACGTTTCCCACTCCCTTATTTTACGCTCGGCGCCGGCCCAGGAAAGGGCTGCGGTTAACCAGGCCGGGGCTTATTTGGGCCTCTCCAGCCTGCTCAGGTAGAAGCGGAAAAATGCCTGTGAATCAGAACTCAGACAAATGTGCGCGTTGGGCGCTCCCGAACCAACGCGCGTTAAACCATCGTTGTCGACCTGAATGTTCATGGCCTGTACGGGGCACAGAGCGGGATCCACAATGAAGGCAACCGTCATGGGATCAAACAGCGTGGGTGTCTGCTGTCCCCACTGGTGGTAAAGCAGTGTCAAGGTATCGGTTAGGGGCGTACCCTGACGGAACAGAAACTCCCTCTTCACTTCATCGAGCTTCAGTTGGGTTGCATCCAGCGGCATAACAAACAGTGGCACTCCGGAGGCGAATAATTTTTGGGCTGAGGGAATGTCATTCAAAATGTTCCATTCCGGTTTTGGCGGGGTGGGAGCGGAATAGGGGTCCCCGTAGCCCCGATGGATGGCACCACCCATCATGACCACGCGTTTCAACTTACGAAACGTCTCCCGGTCGCGATCGATGAGCGCGCCTACATTGACCAGCGGCCCAATGGCGACCAGCGTGATCTGCCCTGGATTGCGCCGGATCTGATCGAGAATGAAGTCCACGGCCCGGGGATGGGACGGGCGTCGGAAGTGCCCGGCTTCGGCGTAGCGGCGCTGGGTTAGCTCGGATTTCGCCGGGGTAGGTGGGCCAACCGCCACTACAATGTCGGCTCGTCCGGCCTCCCCGAGCATGCGGTCGAGCAGTCTTGCCCGGGTCTCGGTATCCCCAAAAGTCGTCGAAATTCCCCGGATGTCGATTTCCGGGCTGCGCAGTGCGAGGGCCACGGCGAAGGCATCGTCGATATCATCGCCGATATCGGTGTCGATGATGATTTTTTCCGCCGCCGGCGGACTGCTCCCGGCAACGGCTGCGGCCGAGAAAAGCAGAAACACAAGCAGGCATATGTAAGCGCAATTGCTCATTGGTTTGTGCCCCGATGATATGCCAGCCCGGGGACAGTCTTCTACCGCCTCAGTATTTTCTCTCGCTGCTCTATACCGGGGAGAGACGACCACTTGCGCAATTCCCTTCTCCCCTTCGATACTGTTTCTTCAGCTCTATGAAGACCAAAATTTTTACCTCCCCTTCGGCTCAACTCGAAACCCCTTGCCTGGTCGCAGTGGTCGTTGATCGCGGCGAGAAAGACAAGACTGAAGTTATCGTGTCGACCGAAGAGCGCGCCGTAGCCGACGCCGCCGCCGAATTGATTTCGACCGGTGACCTCAGCGGCAAAAACTTCGAGCTCTCCTGGCTGTACCACCCCCGTGGCCTGAAGGCCGAGCGATTGCTTCTGATCGGGGGGGGCAAGGCCAGCCGCTTTACGCCCTCGGAGCTCAGGAAAGTGGCTGGGGCGGCCGTGCGCGCGCTCAAATCGCGCAGCCTGCGCAGCCTGGCCTTTCTCCTGCCGCAAACGATTTCTCCCAGCGAGGCTGCACGAGCGGTCGTCGAAGGTGCCGTCGTCGGGGACTTTGATCCTGACACTTACAAGAGTGACCGCAAGGATCAAAAAATAGGCGAGCTGACGCTTGTAGCCCGGGGAGATGATCCGATGCTTGAGCGAGCAGCCGAAGAGGCACGGATCATCGCCGAATCACAGAACTTCACGCGCGAACTGGTGAACGAACCTTCAAACCACATGACCCCCACCATGCTCGCCAACCGCGCCCGCCTTATGGCACAGGAAACCGGCCTGCGATCGGAGACCTACGGTGCCGACAAAATCCGGGAGCTCAAGATGGGCGCATTTTGGGGTGTAGCCCAGGGATCAGACGAGCCTCCGGCACTGATCATCCTTCGCCATGAGCCGGCTGGAGCTCCGCAAACCCCGGTTCTCGGGCTGGTAGGCAAGGGCATAACCTTTGACACCGGAGGGATTTCCATCAAACCTGCCGACGGCATGGAAAAGATGAAATACGATATGGCCGGCGGCGCAACCATGCTCGGAACCATGCGCGCCCTGGCGCTGCTTGGAGCGCGAGTCAAAGTGGTAGCCATCGTTTGCGCTACCGAGAACATGCCCTCCGGCAAGGCGCAGAAGCCGGGCGATATTCAGACTGCCATGTCGGGTAAAACCATCGAGATCATTAATACCGACGCCGAGGGCCGTCTAGTGCTCGCCGACGGCCTCAGCTATGCACGGCAGCTCGGCTGCACGCACCTGGTCGACGCCGCCACCCTGACGGGAGCCGTGGTAGTGGCGCTCGGATACACCAATGCCGGCATCTTTTCAAATGACGATCAGATGTGCCAACGCTTCCAGAAAGCAACCGAGAGGGCGGGAGAAAAGATGTGGCGCCTGCCGCTCGATGATGAATACAGAGAACAGATCAAATCAGGGATCGCCGACATCATGAACACCGGCGGGCGCTGGGGCGGCGCCATCACAGCCGCCATGTTCCTGAAAGAATTCGCCGAGGAGACGCCCTGGATCCACTTGGACATCGCGGGCACTGCCTGGATGGAAGACGGCAAGCCCTGGATCGCTAAAGGACCGTCGGGAATCGCCGTGCGCAGTCTGGTGGAATTCGTCAAAGGGTTCGCAAATTCCTGATGATCTCGACCGCGGGCGCCACTACATCACCGGTGGCACGGAGATGCCCATCATACCCAGGGCGCGCACCAGCTCGCGGCGCACTACCGCGGCCGTCGCCAGTAGGAAGCGTTTCTTGGCCGCGTCGGTTTCGGCCAGGATCGGATGGCGGTGATAAAAAGTATTGAAGCATTGCGCGAGCTGAAAGACGTGCTTTGCCAGGTAAGCGGGTTCGGTCGCGGCGATCGATTGCTCAACCACGTATGCGGTTTTAGCCGACACCAGCCAGAGCTCCCAGATCTCATTGCCCGCTTGAGTAGCGAGAAATGGTTCGAGCTCGCTTAAGGTGAGGTTTGAAACCAGCTGGTTCGCGAAAGCGTCGGCGTCCATCCCCCCCTTGCGAAAGATATTCGTCGCCCGCACCACGGCATACTGTGCGTACGGACCGGTTTCCCCTTCGAAGCTGAGCGCATCTTTAAAGTCGAAGGCGATCACCGACGACTTGGTGTACTTCTGCATGAAGTAGCGCAGTGCACCGATCGAAATCTGGCGCGCAATCTCCTGACGTTCGGAATCGGGCAATTGACCGTGGCGGGAGTCGACCTCCTGTCTCGCAGATGCCATCAGAGTATCGAGTAAGTCGTCGGCTTTTACGCCGAAACCTCTGCGCCCGGAGACTTCAATGTACGGTCTAGCTTTTTCCTCATCCGAGAGCCGGTAACCGAGTTCCATCGCGCATCGCGGCGTCAAGGCCACCATCTCGTAGGAAAAATGGGTGTAATGGTCGGCCGCCTCGCCGCATCCGAGGCCCCGCAGCGCCTCGATCACCGTGTTCTGGGCTTCTGCCTGGCGGGAATCGATGACGTTATAAATCTGCCGCACCCCGCCGAAGTGCGGGTGCTCCGGCTGTCCGCGTTCGGCCGAGATCCAGCACTGGTGTCCGCCGGGATAGCGGAAAAATGGCTGGTAACCAAAATCGCGACCGAGCAGCCCGAATTTCCACAGGTGGTAGGCGATATCTTTTCCGATATAGCCTACGGTGCCGTTCGAGCGCACGATGACCTTCTGATCTTCCTCGGGAAGCTCCTGCCCGGCAGCTTCGATATCCTCCGCACTTCGCGGTCTGAGCGTCCCCGCGCGCCTCATCACCCAGCAGCCCTTATTTCTTCCCTGGGTCTCGAAAACGAGCACTCCCGAGTCCTTCAGCTTGGCGAAGGCCGATTCCCAAAAGCGCAAATGCAAGATCTCGCTCTCGCGGGGAAGGAAGTCGTACTCGATATCCAGCCGCTGCATGGTCTCAAGGTGCCGCCGCAGCACGGCGGTCGAAATCAAATCTGCGACCGCCGCAGTGTCGTTTCCACCCTGCTCGATTTGGTGCAAAACATCCAGGCGAATCGCCTTGCCGGAGCTGTCCTCCTCGTACCATAAAGAGACTTTGGCGTAGAGATCCCAGCAATAGTGGTCAAAACCCGGTTGGCGGGCGAGTTGCTCTATTTCGAGCCGTGTCTTTTTTTCCAGATGCAAAAACCCGACCACGACGTCGGCAACCTGCACGCCCGTGTTATCGATGTAGTTTTGTACGTCTACCGTGTGCCCCGCATAACGAAGCAGGCGCACAAAGGTGTCGCCCAGGATGGCATTGCGCAGATGGCCGACATGCGCCGCCTTGTTGGGATTAATGCTCGAGTGTTCGACCAGAATCTTCTGCTGCGCCGGGGGGCCATCAGAGTCTTGCTGGTCCCGGGCCAGGGCCAGGGCAACCGCTGCCCGATCCACATGCGCGTTGATGTAGCCGGCGCCGGCCACTTCCAGGCGGCGAAAGCCTTCAATCGGCCCGACGCCGACGACGATCTCTTCCGCAATCTTGCGCGGAGAATTGCGCAGCTTTTTTGCCAGCTCGAACGCGAGCGGCAGGGCGTATTCCCCAAGCTCCGGCTTCGGAGGCTGCTCGATGGCGAAGGGTTCAATCTCGAGGCCGTACCGGCCTCGCAGGAAACGAGCGACGCTCGTCGCCAGGCGGCGTTCCAGGTAACGGTACAAGAAGGCTCCTAAGCTTAAGAAAACGGAGATTCTAGCAAACGAAGGTTCATCGCGTCTCCGGTCCGCTCGAAGATGAAAAGCGCGGGTAAGCTTTAGAATCTGAACGGCGGCCGCGGCCGCAAACGAGTAGAGAGCAGATGCGCATCGCTTACCTTGATTGTTTCTCCGGAATCAGCGGGGACATGTTTCTCGGGGCTCTGCTCGATGTCGGTGTACCCTCGACACTGCTGGAACACACGGTCTCAGCCCTCGGCCTGGGTGCGCATCTGGAAACTTCCCGCGTCGATCGCAGCGGCATCAGCGCTATCAAAGTGGATGTCATCAGCCCGGACGCAAGCGCCAGAACGGCAGTTCGGCACTCCCGAGCCCACCCTCATCACCACATCAGTCACGAGACGCCCGGCGCGGCTCCGCCAGCGCGCGATCTCAAGGAGATCCGGGAGATTATCGCGAAAGCAGCGATCGCGGAATTGGCCAAGCGCAACGCCCTCGCGATGTTTGAAAAACTCGCCGCGGCCGAGTCGAAGATCCACAACGTGCCCGTCGAACGCGTCCACTTCCACGAGGTTGGCGCCGTTGACTCCATTGTGGACATGGTGTGCGCGGCGGTCGGCCGAGAAGCGTTGGCGGCGGATGAACTCATCTGCTCGCCGTTGAATGTCGGCGGAGGGACAATTACCTGCTCGCACGGAAGCTTCCCCGTGCCCGCACCGGCCACCATCGAACTGCTCAAAGGTGTGCCGGCTTACTCTTCGGGAATTGCTGAGGAACTAGTGACCCCTACGGGCGCAGCCATCGTCGGCTGCCTAGCCTCCAGGTTTGGCGGCTTTCCACGCATGAAAATAGAAAGCGCCGGATACGGAGCCGGCGCACACGACTGGCCGGGCCACCCCAACGTACTGCGCATGGTCTTGGGAGAGCCTCTCGCTGAACTCGGGAAAGCAGGAGAGGAAGCGGTCATGGTTCTTGAGTGCAATCTGGATGATTTAAGTCCGCAGGTCTTCGGTTACGTCATGGACCGGCTTTTTGAGGCCGGCGCGCTCGATGTTTTCGCCACTCCGGTGCAAATGAAGAAGAATCGGCCGGCCACGTTGCTCAGCGTGCTGGCCCGGCCTGAGGACGCTGCGCGCCTTGCAGAGCTCATCTTTGCCGAAACAACGACCCTCGGCGTGCGGCGGCGGGAGGAGCGCAGGCAGGTGCTCTCCCGGCAATTCGTCGCTGTAAGCACACGCTTTGGTGAGGTGCGGATCAAGATTGCCAGCCTGAACGGCACCACCACGAGCTATGGCGCCGAATATGAAGACTGTAGGCGCATCGCCCGCGAGCAGCGTGTACCATTGAAGATAGTCATCGAAGAAGCGGTGCAGGAATACCTGCGCTCCACGAAAACGAAGTAGGCTGCAGGCACAAACGACTGCCATGGGCAAGACGTTTTACATCACCACCCCGATTTATTACGTCAACGCGCGCCCTCATATCGGCCACGCCTATACGACCCTGGCCTGCGACGCGGTTGCCCGCAGGCGGCGCATGCTGGGATTTGACACTTTCTTTCTCACCGGCACCGATGAGCATGGGCAGAAGATCCAGCGCGCCGCCGAGGCCGCGGGAAAAACCCCGCAAGAGTTCACGGATGAAATCTCCGGCGAGTTCCACGCCCTGTGGCAGCGCATGGGAATCACCTTCGACGATTACATCCGCACCACCTCGGAACGCCACAAACGCGGCGTGCAGGAACTGTGGCGTCGCATTCGCAACCATGGCTACATTTACAAAGGGAGCTACCGGGGACAATATTGCGTCTTTGACGAGCTTTACGTGGATGCTGGCGGTCCGGGAGGCAGCTGCCCGGAATGCGGCCGGCCGACGGAAACCGTCGAAGAAGAGAATTACTTCTTCAAGCTCTCGGCCTTCACCGAACAGCTGCTCGAACTGTACACGAGCGAACCCCACTTCATTCGTCCCGAGAGCCGTCGCAACGAGGTCGTGTCTTTCGTCCGTTCCGGCCTGCGCGATCTCTCGATCAGCCGCTCGACCTTCTCCTGGGGAATCCCGGTTCCGGACGATCCCAGCCATGTGGTCTACGTGTGGCTGGACGCACTGGCTAATTATGTGACCGCGCTCGGGTTCGGATCAGAGGCCGATTCCAGATACCGGCAGTTCTGGCCCGCGGACGTGCACATGATCGGCAAGGAGATTGTCCGCTTCCATTGCGTCTACTGGCCAGCTTTCCTGATGGCGGCGCGGCTGCCGCTGCCAAGATCGATCGTCGCGCACGGCTGGCTGCTCTTTGAAGAGAACAAGATGTCTAAGTCGCGGGGCAATATCGTGCGCACCCAGACCATTCTGAACGTCCTCGGCGCCGACGCCCTGCGCTATTTTCTTCTGCGGGAGGTGGTTTTCGGGCAGGATGGATCGTTTTCGTTCGATGCCCTGGTGCAGAGATACAACTCCGACCTGGCGAACGGACTGGGCAATCTGGCCAGCCGTACCCTAGCCATGATCACACGTTACTTTCGCGGTGAAGTGCCCTACCCGTCGCAGACAGCAGCGCACACGCCGGCGGACGACAGCGTAGCCGATCTGGCCAAACGGACCATCGCCGATTTCCATTTCTACTTCGACCAGTACCAGTTCTCGCGGGCTCTCGAGGCGGCATGGGTGCTGGTAGCTGCGGTCGACAAGTACATCGTTGAAAACGAACCCTGGTCGCTCGCCGAAAAAGAGGACGAGAACAGCCGGGCCCGGCTGGCAACGGTTCTCTATACTGCGGCGGAAGCCTTGCGGATCGTGACCGCCTTGGCGCACCCGGTCATTCCCGACGCTACCGGGCGAATCTGGTCCCAGCTGGGGCTGGGTGAAATAACCAAGTTCCCACTTGCTACACTCGCGTGGGGACAGCTGCGGCTGGGAACGAAGCTCGATGCCGTACAGCCTGTGTTTCCGCGCGCCGATAAGAGCACCATTGAAAGGATGCAGCGAATGGAAGAGGACCCAACCCCTGCGACGAGCACCGCAGCTGGAACTGCCGCAATCGAGAGTGGAGCCAATGCTGCCGCTTCAACGGCTGGCGCGACTAGACCTGCCGCTTCGCCGGCCGTCGCGGGCGACGGCAAAATTGCCATCGAGGATTTTGCCAAAGTGGACCTGCGAGTGGCCGAGGTCAAAGTCGCCGAGAAGGTCAAAGGCGCGGACAAGCTCTTGCGCCTGGAGGTTGATCTTGGGAGCGAGGTTCGCCAGATTGTCGCCGGCATTGCCGAAGCCTACGCGCCGGAGTCCCTCGTGGGACGCAAAGTTGTCGTCGTGGCCAACCTTCAGCCCAGACGACTGCGTGGACTGGAGTCAAACGGCATGATCGTGGCTGCCTCAATCGAGGGCGGTCGGCCGGTGCTGGCCGGCTTTCTCGAAGATGTACCGGTTGGCGCCCGACTTAAGTAAAACTTTGAGAGCTGCGCGCAAGCAACTGAATTGAAGCGGCCGGCGCAGCTTGCAGCACCGACGTAGCGTGGCGGCACGGACTTCATCCATCGCTTGAAGTATGGCGATTCGGCGGGCGTAGTTACCGTCTTCTTTCTTCGGTCAAGTACCCGTTCAGAGAAGAGCCGTCGTTTGAGAAATCAAGCCGGACAGGAAAGCCTGTGTTCGTCGATTCCCATGCTCATCTTGACGGTCCACCCTTCGAGGCCGACCGCGAGGAAGTTCTCCTGCGCGCGGAAGAAGCGGGGATTCGTCACATTTTGGCCATCGGGACCGGGGAGGGCCCGGCCACGCTTGCGTGCGCGGTAGAACTCGCTGCGCGCTATCCGCTCTTATACGCCACCGTGGGAATTCATCCCCATGAGGCCGGGCTTGCCACGGAGTCAGATTTCGGCGAACTCGAACGGCTGCTGCATGGCAAGAAAGTCATCGCCTGCGGGGAAATCGGGCTCGACTATTACTATGACCATTCCCCTCGCCCGCTGCAAGCCAGCGTCTTCATTCGCCAGATGGAGCTGGCGCGGGCAGCGAAATTGCCCATCATCATCCACTGCCGCCCCTCTGCAGAAAACGATGACGCGTGGCAGGACTGCCTCTCATTGATCGAGCAGCACTGGAAGGCGGCGGGTCTGGGCGGCATTCTGCACTGCTTTACCGGCAGCTCGAGCGACGCCCGCCGAGCGCTCGACCTCGGATTCATGATCTCATTCGCCGGCAATGTGACATTTCCTCGGGCGCAGGCAATTCGCGACGCAGCGCGGCAGGTGCCGCTCGATTGCATGCTGATCGAGACCGACTCGCCGTATCTTGCGCCGGTTCCCCACCGCGGCAAACGTAACGAACCGGCCTTCGTGAAAGAAGTGGCGCGCCAGATCGGCGAATTGCGCGGCCTCTCCGACGAAGAAGTGGGCCGGCAGACGGCCGCGAATTTCTATCGCTTCTTTTCGCTTCCACAATCTAGCGGCGCCATTTAGCCTGTGGGATGCACCTTTAGGGTCGAATCACTAATCTATTAGCCATGCCCGACAACAGTTTCGACATCGTGAGCCGGATTGACCTGCAGGAGGTCTCAAACGCCATTCAGCAGGCGAGCAAGGAAGTCCATACCCGTTTCGATTTGAAGAATTCCAAGTCCACCATCGCCCTCGAAGGAAAAGAAGCCATTCTGGTGCACTCGATTGATGAGTTCAAGCTCAAAGCGGTCAACGATATCCTCGGGCAGAAGCTCGCCAAACGCGGCGTTCCCCTAAAGGCTCTCACCTATGGCCCCGTTGAGACCGCCGCCGGAGGCAGCGCCAAGCAGAAGATCACGATGCAGCAGGGGATCCCCATCGAAAAGGCACGGGACATCGTCAAGTTGATCAAAAATACCAAAAAAAAGGTTCAGGCCTCGATCCAGGGCGATCTGGTGCGGGTCAGCGGCCGGGACCGCGACAGCCTGCAGGAGATCATTCAACTGTTGCGGCAGCAGGATTTTGGAATTGACATGAGCTTCACCAATTACCGCACCGATTGACTTTCGCTCCTGGCTTTGGCGTCCCCAGGGCAGGGCTTCGAAGCAGCAGAATTTTGAGCGCCTAACAGATGCGCACTTCAACCATGACGAGCAGCCCGATTGCCAACGGAGCCGGCCCGGCCGAACTGTTCGAGCTGGTGCGCAACGATCTGGCTGCCATCGAGGAAGAATTCGGCCGGGAGACTATCTCCGGGGTCTCGGCCATTACCGAGATCGGGGAATATCTGCGCGGCGGTGGCGGCAAACGCATGCGGCCCGCTCTGTTGCTGCTCTCCTCAAAGCTGTTCGACTACCGGGGACGCGGGGCGGTAAAGCTCGGTGCCGTGGTCGAGATCATCCACACCGCCACTCTAGTTCATGACGACATAATCGATGAGGCCGAGACGCGGCGCGGACGGCCGGCTGCTAACACCCGTTGGGGCAACTCGAAGTGCGTGCTGGCGGGCGACTGGCTTTACATGCAGGCCTTCAAAGTGGCGCTCGAAGAGCGCAACTTCCGCGTTCTCGACACTCTCATTGAGCTTACGCAGCAAATGGTCGAAGGCGAACTGCTGCAGATGGAGAAGCTCGGCAAGCTGATATCGCTCGACGAGCATTTCGATCTGATTTTTCGCAAGACCGCCTGCCTATTTTCGGTCTGCATGCGTCTGGGGGCAATTCTCGGAGGCGCCAGCCGGGAACACGAAGAGCACCTGGCACGCTACGGCCGCGATCTGGGAATGGCCTTCCAGATTGTGGACGACGTGCTGGACCTCACGGCGTCTGAAAATGTGCTTGGCAAACCTGTGGCCAGCGACCTGCGAGAAGGCAAAGTCACTATGGCGGTGATCCATGCCCTCGAACGCTGCACCGGGGATGAGCGGCGTAAAATCTCAACCGTGGTGGAGCAGCGGGCATTCGACGGGGTTACCCACCCCGAGATACTGAATATCCTGACCCGCTACGGCTCGCTTGATTCTGCCAGCGCTCGTGCCATGCAGTACGCCGAATCCGCCCGCCAGGCTATCTGCGTATTCCCCGATTCGGCCATCAAGCGCGCTTTGCTTCGGGCGCCGGAGTTCGTCGTAGCCCGGGAAAAGTGAGCTGGGACGGGGCATCCAAATATCCTGTTGCTTCGTACTTGGGAACAGGAGTTTAATTTGACGGGGCAATTTAACAAAGGAGATTTCGTTCTATGAAGAAGCTTTTAATGGTGACGCTTGCATTGTGCATAGCGTTAAGCGTAGCAGCAGTTGCACAGGAGGACGCAGGCAAGAGCGACGCCGGCAAGATGGCAACCGCATCGGCGCCGCTCAAGACCCTGAAAGGGACGGTCAAATCGGAAGGCGACAAGATCAGCTTCGTTAATGACGCCGACCAGAAAAGCTGGGATGTAATGAATCCGGAGACGCTCAAGGACCACGTAGGCCACCACGTTCAAGTCAAGGCGCACGTCTATGAGGACAAAAACAGCATTCACGTCATGGGCGTCAAGATGCTGAAAGGGGCAAAGGAGAAATCCGCTTCCATGTAGGCCCTGCTTGGTAAGCACATTCAGGGCGGCTGCGGCCGCCCTTTTTTCTACTCTGGACTCGAATGTACGACGTTCTCGGCGCAGTGTCGCGTCACGGCTACCTGGCGATTTTCCTGGTGGTGCTAGCCGAAGCCTGCGGGCTTCCCGTTCCCGCAGCGCTGGTACTTATTGCCGGTGGCGCCGCCGCCGCCGCACACATTCTAAGCGCATCCGCCGCTTTCCTGGCCGCATTGGCCGCTCTTCTGATCGGAGATCTGCTGCTCTTCTTTATTGGCCGCTACACCGGATGGGGACTGCTTGCCACCCTCTGCCGGTTGTCTCTCAATCCCGAGAATTGCATTCTGCGCTCGGCAGAATCGTTCTACAAGAATGGCCGCCTTACTCTGCTGGTGGCCAAGTTTATTCCCGGCATGAACACCATGGCGCCGCCGCTCGCCGGCAGTATGAAGATGAGATTTCATCAGTTCCTTGAGCTTGATGCCTTGGGTGCGACCCTGTACGTTCTGGCCTATGGCGCGCTCGGCTACCTGTTTCGCGACCTGGTGGCCAGAATTACGCGCGGCCTTCAGAGCGCCACCCATGTGGTCACCATCATCGTGCTCCTGGCAATGGCCGCGATTGCCATTTATCGCATAGTCGAGTCCCGCCGCTACCGCCTCGCCGGAACCGTTCCCCGGGTTCGAGTGGAGGAACTGGTGGACAAGCTGGCGTCGGAAAGACGCGACGACATTCTGGTTGTTGATGTCCGGAGCCACGGATATTACGATGCCGGAGCCGGCCGGATTGCGGGATCGATCCGGCTGGAGCCGAACCGCCTGGCGGAGGAGTTGAAATCGCTTCCTCGGAATAAGGACATCTACGTCTATTGCACTTGAGCGCGGGAAGCTACCAGCGCCCGGGTGGCGCTTTTATTGCGAGAACAGGGATTCCGGTCCTTTGTTATCGTGGGAGGCTTGGCCGCCTGGCGCAAAGCCGGACAGCCGCTCGAGCCGGTTCCCGAAGGGGACCTAGTGAAGCTGCCCACGTTCAGCTGATTCCGAGGGCCGCCGCACCCGCCAGCCACTCTGCAATCGGTACTTTTCTTCTAGCTTCTTCGCCCGCCGTTGAACTCGCCAACGACTCCGCCGGTTGACATCGACCGGCGGGCAAACGTATTGTCCGAATCGGGGTCGCGAAGCCCAGAATCTGCCCCCCGCGCGGGAGGTGCCTAAGGACCGTGAACGAAACTGAAATCAAGTTCCGCGTTCCCGACATCGCATCGCTTGCGGCGCGGCTGCGGCAACTAGGACTCGAGGAGACGACACCCCGCACGCACGAGATGAATACACTCTTTGATCTTCCCGGTCATCCCTTGCGCAATCGAGGCGACCTGCTGCGTTTGCGCAAATACGGGGCATCCTGGGTTCTGACTCACAAGGGAAAAAACCGGAATTACAGCGGTCCCCACAAGAGCCGGGTGGAGACCGAGACCGTGGTCGCAGACGGGGAGAAGTTGGAGGCCATTCTGCGGGCGCTCAGCTTTGAACCCTCGTTTCGCTACGAAAAATTTCGTGCCGAGTGGAAGGATGAGCAGGGGCACGTGCTGATTGACGAAACTCCGATTGGCAACTTCGGGGAAATCGAAGGTCCTCCGGAATGGATCGACCAACTGGCCAAGCAACTGGGTGTAGAGCCAAAGGACTACATAAGCGAAACCTACGCTACTTTGTTTTTTGAATGGAAGCAGCGCACCGCCAGCCCCGCCAAAGAGATGACATTCGCCTGCGTGGGTGAGCCTGAGGGGGCGTTGTAATAGCTGCTTCGCCCGTCGCCGCGGCAGGACTGCGATATAATTTGGGGCTGCCCCCGCAATTGCCGCCAATAACACTCTCGCGACCCAACTTCGAAGGAGCGCCACATGGCAGGAAAAAGCGTCAACAAAGTCATTCTCGTCGGAAATCTTGGCAAAGATCCCGAAGTCAAGTACACGCCCAGCGGCACCCCCGTTGCCAGGCTCACGCTGGCCACCAATGAACGCTTCAAAGACAAGGAAGGCCAATGGCAGGATCGCACCGAGTGGCACAACGTGGTTTTGTGGCAGCGTCTGGCGGAAATTGCCGGCGAGTACCTGAAGAAGGGCAGCAAAGTGTACATTGAGGGCAAGCTGCAAACGCGCTCCTGGGACGACAAGCAGACGAATCTGAAGCGCTACATGACCGAGGTTGTGGGAAACGATATCGTTCTTCTGGGCGGCCGCGGGGAGTCAGGTGAAAGTGGCGCGTATTCCCGCGCTGCCGCGGCGGGAAGCAACTTCGATCAGCGCACGGCGGAACCGGAACCGCCGGCAGCCTCTTCGCCGATCACCGACGACGACATTCCTTTTTAAATCGTCAGCGGCGCAATGGCGACTGACAGTTTCTACTTATTTAACCCCGGTCCGCGGTGCGTTGGACAAAGCTCGCCGCATTCTCTCAAGTCGAGCCCTTCGCGCACTCGGTCGCCACCTTTTTACCCGAATGACTCCGGAAACACATTCACCAAGAAACGTCTCCGTCCAGGAGCTTAAGTCAGCGCTGGCCTCGGCATCCCGTCCAAACAAGACCAGTGCATCGGCAAAGGCCATATAATTTCCTCTGGCCAGAGATTTTCAAGGATCGCTTGAGGTAGCTATGTCTGAACTGGCTTCGAAAACCTGTGTACCCTGCCGGGGCGGCATTCCGCCTCTCAAAGGCAGGGAACTTACAGAAATCCACCGCCAACTGCCGCAGTCGGCCCACTGGAAGGTGATTAATGAGCACCACCTTACGCGCACTTTTACCTTTCCGGATTTCAAGCAGGCCCTGGCCTTTGTCAACCGGGTGGGAGAGGTCGCCGAGGAACAGGGCCACCATCCGGATATCGCGCTCAGTTGGGGGAAAGCGGGCATCACGCTTTGGACGCACAAGATCGACGGCTTGACGGAGAGTGATTTCATTATGGCGGCCAAGATCGACCGGCTCAATGCTTGAAGCCCCCGGGACTGAGAAACACCACCCGGGGCGCCAGCCCCGGGGACGGCTGGAATGCAACGCGGCCCGCTGTCATATGGCAGCTGCCACTCAAATTCAAAGAAGATTCTGGTCCCCTTCAAACGCCAGGTTCGGCGAGAAACGGCGCCGACCGTGCTATTGGCGGTAGTAATTGTGCAAGATCCTGCACTTCTTACCTAGCCCAAGCTGTGAACCCAGTCGGGCTACATGCACTAAGTACCTGAAAAAACGCCTGATAACATATTCATCGTTTTTGGTGCGACTGGCACCCTCCGTGCTCTGAACTTCCCTACGCTGCTTTGAGTGTCTGACCTGCATGCGGTGACAAAGCGTGCAGTCTAAGAAGGACCGTCCGCTTATGTGTGAGGCGAGCTCCAGGCGGGTCGCACGGTTATCCGCCGCAGTTCTGACCCCTCTTTTTGTCGTTGCCACTCCTATGCTGTCGGCCAGCTCACTTAATGGAGAAGGTCTGAGCTTCGCTCTAAGTGCTGGCAACTCTGCAGTTTTTACGCTCGCAGGCGTGGACAATCGCGTTCCTGGGGTCAGTCCGGGCAATGTCGCTCTCGATGGCGGTTCCCAGAGAATGACAAACGGCGGCAAAGCGGCTGGTTCACTTGCGGCGCCGCTGGCAGCGCCCCCTGCGAACTTTACCGGCGACTTTACGTTCTCGAGCAGTGCCGATTTAGGCAAAGGCTGCAAGTCGGGCGGGAAAGGCTTGGCATGCGCCAGCGCGCGCGGACCGGGGTCCTGGAATCTTGCCGACGGCATCATGACCTTCACCTTCACCATGAACTCTCCTAGCGGACTGAATGGGCTGGACAAGCTGGAATACGCCGCTGGCAAAGGGACCAAGGCAGGAGAGAAGACCGCGCAGGCGCTTCAACCCTCGACGTCTGTTCCCGAGCCTGGCACCCTGGGCTTATTGGGAACGGGACTGGTCGGACTGGCCGGCCTCGTACGGCGGCGGTTCGCCTGGGGAAAGATTTCCCGGCTGCTTACGCGTTTCAAGGCTTTTCGCCATGCCGGCGATTTATGCCGCTAGCTTCTGTTTCAGATGCGCCGCGATTTGCTGGCCGTGAAAGCGCCCGTTCTCGATGAAGATCTCGTTGGTTCTTGATCCTGCCACGATGACCCCCGCCACGTAAACTCCAGGAACATTGCTTTCGAGCGTTATCGGATCACATAGGGGACGGCACTGATCAGCCGAAAGCTCAATACCCATGGCCCGCAGAAAATCATAGTCGGGATGATAGCCGGTCAGCGCAAAGACGAAATCGTTCTTGATGGCAAGCTCACCATCGGGCGTGTTCAGCAGCACTTCGCTGGGGGTGATTTCCTCAACCGTCGTATTAAAGTAGGCGGCGATCTCTCCATGCTTGATTCGGTTCTC
>JAFAWX010000096.1 GCA_019241535.1 Acidobacteriota bacterium | reverse complement strand
CGCTCATGAATACGAGTTCGGCGAAGGCGATCATATGGCGGCTTCGCGAAAACCACTCGATTGGTTCGATTATCAGGTTGGAATGCATTCGTTTCGCGCCTTTGCTCAGGGGAAACCTACCTGGATTTTGAATTACTCATGGGACGGGGAGAAGAACGTTGACCGCCGTGAGGCGATGAAGAACTTGGCCATGTCGGAAGTTATGGCCAACGCGAATTTTTGGGACGCTCCCGGACACTCCATGGCCGGCTCGAACGATCGTGCCACGCGGCGAGAAATTTTTGCATGGATCAAGGCCAATGAGAAGACGCTTTTCGATCCGCGCGTCCCCATTTCTCCGATTGGCGTTTATTTCTCGCCGAAAACGCGGGACTACTACGCTAACGACTTTATTACTTCATATCGCGGAATTCTGATCCTCCTGATGCAAAAACATCTTGAGTTTCAAGTTGTTACCCCGCGCACGCTGGCAGCATTCCAGGGCAACACTCTGGTTATTCCGAGTGCCCGCGTTATCAGCGACGATGAAAGAGTTTTGCTGCGCAACTACGCCCATTCCGGGAAGACACTGGTTATAACCGGCGAAGATCGAACTCAATTGGACGCACAGAATGTTGTTCGTTTCAGCAAAGACCCTGGTGCAGAGTATTACGCTAAGCTGCAACAGGATTTTGACTCGGCCACACCGGACGACGAGAAACAGTTTTTCGACAGCCTGAAGCCAGCACAAAAAATCCACGTACTTGCTGCGCCGTCAGTTGTGGCATCGATGGCCAGTGTGGACGGTAGGCCGCAGATATTTTTCGCAAACTTTACGGCTTTGCGAGGAGGAATCAATCCCGTTCAGACGCCTCAAACGAACGTAAAAGTTGTTCTCGAAGATCCGGATAAAGCACACGGATTTTTTCTTCCATTTCTCGGGCAACTGTCACCGGTGACTGGCGTACGGGATCAGGGCAAAGTGACATTCACCTTGCCGGCGATTCAAAAAGGCGCGGTGTTCTGGTGGGAACCGTGAGATTAAACCTCTCGTTATTTGATGATTGCGATTTGGGCCGTGATAAGGCCGCAAAATTTGGGGATTGGTTATGATTAGCACTGCAGAATTCTCCCGGACGATTCTGGCCGCATGCGTATTTTTTTGTTCCGCAATCTTGCTTGTGGCCCAAGGAAGTTACCGAGCACAGGTGCGGGGTGTCGTTATTGACTCCAGCGGGGCACTGATCCGCAATGCCAAGGTGACGATCACCGAAGTCGGAACCAATATTTCCAGCTCTGATCGTACCAACGATAAGGGCGAATACCACTTCACCGAATTGCGGCCTTCCACTTACTATGTCAAGGTCGAGGTGCAGGGATTTCGTCCCCAGGAAAAAACCGGGGTCGTCCTGGCTGTTGATCAACAGACCACGCTCAACTTCACGATGGTACCGGGCGGGGCGACGACCACCGTCGAAGTGAACACCGCTGCCCCTTTGCTCGATAGCGAGAGTCCTACGCTCGGCACTGAAGTCACGAACGCATACATAAAAGACCTTCCCCTGCCCGGCCGTGATTTCTTCGGCCTCACGTTTCTCTCCGGGGGCGTCACTGAGACCGCCGGGTCGGGGACGACCGACAATTATCCCACCGGAACCAATTTCGTTTCCAACGGCCAACGAAACGCAACTGCCGAGGTACGAATTGATGGCTCACTGATCAGTGCCCCCGAACAGGGCGAAGGCGCAACCAGCAACGTCTACTATGAGCCTTCGGTCGAGGTTATCCAGGAGTTCAAGATTCAGAACAACAGTTTCTCCGCCGAATTCGGAAACAACGGCGGAACAGTTGTCAACATGGCGCTCAAGAGCGGCACCAATAGTTTTCATGGCAGCGGCTGGTGGTTCGGACAGCGTGCCGGAACCGACGCCCGGGATTTCTTTAACCCCGAGCCCAATGGTAAACCCAATCACAAGCGCGATCAGTACGGGTTTTCGCTGGGCGGGCCCATCCGGAAAAACAAGACTTTTTTCTTCGCCGACGTCGAGAAGGTCCGCGACAATGAACCTATCAATATCGTCGCTAGCGTGCCTACGCTTGCCGAACGTACGGGCGACTTCAGCGCGTCCCAAAATCCGATCTTCGACCCAATCATCTGCCAGCCGAATTGCCAGACCAGGCCACAGGTCGTCTACAACGGAAATCTCAACGTAATTCCCCCAAGTGAAATCGACGCAATCGGACAAAAGATCATCAACCTATATCCGCAGCCGAATCTCCCCGGTGAATTCAACAATTTCCGGCTCAACACGCTGTCCCAGGCCCCCGACTACCAGTTCGATATCAAGCTTGACAACCAGTTTACCGACAAACAGCGGTTGAGCGGTCGATACAGCCGCAGTCACCTCCGGGTCTCGACCCCGACAGTCCTCGCCGACGGCGCGTTCAATGATGGAATTGCGGTAGATCCGGTAACTGCGCAGAACGCATCTCTTGAATATTCTTGGACGATAAATCCCAGAATCGTGTGGACAAGCCATTTGGCCGTGGACCGGGTGAGCGAGAACGAGAGAGGCGGCCTTCCTAGCTTGAGCACGGTGGGATTCCCTTCTTACCTCGCCGCCAACGCCGGCGTTGACCGTATGCCAACCATCCAAATGTCGGGAGCCAGTCCCTGGACGAATCTGTACGACCAGTGCTGCCTAAACACGACGTTTGCTCACACTCTTTACAGCTATTCGTCGCAGCTATTGATCGCGAAAGGAAGGCACTTGTTCAAGCTGGGCGGGGAGCAGCGGATTTTCTTCAACAACTTCTTCCAGCCGCCCAATCCGACTGGTCTTTTTAACTTTACCGACGACGTAACCTCACAAATACCGAACAGCGGTGCCGGAGGTGGTACCCAGGGAAATCCCTTTGCAAGCCTTCTATTCGGGTTTCCCGATAACAGTAGCGTGATCAACATCTACCCTGCTGTCGCAAACAAATCCAAGGAAACCGGCTTCTACTTCCAGGACGATTGGAAGGTGAGTTCAAAGCTTACCCTCAACTTGGGTCTGCGTTACGAATGGAGCACACCGTATACGGAACGATTCAATCGTACTCAGTTTAGCGACTTCACTGGCGATAGCGGCATGTCAATCGATCTGACCGCGGGAGGCCAGAACAGTGCGCCGGGACTGGGGACACAAGAACTGTTTGGAACCACACTTTTCCCTAACACTTTCGGAAAGCGAACTGTTCCAGTTGACCGCAACAACTTCGGACCGCGTCTCGGCTTTGCCTATCAGGTGGCCCAGAACACGGTGATTCGCGGAGGAGTTGGCGTCTACTATGGGATGAGCGTGGCTACTAACTTTCAGTATCCCGGAACCGCTTTTCGCAAGAGCGCAACTATGTTCTTTACGCTCGACAATTTTGCCAGTCGCGCGGCGACTTTAGCCAATCCCTTCCCAAGTGGCCTCACCGGTCCCCAGAACCAGCAGTACGGCAAGCTGGCGGAATGGGGATATGCCAATGCAAACAACCTCGGAACCACCCAGGCACAAAATGCAGACATTTATCAATGGAATTTGGGTGTGGAGCGACTCTTGCCCAGCCAGATCGTTTTGGCTGTAGATTATTCCGCGAATCGCAGCATTCATCTTCCCTGGGGTGGCTATTCCAGCACGCGAAATCGGGATTTTATCCCTTCCGCGTTACTCGCAACCATTTCCGCGCAACAGCACGCACTCGATCCGACCTGTGACACCGACGGATGCGTCAGCAATTACCTGAGCAACCCCGTCGCGAATCCGTTCTGCTCTCTTTTCAGCGGAACTGGATGTCTTTACAACGCGGGAGCGGCAATTTTCAATGAACCCGATTCCCGTTACGGCCAGGCGACCATTCCATTGGCGAATCTGCTTCGTCCTTACCCGCAGTTCGATGGCGACTTCGAAGGACTACCACGGCTCGAGGCCAGCTCGTGGTACAACTCCATGCAAATCCGCTTTCAAAAACGCGCAACTCATCATGTGAGTTTTGAGGGCAGCTACACGGTCTCCAAGTTCACCGACACCTCTTCGGTGGGAGCGAATGCGTTCGTCGGAACGCTCAATAACGGCAACCCGCAGCAGCTAGACCGGCTTTCCGGGGAACACAGCATCAGCGCCAACGACACACCGCAAAGACTCGCGGCGGCCGTTGTGGTCGATTTGCCCATCGGTCGCGACCGCTGGATCGGCGCCGGTATGAACCGCATTTTGGACGCGGTGATCGGCGGATGGTCAGTCTCGGGGCTGGTGACAGAACAATCTGGTCAGCCGCTGTGGATTTCCATGGCTAATGCCCGGCTCATGGATGGAAACCAGCGTCCCAACGTGCTCTGCGGCGGGGGAATGGGAATCAGTTCCAACCGTGCTGCCGTTCAGCAGATTCCGTACCTGAATGTGAACTGCTTCGCTGATCCTGGTGACCAGGTCCCCGGAAACGCCCCGCGATATTTCTCCGGGTTGAGGACCGATGGCATTCACAACTTCGACGCGAACCTGTTCAAGGAATTTGTGCCGCGAGAAGGCATGACCCTGCAATTGCGTGCGGAAGTGTTCAATACGATGAACACGCCCCGGTTTGCCCCGCCGGTTACAGCTTTCGCACCCGGAGACACTCAGTTCGGCATCATCAACTCAACTGCCATTGGATATACACCACGCAGAATTCAGTTTGGCGTGCGTTTTGAATTCTAGCCGGGTGTGACACGGCCCTGAGCAGAAGAGGGCCATTTTCGAGGCCGCCTGATTAGGCAACAAAATACTTTGCTGCCGGGTGGTGCACCACGATGGCCGATGTGCTTTGTTCCGGCTCGAGCAGAAATCCTGTAGTGAGGCGCACGCCTACGTTCTCCTCCGGAGCCAGCAGGGTAAACAGTTTTGTCTGATCTTCCAGGTGGGGACAGGCGGGATAGCCAAAGCTGTAGCGCGATCCGCGGTATTTCTGGTGGAAAAGATCGCGTATATGGCGCGAATCGTCTCCGCCGATGCCTAGTTCTTGTCGCATCAGCTTGTGATGGTATTCGGCCAGGGCTTCGGCAGTTTCAACGCTCAGGCCGTGTAGATAGAGATACTTCGTGTACTCGCCGATTTCAAACAGCCGCTGGGTTTCTCGCGAGGCCTTTTCACCGATCGTAACTAGCGATAATCCGATCACGTCCATCCTCGCGGAAGATTTCGGTGCAAAGAAATCCGCAATGCACAATTTTCGCCCTTCCCGTTGACGAGGAAAGGTAAAGCGCAGGAGTTCCTTTGCCTCAGTCGCGACTGCCGTCCCAGATGGTTTCAATCGCTGAAGCCAACCCTCCCCATCGCCGCCTGCATGCGGGAGGTTGTCCGCGTTTCGAGATTGCCCGACTGCGCGGACGCTGGCTGCATCTCCCACAGCCTCAGGCTCCTCTCCTGGAGCAGCGTAGACGATCACCTCGTTTCCCTCGCTCTGTGCCGGGAAGTATCCCCAGACGACCCTGGGCTCGAACAACCCGTTCGCAATAAGCTCCTCTTCGAGCTGCTCCTTAATGGGCCGGAATTTCTCCTCCACCAGCCGGCCATAGTCTTCCTGGGAAGCGGTCTTTAACTGCCACTGATTCTTGAACAAAGCGGTTTCATTGATGTAGGGAAAGACCTCGCGCAAGTCGTAGTCTTTTTTTATCCGCACGCCCCAGAAGGGAGGAATAGGAATATTGGGCGCTTCGCCCACAACCGGGCTGCGTTCCGCGAAAACCGGACCGGTCTCCTCATCGACGGCGATCGCCTTCGCGTATTGTTTGACCGTACGCCCTTCCCGCAGCCGCTCCGCGCGCCGACCGTCGCCAGTGGTCAAGTCTTCCATGATGTGCAGCCCGCCGAAAGCGTCGTCCCCGTAAAAGACGGCATGTGAGTACTCCCGGCGCAGATCATCCTCTACGTACTTGCGTGTAAGTGCTGCGCCGCCGCAGATCACGGGAAAGTCCAATTTCTGACGTTCCAGATCCTGGATCACGTACTTCATTTCAAGCGTCGACTTGACCAGCAGTCCACTGAGACCGATGGCATCGGCATGATGCTCCTGCGCTGCTTTGATAATCGAGTCGCCGGGCTGCTTGATGCCAAGATTGATGACGCGGAAGCCGTTATTGGAGAGAATGATGTCCACTAGGTTTTTGCCGATATCGTGGACGTCGCCCTTCACGGTGGCGAGCACAATCGTTCCCTTCTGCCCGCCCGCACCCTTCTTCTCCATCTTCGGTTCCAGATAGGCAACGGCGGCCTTCATCACCCCGGCAGCGTCAAGAACCGACGGCAATTGCATCTTTCGCGCGCCAAACAGGTCGCCCACAGTTTTCATGCCGTCGAGCAGCACCGTATTGATGAGATCGAGCGGCAAGTACCGTTGCAAGGCCTCCTCGAGCAAGACATCCAGAGATTTTTTATTAACCCCGTCGCCTACCGATTTCTCTCCGTTGATGATGGCGTATTTGAGCCTGTCTTCGACCGAGAGCGTCTCCACCTGGACCTTGCTGCCAGCCTGAGCCTTCCCGGCCGCGCCCGCGAAATGCTGCATGTAAATCTGAAGCGGATCACCCGAAGCCTCGTTGCGGTAAATCAGCCGACGCGCGAGCTCGACTTCCTGCTGAGGGATTTTGTACAGGGGATAGATCTTCGTGTAATTCACGATAGCCATGTCGAGGCCGTGGTTTACGGCTTCATGCATGAAAACGGAGTTGAGCACGCGGCGGGCATAGACGTCGAGTCCAAAAGAGATGTTACTAACGCCGAGAATGGTCTTCACCTCGGGAAGTTCTTTCTTGATTCGCTCAATGGCCTTCAGGGTCTCAATTCCCGCCGTGCGATACTCCTCCTGGCCGGTAGAAACGGGCAGCGTGAGCGCGTCAAAGATTAGGTCCACGGGGCGAATGCTGTACTTTTTAGTCGCCAGATCAAAGATGCGATGTGCAATGGCAACTTTCTTAGCCGCAGTCAACGCCATGCCTTCTTCATCGATCGTCAGCGCGATGACGGCAGCGCCGTAGCGCTTGGCCATGGGCAGCACTTTTGAGGTGCGCTTCTCGCCGTCCTCGAGGTTGATGGAGTTGATGATGGCCTTGCCGGGAATGCGCTTAAGCGCCTCTTCGACGACATCTGCCTCGGTGGAATCAACGAGAATCGGTGCGGGCACGCGCGTGGCAATTCTCTCGAGAATCGAGCTGATATAGCCCTTTTCGTCTTCGCCGACGATGGCGCAGCAAAGGTCGAGCATGTGGGAACCGTCGTTAACCAATCTTTTTGCCAGAGCCAGGATGTCGTCGTATTGTTTTTGGCGGACGAGATTACGGAAATGCTCAACCCGGGTGGTGGTGTTCATCTCCTCGGCCACGATTAGCGGCTTGGGATCGAGGTCGAGTGGAACGGCGGTATAGGCGCTTGCCGCCGCAGCTACCGGCTTCGCTTCCCTTTTTGCTGGCTCGAGGCCGGACACAGCCATAACGACGGCCTTCAGGTGCTCAGGAGTAGTTCCACAGCAGCCGCCCACAATGCGCACACCGTAATCCTTTACGAAATGCTTGTGGTAATCGGCAAGTTCTTCGGGCTTTAGCTTGAAGACGGCCACCCCGCCATCGTTCTGCGGGAGGCCGGCGTTCGGCAGGACGGAAACCGTCTTTACCGAATTCGCACACAGGTGTCGGACCGCATCATTCATCTCCGCCGGACCGGTGGCGCAATTCAGTCCAACAATATCGATGTCGAGCGGCTCAAGCGCGGTCAGGGCAGCGCCGATCTCCGTGCCTAGGAGCATCGTTCCGGATTCTTGCAGTGTTACCTGCACCTGAAGAGGCAGGCGCCTATTGGCGCTCCTCATGGCGTCGATCGCCGCGATGGTTGCAATCTTGGCCTGCAACAAGTCCTGGCTTGTTTCGACAAGCAGCACGTCCACCCCGCCATCGATGAGCGCTAGCGCCTGCTCGACATAGCTGTGGTGCATCTGTTCGAACCCAATATGTCCGAGCGAGGGCAGCTTGGTGGTCGGACCCATAGAGCCGGCAACGAACCGGGGCCGGTCGGGGGTTGAGAACTGGGCGGCAACCTCTTTCGCGATTTTGGCGGCGGCGACATTCAGTTCAGTGACTCGGTCGTCTAGTCCGAACTCGCCGAGTACAATGCTAGTCCCGTTGAAGGTATCGGTCTCGATGACGTCGCATCCTACCTCGAGGAAACTGGCGTGAATGTCCCGGATGATATCCGGCCGGCTCAGCACCAGGATCTCATTGCAGTTTTCTTTTCCCCAATAGTCGTCGAGCGTGGGGTTGTGCTTGTGAATGTTGGTTCCCATCGCACCGTCGTAGATAACGACGCGCTCGCGAACCGTTTGGAGAAACTCGCGCATTCTTAGCTCAGCACTCCAGAGTCATCAGAGCACTACTTCGGATAAACAAAAGCCGGCCCACTTCTTGGGACCGGCATCCAGTTTCACAAAAGCTGGTGAACTCTCATTCCCCCGGAGAAACCTCGGCGGGTGCCCCAGCGATAACCTCGGCAGAATTGAAAACCGGGTTTGCGCCTAAGTGTGCGGGCCTCGACGCCAGTAACTGCTCCTTGCGGTAGATCAAGTTGGTTGCATTGAAAGTGGCCAGCTCAAATCCGTGACCATGGGTGATGGCGTCGGTCGGACATGCCTCCACGCAATAGCCGCAAAAGATGCAGCGGTTATAGTCAATGTTATAAACCTTCGCGTAGCGCTCGGCTCCGCTCACCCGGCGTTCCTCGGTGTTTTCCGCCGCCTCGATATAAATGCAGTTCGCCGGGCAGTTGGCAGCGCATAAAAAACAGGCAACGCACTTTTCGAGACCATTCTCGTCGCGCTGCAGAACGTGGATGCCACGGTAACGTTCCTGGAACTTGGCTCCCCGCAGCGGGCCCGGGCCGTCAGGATAGTTTTCAACAACGGTGGGCTGGAACATTTCCCGGAAGGTGATGCCCATTCCCTTAGCGATTGCGGCAATACCCTTAAGGATCGACACGCCTTTAGTATAGCAACCTCGGCTTGCGGAAGCCCGCGTATTACAATAGGAACTCGCTTTCTGGACTTCGCTAGTACGATCCAGCAGCATCGATTGGGAGGCTTTATGAAGCTTACGCCCGGAAAAGTTGCGGGTTTGCAACGCGTCTCTGACCGGCGAGGCGTGATTGCAGCCGCCGCCATGGACCAGCGGGGATCACTGCAAAAGGCCCTAGCGAAAGAAAAAGGCGGGGACATTACCGACAACATGATGGAGGAATTCAAGTCGCTGGTGACCGAAGTGCTCACGCCCCATGCCAGCGCGATCCTGCTGGATCCCGAGTGGGGGCTGCCCGCCGCCAAGCGCCGCGCCAAGAACGCCGGCCTGTTGCTCGCCTACGAGAAGACGGGCTACGATAAGACCGGAGCGGGGCGCCTTCCGGATTTGCTCGACCACTGGTCGGCCCGGCGCCTAAAGGCCGCAGGCGCAGATTGCGTCAAGATCCTCCTTTATTACACGCCTTACGATTCCAAGGACATCAACGATCGGAAGCACGCCTGGGTGGAACGTATTGGCGACGAATGCCGTGCCAACGACGTTCCGTTTTTCCTCGAGTTTGTCGGATACGATGAAGGCGCTGATGAAAAGGGGCTCGAATATGCCCGAAAGAAGCCGTACATCGTAACCGAGAGCATGCGGGAGTTCAGCAAAGATCGTTACGGCGTCGACGTGCTCAAGGTGGAAGTTCCCCTAAACATGAAATTCGTCGAAGGCACAAAGTCATTTGCCGGGCAAAAGGCATATAGCAAGCAAGAAGCGATTGCGTGTTTTCACCAGGCCGCTGCCGTCGCCACCAAGCCTTTCATTTACCTCTCAGCAGGGGTCAGCAATGCCGAATTCAGCGAAACGCTCGAATTGGCGGGTGAAAGTGGCGTGAAATTTAACGGCGTTCTTTGCGGGCGCGCCACCTGGAAGGATGGCATCCCTGTTTATGCAAGACAGGGTGCCGAGGCGTTCCGCAAGTGGCTGGAAACCGAGGGCGTAAAAAACATCAGCAACGTCAACAAAATGCTTAAAGCCGCAACCTCCTGGTTCCCTATTTATGATGTAGAGCCCGCTATGGCCGGAGCATAGGCTTTGCCCCCCTCAAACAGGTACACGGAATTCGCAGCGTGACCTGTCAACGCTGGCGGCAAAGGGTTAGTAGGCGTGCACCTCCCGCGCCGCAGGTCAGAGCCGGACGCTTTTAGAGTTCTGCAGGAACCGATGACAGCATCATGCGATAGGACCGCGGGGGTCGCATCGATTTTCCCGCAGCCAGAAGCGGTAAACCAGGAGGATGGCAGCAGAGGAACCTGGTATTAGAAATCGATTCTGGGCACCGAAAAACGCTCTATCCATTGCTGCCCCCGGGACGCCACAAGGCGTGTGCGCCCGTCAAACGAATCGGTTGATCTGCGAATCAGCGCATTGCCGCTTTCACCAGCTTTCGTGCTTGCTCTGGCCCCTTCATGCCCAAGACCCGGTATTGCTTGCCAGATAGCTTGTGGTAATTTACGAAAAATTCCTCCAGCTCGCGCTTGAATTGACTACCTAAGTCATCAATTGTTTTAATGTTCGCCCAACTATGGGCATCGCGCTCGACTGCGACAATACGGTCGTTGCGTTCCTTGTCCTTTTTGTCGCCCTGCTCGCCCTCGATAACTCCGATAGGACGGCATGTCAGCAAACATCCCGGAAACGCAGGCTCGTCCATTAGCACCAGCACGTCTATGGGGTCACCGTCGTCGGCTTCCGTCGAGGGCACAAATCCGAAGTCATAAGGGAACTCCATGCCTGATGGCAACACTTTCTTCAGCTCAAAGATGTGCTCTTCGGCATCGAAGGCGAATTTATTGCGACTTCCCTTCGGCGTCTCAATAACCACGCGCAGCAGCTGCTTGTCATCGGAATCTAGGGGTTTCAGCCGGGAAGGGTCGGCGAGTGCGTTTTTCTTTCCCATTTTCTTCTCCAACTACGGTAACTGTGTGGATGCGAGTCGTCGAGTAGGGGTTTGTCTCCTACGCCAGACTTCTATTCTTTGCACGAAATTAAAACTGCTTAGACAATCCCCAAGCACCAGGACTTAACACGCTAGATTGCAAGACACAGGATCTCCAGGCTGGAGTATCGACTGCAGGTCGAGCGCCGGTATCAGCCGTCTAATTAGCGAAATAATGCTGTGCTGCCTCCGTTCTGCAGAAACACCAGAGATTTTAGCTACCTGAATTGAGAGCCGATTTGCCTGAGCGTAGCGCGGGTGAAAGCATATCCCGTGGGCCCAACCTCCAGAACTCTGCGCGCAAAATACTTTGGATTCATAGTTAAGCCACTCCGGGTCTGATTGACACACCCTCTCCGGAGGTTCTAAGACCCCGGTCTAGACCCACGCGACGGAACTGGATAACCGAGCGCAAGACGGGAGGTAACATGCAGACAGGATTTGATCGTTTGTGCACGGATTGAATGACATAATGGATGCCGAGTGCCAGCTTGTCGATGCGCTGCAGAAAGCAAATGATTCCTCGAGGCAGAGTTGAAGAAGGCATTCGCGCGCATCATCGCTCACTTGGCGTGCGCATTATCCAGCCTCAAAAATCGCACAGCGTTGTTGTACAAGATGTCGCGTTTCTCTTGGGCTGTTAAATAGTCAGCATTCTGAATGATGCTAATGGAATACGCCATCAACTTGGGCCAGAATATTTGGTCGGTTCCGTACATCACGCGGTCCTCGAATCCGGCATCTACGAGTCGTTCGATATAGCGATTGACTTCCTTGATCGGATAACTCCAGATCAGTCCCGCAACGTCGACGTAGACGTGTGAGTTTGCCTGCAGAAGCGTGAGCATATTATCGATCATGGGATACCCCGCGTGCATTACTTGAACGCGAAGCTTGGGATGGCGTGCTAAGAGTTCCTCAAGCAGAAGCCGATTCCCCATGGAACCACGGAATTTTGGCATTGTGACGTTAGCCCGGCCTGACCCGCCAGTACCCATATGGATGGCCACCGGGATATCGAGTTCCTCGGCGAGGGCAAAATAGGGATCCAGGGAAGGATCGCTCGGCGAGATGCCTTGATATTGCAGCCCGATCTCGCCCATTACTTTAAACCCGCCACTGGTGAACTGTTTTCGCAACTCTTCGACAGCAACGTGCTGGCTGGGAGCCTTCCCGGTTTCAAAGGATGTGCCGGGAATGATCCTAGCCGATGCGGCGTTTTTCCATTTCTGCACACTCCTAGGATCACCAAATACAGCCGCCGTCACGTTGAGCCGCTCCATCTCGGCAGACGTCTTTCATATACTCGCCCGGTGCAGACGGGTAGAGTGCCGGAGTGCACTGCTCTTTTACCCAGCCGAAGGGCTCTTCCCTCTCTTGAGGATCGGACGCCGTGAACTTCGACGTGTTGGGGCACATGGGCCCGATGCCCGGAAAATTGCCGTCCATTGCATGGACATGAACATCGATCACCGGCGGCGCCTTGGTTTCAGTGTTCTGCGCTACGGAAACGCTTGAGCACGATGACAGGAGTACGGCGCAGCATAAGAACCGCCAGACGGAGCTGATGGACATGATGGTCTCCTTTAGGCATACG
>JAFAWX010000294.1 GCA_019241535.1 Acidobacteriota bacterium | reverse complement strand
CATCGTTTAATTATTTACTCCCACGCGAAGAGGCGCCATTTCATTTCATTATTCTTTGTTTTCATTTGCCTGTTGCTCGCATCACCGGCCCAGGGCGAAAATGCCGCCTTCGATCTCATCGGGCCCAAAATTGACGTGCGCGTCCATCGCGGACACGGGGCGCTCCCGATCGCCCGGGTGCCCAATCTGCAAGCCGGAGACAGGCTCTGGATACAACCCGACCTGCCCGATAGCCAGTCAGTGCACTACCTGATGGTTGTTGTCTTTCTCCGGGGTGCAACCAATCCGCCGCCCGATGCCTGGTTTACGCGCGCGGAAACATGGACAAAGGCGGTCCACGACGAGGGCATTTCGGTCACCGTACCTGAGGAGGCGGGAAACGCCCTTATTCTCCTGGCGCCGGAAACGGGCGGCGACTTTTCTACCTTGAAGGCGGCGGTTCGTGGCAAGCCGGGGGCATTCGTGCGGGCGGCGCAGGATCTCGAGCAGGCCAGCCTCGACCGCGCCCGCCTCGACGCCTATCTGCAGGCCGTCCGGGAGATATCAGCCAACGATCCGGAACAGCTTAAAGAGCGTACGATACTGCTGGCACGCAGCCTGAATATCAAGCTCGACCAGCAGTGTTTCGACAAGCCCAGTGCCCAGCAGGTTCCCTGCCTGACGCAGAACACGGAGCAGTTGGTGCTGGACGACGCACATACCCAGACCATGGTTGCGACCCTTACCTCCGGTGCACCC
Source organism: Acidobacteriota bacterium (assembly GCA_019241535.1). Lineage (GTDB taxonomy): Bacteria > Acidobacteriota > Terriglobia > Terriglobales > Acidobacteriaceae > Gp1-AA145. The sequence continues at coordinate 8,497 of JAFAWX010000294.1, read as the reverse complement.
ACGGATCTTCTAGCGCGCATCAGTTCGACGCCCACGGCACGCGGCGGCTACTACAGTCCTTATATTGGTGCGGTGGTAGACGTTGTGCGCATCCTGGGTACGGCGCATACTGCACAGTATCAGTACATCCCGGCCCTTGCCCTGGCTAAAAAGGACGAACTCAATCTCCGGCTGAATAACCCGCCCTCGTTTCGCAACCCAAAATCGGTGTTGGTAATCGGCCTGCCACCCGTGCGGGCGGCGATTCTGCCGCCTCTGCGCGCCGTGGACGCAAAACAGGTACTCTGCGCTGATAAGCTTGGCCTGGTATTGCCGGCTGAGGGCGCACCGCTGGTCTTTGGCACTGAACTGGGGCATAGCTTTGTTCTTCATGTCGAAAACAAGTCGGGCACCGCAATTGACCTGCCCGCCAGAGCCGAGGCTGGTCGTGGAGGGTTTCTGGTGACAACCCAGAGCTTGCCGGCACCCGCCTGGGACGAAGATTTCACTGGGGTGCTCCGCGGCTTTTGGGGGTTTACTTCGTTTGACGGGCCGCGCTTCCGTTTGCGGGCGTCACGGCCGGGCCACTGGGTTGTGGCACCGAAGGAGGCGGACGGGCTAGTTGTCGGACGTGAGAACAAAGTGCATCTTCAATCGGCCGCCACTTCGTGTGTGAGCGATGTTCTCAGGAATGATGAAAGTGGGAAAGCCGTGCCTCTCGAGTGGAAGTCCAGCAAGGCAGACGAACTTGAAGTCACGCTTCCGCTTGAGAACGCGAATCCCGGCTCTTTGAAATTACGAGTGAAAAAATTCGGCACACGCGAGCCCGATGAGGTGTCCTTGCGCACCTACGTCGAAGCCGGCCGTCTGGACAGTTTCAGCATCTACGCCGGCGATCTGGAGGGGGTGTTGAAAGGAACGCATCTCGACCAGGTCATGAGCCTCGTCCTGAACGGTGTCACATTTGCTCCCTCGAATCTTACCCGTGGAAATGAGCGCGACGAGTTGAAGGTCGTAGCCCACGACAACGGGGGCAGCACCAAATTGACTGCGGGACAATCCGGAACTGTTCACGTAACTCTCAAGGACAGCCGCACGTTCGATCTGAACACGGTCGTACAGGCGGCGCGTCCAAAGCTGAATCTTCTCAGCAAAGGGGTCCAGACTGAAGAACCGGATGTCAAGATCCACGTAGCCAATCCCGACGAACTTCCTCAGAACGCCCGCCTTAATTTCTTCTTGAAGGCGCAAGTTCCGGAAAGCTTCTCACCCCGGGAAAAAATCGAGGTGGCTACTGCCAATGAATCTTTCCGCACCGTGCTTACGGTTAAAGACGGCAGCCTGACGCTTCAGGATGCAAAGACGGTTTTCGCAGTGCTTGATCCGCTGAAGCAGCTTGGACCGTCGGCATTCGGCGCACTTAAATTTCGTCCTCTGACGGAAGATGGAGTCCAGGGCGACTGGCAGCCTCTGGTAAATCTTGTGCGCGTCCCGGAGCTTCGAGAAATCCGCTGTGCCCCTTCGGCTGAGCCCGCGCAAACTGCGCTAACGCAATGCGTGCTCAGGGGCGATAAGCTCTTCCTGATTGACGCGGTGAGCGCCGATCCCGATTTTTCAAAGTCCGTCAAGGTGCCAGACGGTTTCGCCGATGCCACGCTGAATATCCCGCCGCCCAAAGAAAATGTCCTTTATCTCAGGTTGAGGGATGATCCAGGGACAGTGGACACCGCAGTTGTACCTATACTGGCTGCGCAACCGTGAGCTCACGCTGCGAGTTGCGGGCGCTTATTCGGTACTGGGCTGCGCGGCCGGTGACGGACTATTCATGGCGGAAAAACGTGACGGCAGCGGGCGATATCCGTTGCGGGTCCGGATGCGATACTTCTTTTTCTGGTTCTCGCCCGCGAGCTTTACCGCGATGGCGCGCCAGCCGCGGTTAGGATTCGGCCGGGGATAATAGCTCAAGGCATAAAGGTGTGCCAGATCGTCGCGGATGGAGGCAAAAGCCTGCTTTTCATCCCGCCAGTTCTTGGCGAAATACGCCTTTCCCCCGGTCGCAGCCGTCATGCGTTCAAAGACCGCGGTCGAGACCGGTTCAAGCTGGGCTTGGTCAGTGCTGATCATATAAATGACCGTGCCCGTGGATTGGGCCAGTTCGGCGACATCTTCCGGGGGGACCACGCTCGAGTTGTCGGGCCCATTAGAGAAGACCACAATAACTTTTCTGCCGCGATACTGGGCTGCGTCTTTTACCGTCAGCAGCAGGCAGTTATAGAGGGCGGCATCGTCTCCGGCAACCGTGGAACGTACGGCTCGCAGCACCTGCGGCCTTTCCGTGGTCAGGGGAGCGGAACGGGACAGATCGCGGCTGTAGGAATAAAAAGCTATTTTGTCCGCCATTTCCAGCGAGCGCACGAAGTCAGCAATTGCGTCCTGCGCAAATACAAAGCCGCGGTACATGTAGTTGCTGGTATCAAATAGGACGAAGACGTTCGATCCCGCTAGGCTGCTGAGCAGGCCTGAGATATCGGATGGAGATGAGGACGCGTGTGCCGCTGTCCGTTGCGGCTGACCGCTAACCGCCTCCGCCGGGCTACCGCCGTCAGCCGCTTCAAGTACCCGGTGGGCAGGCTCGTTGCCCTCGCCGAAAGTTGCCACCTTTTCAACAATTCCATCCTCGGCGACTACAAAGTCTTGAGGTCGGAGCCCGCTAACGTAGTTTCCCTTATTGTCGGTCACGGCGATATTCAGCTGCACCATGTTGACGACCACATGAATGTCAGGCTGAACCTCCTGTGCCCAAGCGCTCTTTACCACTGCCAATGCCAAGACTAGATTCGGAAGAATCGAAATAACCAACCATTTCTTTGTCATAGATCGTGTCCCAATGTTTGCTCAGTGCACCTGTAAAAGCGCGGTCTCGCCGGCCTGGGTTCTGTGGCCTGCATTACTGCACCGGCGAGCTGTCGGCGGCCGTAGCGGTTACGGGAGCTAGCGTAATCTTGCCTTGACGGAACTCTTCACCGGTTTCCCGCATGGCGCGAAGCAGCGCTGTCCAGTCTTCAAAATCGGTCGCGAAAATCTTACCCACCATTCTGCGGGTCAGTTCGGGAACTAAACGGTTTAGCATCACCGGCGAGAGACCCATCTCGTCGGCCAAACGTGCCCAGTACAGGTTGTTCGAATCCCAGGACTCGGCGAGCAGGCGACTCGAATATCCGGCAAACGCGGGGAATGGCTTGACGTTAAGCAGTTCGCGGGCGTAGCTCTGGGCAAGGGTTCTGTGGGGCACGCCAAAGTCCCGCGACAAACGTTCCCAGCCGAGCTCTGCCGGATCATCCCTTACCAGGCTATCGAGTTCCTGGCCGGAGCTTCCCCAGCTCTTATCATCGGGAAAACGCCGACGGAATTCGAGGGTTAAATAGAAGGTGTCGGCGGGAGTGGCCTCAGCGACCGCTTCCTCCACTTGTCCTGCGCCGAGAGCCTGATCGAGCCGCGAGGCCCTCTGTGGCACCATGCGTTCAGAGAGAATGGCCATTGTCTTTGTCCGCAGATCAGGATTCCCGGCCGATGAGCGCAGGAGCTCCTCCCCGGCGCGCTGATAAAGAGCAACACCGTGCAGCTCTTTGCGAGTTACACCCCACCATCGGGGGAAAATGGCATTAGCCAGCAGGCCGGGCACGGCCTCTCTCCAAATCAGGGCCTGGACGTTTTCAGGGGCGATAAAATCCTGCTCCGCCTCCGACAGAGCATACGGTAAATCAGCTAGCGATCCCACAAAATGGGCACCTCCTCCAGCCGGAGATCCCTGACCAAAAAGCTGCGGAGCACGCCAGAGTCTCTCGAGGCCAACGACGGTATCACCAGAAAAATCATGCGAGCGTACAAAAAGAGGATTGTTATGCAACAGCTGTGCGCCAGGGGGTTCGTAATAAGCGTAATTGAGGCCCACTAGAGTGTCTCGGAGAAAAGAAGACAGCTGGCCACGAGCCTCTTCGAGCTGGCTGCGAGGAGACGACCTGAGCACTTTGGCCAGATCGGTTTGCATCTGCAGCTCGGTATGGCGGTTGTTGAAAATTCCCGCTGCCCATTCGCTTCGCTCAGAGGACGTGAAGATGGGGCGCGGCATTTCAAATTCACGCAATTCGCCGGCGAGCGGGAGCAGGGAAGAGGGCGCTACGGCTCCCTTTGCGGCTTCATTCAGGCCATCGCCAAGGGCCAGCAGCGTGTCGAGCGACACCAGACGCTGGCCGTCGAGGACCGAGCGGATTCCCCGGGCGAGCTCGTCGTGTATGCGTCGACCCTCGGGATCGGTCTGCCTTGGCCCGGCAAGTAGTTCGATGATTTCGTCCTGGGAAACGTGAGCTTTTCCCGTAGCGGCCGCCGCCAAGGCGGTCAGCGCGCTGTGCCCTGCGTCGAACAACTGCGCGGAGGTGGTTACCCGGCCAAATGGCTTCATCACTCCCTGCCAGGATTCGTTCAGCTTTGCGGGAGGAATTTGTCGTTGGCGGGCGAGAATCTGCCAGAGTCCAACGCTCGCTTGAAACGTGCCCAGAGCATTGCCACGCAGCGTGTGGCTGGCTATTCTATCCAGGCCGTCGGCGGTATTGACAAAACTGCTGATCGAAGCGTCATCCAGCGCCGGGAATTCTGAGAAGACCAAATACTGGTCGCTGTACTGTTCGAACCGTTTAGCCATCAAACGCAGGGTCGCCGGAAGCAAACGGCGATCAGGCGGCCGCCTGCTGTCCAACTCGGTGAAGAGCAGATACATTTGCAGCGGGCTGACGTCGGTTTCGAGCCGAGAGAACGCAAACATGGCCTCGAGCAGCTGATCGGGGCGGCTCCAATGGGCAGCCCGCTTGCCCCAGTCGCGGATCGTTTTGTATTCCGATTTTTGGTTCAGGACTGCTTTCCACATTTCGAGGCCGCCGGGCACCAGCGGCTGATCATCCGCCTCCCATTGCAGCCGGGTGAGCAGGAGTAACAGACCAGGCGCCAGGCGAAAGGCCGGACGGGCGGCGTCGGAGGTCGAATCAGAGCCTCGAAACGCGGCGTAAAACTCTTTCAAACGCTGAGCAGCGAGAAAATGGCTTTGCTGGTTTTGATTGACCCGCGCCAGAGAATCAAAATATGCCGCCAGCCATCCGTTGTCTTTGGCCAGCAGCTTGGGCACGAATTCGGCCGGCGATTCCGGGCTGGCGCCAACCAGTTCCTTCCAGGCGGACTCGGCTTGGCTTCCCCCAGGGACTTCGACGCGTCCTGAGCGTATCGAGATGTGGCTGCCGTAGAAGTCGAGGTCGGCAGCGAGCGGGAGGAGCTTTTTCAAACCCACGGAATCAACAAGAGCGGTGGCGGTTTCCGCATCCGTCCGAGACACCGCCCAATACAGACGAGCAAGCAGCGGATGGCGCAAAAGCAGTTCGACAAGGCCGTAGTTTTCTTTCCGGTTGTTCTTGACTAAATCTTTCCAGTCTTTTTCCGTGAACAGCAGCGGAACCTGGGTTTGGGGAAATTTGTAGCTGAAAGGCTTATCCTGGCGTAGGGCGTCTTCGAGCGCCGGCAGAGGGAAGCCGGAATCCGTGGTCAGGAAGGCCCGCTCCGGGTCGGCGGTGATCAACGATGCGCCCGCTTGGCCGCAGCTGGATCGCATACGGTACCCGAGAACGCGCAGAAGGCGACCGGCTTCGGCGCAATTGGCGACCTCGATGGTTCCGTCCGGCCCCGCCATTCCCGCCAATTCTTTGGCTTGATTCACGTACCTGGTCAATAGAATCAGAAACTCGGTCGGCCGGCCGCCGTCGCGCCAACCGATGTAGCCCTGCACATAGATGTTGCGGGCAAGCAGCGGCAGAACCTCCTCGCGGGAGACCTTCTGGCTGATGCCCGCCATTCGCAACAGCGAGCGTAAGGGTCCGGGAATCGTAACTTCCGCGCCTGCAGAGGGGGTCCGAGCCGGAGCTGCGCCTACATCTCGGCGATCCACCAAGGAGATCATTTGGGCCGTTTGAGCGTGGGCCAATAGGCTCGCGAAGGCGAAAGACAAAAGCGCCAGGCAAAATGCAGGCCGGCGAAGAGGAATAGGCATGGCTGGCGTCCTCTCTGATCGGAAGAAAATCACCCTTGTCACTGAAACGCTTGCTTGCACTTGATTCGACAAACTCACAAGAAGCGCGATCACTGGCTGGTCAGGGATTTTACCTCCCAGCGGTTGAATCTAGCCGCAAGAATAATAACCCGATAAGCGATTGCCGTTAACGAAAATGGTGAGAAATTTTTGTCACCGCGCGGGCAGCCCGAAGATGTCCACGTCTGCTATTAGTGGTTTACTGATCGTCAGCAGGATATGAGTTCTTGTTTGATAGCGCTTTTGCCGGTTTAACTTAGCGCGGTGCACAAGCCCAGTGCAAGCATTTGCACAACTCGCCTGTGAGCCTCATCCTGCGGCGGTGCAAGTGCTTGGCAGGCGCACGTTTTAAGCTCCTGTAACGACACTGGATGCGTGGATGGCTGGGGCAGCGGGGCGCTTGGGTCAAAGGGGGTCAGCCCGGCGAGAAACCCCATTGCCGATCGAATGCCGGAACATATTCCTGTACTCGGAGCGCTGCGGAGGGGAGGAAGTCAAGGTGAAAGGTCGGCCATGGCTGACCACTCTTAAACGAAAGGACAGAACGAGCCTCCACTCTGGCCAGAGACATGGCCAGAACGGCTCGGAGCAGCTTCTGCGATGGGTTATCTCGCCGCGGAGACGCTCGTTTCAACTATTGCGACCGGGCCCAGCAAGCCCGAGGGCCATAATGGCGAGGTGGCTTTGTAAAACTTCGGAGAGGTGAAGGTGTACGCCTGCTTCGCATTCGGCTGCCGGTCCCCAATAATGCGGTTTGCCCAGCCGTTCGTGACCTTTATTTGAATTGAGTTCGTGCCGGGCTTTAACGCAGGGGTCACATCAATCCGATAGGGTTGTTTCCAGACGATGCCGAGCGATTTGCCGTTAACTAAGACTTCCGCCAGGTTCTTGACCGCGCCAAGATCGAGCCACAGTTGTGCCCCCGGTCGAAACCAGCTGCCGGACGCGTCGACTGCCGTAGTATAGGTAGCCGTTCCGGAAAAATACTTGATGCCTTCGTCGGCGTTATCGTTCCAGGGGGTCAATTTGTCAAACCTGGCAGTGGGGGGTGCCCCCTGGCCGGGTGGGAAACTCAGCTCCCAGGGAGCGTCAATAGTGGCCAGCGACGTTTCAATCACTACCGGCAAAGTGCGCGAGGGTGCCTCTGCGGGTGAACGGAAGACGACGAAAACCGTCTCCCAGGGCGCCAGATATAAGGGCACAGTCGTGCGGCCTTCGGCCGTGTAATAGGAAGCTGGTTCTATCTTGCCGCTGTCGGCATGCCACAACTCGGCCGCTTTACCTTCCATGCGAAACGTGGCGCTCAGGTTTTCGAATCGGTCGCTCCGATTATCCACGAAATATAAATCGCTATCAGAGAGCTTGCGGTGGACAAATAGCAGGCTCGTGTCCGGTTCCGGCCGAGTGTAGCCGAAGTCCGGGCCGACATGCAGGGTAGCTAGGGTCTCGCCCAGAGACTGCTTGCCGTACACGCGCCCTTTGCCGGACGTTTCGCCCTCTCCCGATCCCCAAAGCTGATCGACGATGTGGCGAAATTCGTTCTCGTCGTCGGCGAGGCTTGGTGTGTCCGTGGGCTTCGCGCCCCAGACAATTGCCCCGGCTTGGACCAGATCGCGAAGCTTTCGTAGAACGGGCAGCGACATGTGCTGGCTATGCGGGTCGAGCGCCAGCACGCGATAGCGCATGCCGCTCGCTGTGGCAAGCTGTCCGTCTGCAACCGTAAGTACGTGTATCAGAGCGTCGGGATTGATGTAATCGAAGTTATAGCCCTGGGGAATCTCAGGAGCTTTGTGAAGGAACAGGTCGGTCAAGTTGGTGTCCTCGCCGTAGTAATAAAGGATATCGGCGACGAACTTGCCCTGCTGCAGGAGATAACAATTACGTGCCAAATAGGTGATCCAGGGCTGGGCCTGCTCGGCCCAGGTTTCGTTGCGGTTGAACCATTGTCCGAACGGACCGAGAGAAAGTCCGGGCTTCTTATCGAGCAGCGGCTGATGAACGGAGGTGTGAATCACAAAGCGGTTCAGTCCCATCGACAGCTCTTTATCGGCCGTCGGCTTCAGCGTCGCCGGAGACCAGGCGTAGGCGCCCGAGGAGGCGGTCATGGATTCGGCGGCCACCAGATTCTGCCCGTAGATGTGTGCTACCGAGGCTGATTCGCGAATGTCCGCGTCGTATCCGTACTGCTCATTATTGACACCCGGCCTTTGTGTCCACATGGCCGACATAGGCACGTCGTTGCTTCGCTTCACCTGCATGCCATCGCCTATGAAGGCCCGGCCTTCCTCGTGCGATTCGCCGTAATGTCCCATGCCGCGCTCGTGCAACATCTTGGTAAGCAGGTCGTAGTGATAGTCGGCGAGCATGTCACCCAGGGTCTGGCGGAAGTCC
>JAFAWX010000261.1 GCA_019241535.1 Acidobacteriota bacterium | reverse complement strand
AGCGACCGTGTGGCGTGGGTAAGGGCAAGCGAGCCGGCAATCCCGATCACAATGCCTACAACTACCGTGCGCACTCCCTGGCCGAGGACCATAGTGAGGACGTCTCGAGAGCTGGCTCCAAGTGCCATACGGACGCCACTCTCGCGCGTGCGGCGGCCGACCGAATAGGCGATCACACCAAAGACACCGGCAGTTGCGAGAAGCAGCGTAATGCCTGCAAAGAAGCCGATCAGAATCAAATTGAAGCTGCGCGAACCAAGGGAGGCAGAATAGATTTGCGGAAATGTGCGGAAGCGCAATGGAATCTGCTGGTTCAATTCGTGCAGGATGTCGCGGGCGGCGGAGGTCACAAGTTGCGTGTTCGCATCGCTCAACATCGATACCGTGACCTCGTTCTGCGGTCGTTGAAACAGATTTACGTAGACCGTAGGGCGCGGGGGTGCATCAAGGCCGTATTCGTGGACGTCCCCAACGATGCCGACAATGGTCAGCAAGCGGATGTCGCCATCTATGTTGCCGAACTCGATGCTCTGGCCTATCGGGTCCTGACCCGGCCAGCGCTCGCGAGCTAGCGAAGCGCTGATCACCGCAACGTGCGGAGCATCCGGACCGTCCCGCTCTTCAAACATCCGTCCTCTGAGAAGAGGGATTCCCAGACTCTGGGAATAACCGCCGCTCGCCACACAGAAATCCGCGGGGCCGGTGCTTTCCTTGCGAGCACGGTGAAACAGTTCGTCGAAGACACGAGGCAGGAGTTGCCGTACGGCATAACGAAGGTCCTGCGGTAGGCCTGTCATTGCCTTTTCTCACTCATATCGCAGCGCACGTATAGGATCGACCCTGGCTGCACGGCGTGCGGGAATGAAGCAGGCTAATACCGCGACTGTGGCCAGCACTGCCGAGACGCAAGCGAACATCAACGGGTCGGCGGGGCGAACGTCGAACAGCAGGAGCCAGCGAATCTGAAAAGGAAGCGCGGCAAAAAGCCGGGCAATCCCCAGGGCGCCCAGCCACCCTGCTGCGACCCCAAGCAGGCTGAGTGATATGCCGTGTCTTAAGACAAGCCCGGTAATGGCGTCGCGGTCTGCTCCAAGCGCGATGCGGACCCCGATCTCGTGCGTTCGCTGCGAGACCGCATAGGAGATCACGCTATAGATCCCGACTGCCGCCAACAATAGGGCCAGGGCGGCGAAGCCTCCCAGCAGCCACATAATTGTTCGGCCTTGCTGCACGGGCCCGGAGACAATTTCGTCCATGGTCGCAAGCGCCGAAACCGGCACGTCTTTGTCCAGGGCTGCAACCTCGCGCTGAATCGCTGGCACAAGTGCCAGTGGATCGCCACGGCTGCGGACCAGGACGTTACGGGGCGAGAGAACCCAGGGATACTGCGTGTAGGGAACGTAGATCTCCGGAATGAAAGGTGCGTATTGCCCTTGCGTGCGGACGTTACCGGCAACCCCAACGACCGTAAGCCACGGCTGGGTCTTGTCTTTGGCATCGGAGCTCACCTTTAGGCGCTTGCCTATCGGATCCTGTCCGGGCCAGTATCTGAGTGCCAGCGACTCGCTCACAATAGCAACTGGTTCGGCAGCCTTCGAGTCCGACTCAGTGAAAATGCGGCCTTTGCGCAACGGCACCTGCAAGGTACGGAAATAATGAGGCGCGACCACGACATAATTCGCGTCCGGCACGTCACCGGCAGCGGGATGGGAATTATCGGCAGTGACAAAATTCCAGCCTGCCCAGCCATTCATCGGCACCCCGCGTGATACAGTCGCCGACTCAACTCCCGGCAGAGCCTCGATCCGGTTCAAAAACTGGCGGAAAAACTCGATTTGGCGTCCTGGATCCTGGTATTGCGAACCTTCCAGCGGAATCTTCACGCTTAAAACGTTGTTGGGGTTAAATCCGATTGCAGTCCGATGCAGGTGCGCAAGGGCTTTGATCATCAGGGCTGCTGAGAGGAGGAGCGACAACGCAAGCGCGAATTCACAAATAACTAAGGCGCTTCGCAGATTGCGGCGTTGGAGGCTGGCGCTGAAACTGCGCCCGCTTTCATTTAACGCGTGGTTCAGATGAGGCTTGGAAGCGCTCATGGCCGGCGCTAGTCCAAAGACAATTGCCGTAGCGACCGCCACCATGAAGGTGAACAGTAGAACCAGACCATTGAGCCCCAGCGGCGTGCTGATCGCACCTGCGGTCGTCTGCTGGGCTGTCGGCGACAAGCGCACAAGAATCTGTGATCCCCAGGCGCCGAACCCCAAACCCATGGCTCCGCCTGCCAGGGAAAGAAGGAGGCTTTCGACCAGAAGCTGACGAATAATTTGCCAACGGCAGGCACCGACCGCGGTGCGAATTGCAAACTCTTTACGCCGGCTGGCGCCCCGCACCAGCAGCAGATTTGCAACGTTCGCACAGGCGATGAGCAAAACCGTGCCGACCGCCCCAAGCAGCAGCAATAACGCCGGACGAAAATACTCAACCACCTGGTCGTGCATTCGAACCAGCGCCACACCCCAGCCCCTTGATTCCGGATACTGCTGCTCAATGCGAGCAGCCATGGTATTCATCTCGGCTTGCGCCTGCGTCAGGGTGACATCGGGCCTTAGGCGTGCGATCGCATGATACTCGTGAAATTCGCGGCCTTCGGCGAAGGGCTCAATCCCCGAGATCCAAACCTGCGATTGCTGAGCTTCTATACCAAGGTAATCGTCGCTGATGCCCGGCGGCAGGATGCCGATGAGGGGATAACTTTTGCCATTGAGAAAAATCTGCCGGCCAACCAGGGCAGGATCGCCGCCATAATGCTGCTGCCACAACGAGTAGCTAACAATTGCAGCGGCTCGATCCTGGCTCTCTTCCTCGGGAAGAAACAGGCGGCCTCGCAATGGTTTGATGCCCAGGAGAGAAAAGAAATTTGCGCTCACTCTCTCGCCCGCGATCTCCTGTGGCGGAGAATGGCCCGTCAGGTTCAAAAATAAAGATTCGAAGGCCGCCATACCGGTAAACACATGGTTCTGCTTTTGCCAATCCAGGAAGTTTGCTCCCGAGACCTCATTTTCAAACCAGCCACGATGCGGGTTCTGCTGCCACACGACGACAAGACGGCTGGAATCTTTGTAGGGCAGTGGTTTGAGCAGCACCGCATTGACCACACTGAATATGGCCGTGTTCGCCCCAATGCCGGACATGAGCGTGAGCACCGCGATTGCGGTGAATCCCGAGCTCCTGCGCAACTGCCGCATCGCATAACGGAGGTCGTGAACGAAACCCTTCATGCCTGCGTTTCCTGCATGAGCTTGCGCAGTTCCTCTTCGGCGACGACTTTGCCGTCAAACAGGTGAATCTCCCGTTCCGCCTGCTTCACGAATCGGGGGTCATGGGTAACCATGCAGATAGTGGCGCCTTCGCGGTGCAGGTCTCGCAAGAGTTCCATCACAGCTTCGCCATTATGCGAGTCGAGGTTGCCGGTGGGCTCGTCTGCCAGCAGAATTGAAGGATGTCCGGCGAGCGCGCGCGCGACCGCCACCCGCTGCTGCTGGCCACCTGAAAGTTGTGAAGGATAGTGTCGCACGCGGTGCGCCATGCTGACGCGCTCCAGCGATTCCATAACTCGTTTCTTACGTTCTGCCGAGGGCATCCTCTGACGATAGGTCAGGGGCAGTTCGACGTTCTCGTACACCGTAAGGTCGCCAATCAGATTGAAGCTTTGAAAGATGAAACCGATTTCCCGATTGCGAATGCGCGAACGCGCCGCGAAGTCTAAACTCTCGACTGGCTCCCCATTCAGCAGGTACTTTCCACCTGTCGGGGTGTCGAGCAAACCCAGTATCGACAAGAGGGTGGACTTGCCACATCCGGATGGTCCGGAGATGGCGACGTACTCGCCCTTACGAATGCCCAAATGCACGCCGGAGAGGGCGTGCGTTTCGACTTCGTCGGTATAGAACACTTTCGTTAAATCCTCGATTTCGATCAGCGATTGTCCTAAGTCGGTCATGAGTCTTCCTCGGTCCCTTACTCGAGCCGGATGCGGTCAGTATTGTCATAGCGCGACATGTCGGAGAGAATCACGGTTTCCCCTTCGCGCAGCCCCTCAATCACTTGAATGGAATTCACAGAAGCGCGACCAACCTTTACGGCAACGCGAACGCCGCCCTTGCCGGCGGGATCAAGCCTGAACAGGCTGATCGTGCTGTTTTCCTGGCCAAAGGCCGGTCGGCCCACGTAGAGCACGTTATCGAGACGTTCAAGATCGATTGTGCCGTCGACGCTTAAGTCGGGACGTGCTCCTTTGGGAAGTTCTCCTGTGAGTCGGACGTCAACGGTTACGGTTCCATTCTGCACGGCGGGATCGACGCGCATCACCTCGCCGGAGATAGTTCCATTGTGGGTATCGACCAGCGCCGGTTGGCCGATCTGGATGTCGCGGGCTTGTGTCTCGGCAATCTTCAGTTCGGCGATAAGGTGGTTGGGCTGGACAACCTTCGCCAGCATCGTTCCCGGTGTGACGTGCTGTCCGACCTGGAGGGGCAAATCCACGAGCACGCCTTCGATTCCGGCCCGAACTTTAAGGGCCTCGAGTTGTTTCTGCTTCAGTTCGGCAAGGGCACGAATCTGATCCACTTTGGCCTGCTGCTCGGCCATTTGCGATGCAATGGCTTTCTGGCTAATATCCAGCCGCTGGCCTTCGATGTTGTTGCGGGTTGTGAGCTCGTCGGCTTTGCTCTTGGAATTCTTATAGGACAGGCCGGAAATCACGCCGAGATCATAGAGTGCTTTATCAGTGTCGGCCTGAAGCTTGGCTTGAGTGTAGTCGGAGTTTACAGTAGCAGCCCCGGCTTTCTGGTTCATCAGGTTGCTCTCGAGCGTAACCCGCAAACTCTGGTATTCCGCCTCGGCGGCCTTCAACTGAAGCCGCGCATCGATTGCCCCCTGTTCTACCTGGGGATTGCTCATCTGCAGCAGGATGGTATCTGCCTTGGCCTGCGAACCGGGCAGCTTGAGAATACGCACAACCGTGGCTTCGGTCTCCGCCGGTATTTGACGGGTGAACTCCTGGCTGGGAATCAGCGAACCAAGACCTCTAACCTGGCGAAGCATCGGCCCGCGCTTCACGGTGTCGGTCCAAACCGTGCTGCGCTCAACCTCAGGTGCTGCCGGCTTCAGGCGGGAGACCCCGATCGTCACGGCACCAAGAAGGGCCAGCCCGATCGTCGCCCAGAGGATCTGGCGGCGACGCTTATGCCGCTTGAATTCAGGCCGCGCTATATCCATGTGCCTGGAGACGATGCAACAAAGCGACCAAGATCTCGGATGCTGCTATTTCATTGAAAATTGGGGACTTATGCATGGCGTACACTCTTAACGGGACAGGAGGATGTCCAGCCGTGGAATGGGTTGTCCATTACTGGGCAGTGGCTAGCGCCTCGAGCGCGTTTGTCGCGATGTCCGTAGTGGGCCTACTGGCGACCTGGGGTCCAGGTCAAGGGCCCTTTCAGTTGATCCGGTGATACTGTTGCGGGGATTAAGTTGTTGCCCCTTCTCCAGAATTAGCGGAGGTGAAGAACAACAGTGCCGCGGCTCGCAAGCGCGGTTCACGATATCGCGACAGCGATGATTCGTCCTTGCAGCGCGCGAGCAACCTCTTGTCACCCACAACCTCGTTGGATCGTGATTCGTGGCGAGAAGTTCACATAATGCTGATCAGCATCGATGAACGCGTGATTTGGAACGCCCCGGTTACCCGCAACGATCTCCAGGTGACTGCTTCGGCAGCATCAAAGCTTTTTCAAGGCATTTGCGCTCAAACCGGATGAAGACAGCCCCGCAATATCTCCCGGAAACAGATGGCGCTGGCAACCATTAATAAGCGAAAGATCTTCGGCCGCCTTTCGATTCGAACCGGCAACTCATTGCAGGCCGCGGGAATCGCGGCCGCAATCTGCGCCCTGAAGTTGTCCGAATCAATACACCGTGCTGCCATTGCTGCATTCGCCATGGTTGTGGCATGGGTTCTTCTCTATTTCTCGTCGCACGCGATTGCGCACTGGCTGCTCGGGCGGTTGTTGGGTATTCGTTTCCTCTTCTATACAGTTGGCGGCACGGCCAATCCCGACGGTTGGCCACGCGGAGTTCGCTGGATATTCGAAAACCTTCCGTTTTTTGGGGTGCAGACAGAAAAGCTGTCGATCGAAAGAGCCAGCCCCGCAGGTAGGGCGGTTATGTGGTCAGCTGGAGTCACATCGTCGGCCATTAGTCCGGCGGTAAGTACTTTTGCGGCCTGGCGCGCCGGAGTTCCCGGAAGCAAATGGTTTTTTCCGTTTGCTGTCTTCTGGGCCTTAGGAGCTTTGGCAAGCAATTGGACAAGCCGAACGGGCGATTATTCCAAGGCACGCCGCGCTCTGGGAAAAACTTAACCTTCTGAGCACTACGGTGGGCTCCCCGCCAGCTTCCAATTTCTCACGCGCCAGTTCGTGAGGAAGCTTCTGGTCGCTTGCCAAAATCGTTCCGTGCTTCTGGGATGCGTGCGCTGCTGTCGATTTTCAGATGCTGACAATTCCATAGCGGTTTTTGCTCGGGTTGGGCCCAGCATTGCAAAACGGGCCCGCTGGTAGGCAAATGGGCCTCGCCTTGGTCTGGCATTAGTGCAGGTCACCAGTTGCCACTGTTTCTCTCACAAGCCATGTGGCGCAGAGTAGCTCAAGTTCTTCGGTAGAATTGCAATGCGATGGGAGTGACCATTGAGCTGCAAAATCTGGGAGACACCGAGTTATGCCGCGAAATTAGTGCCCGTGTCGAGCACGCGCTGAGCGACAAGCCTGGAAAGTGGCGGGTGTCCATCGCTGGATCACGCGGAAGCGAAAATTGGGAGATGAAAGTCGAAGGGCCCAACGGCTTCGAGCGGTCGTATAGTCTGGCGGGTTCGGCCGGAGAGCACGAACCTGAGGCGATCTGCAGATTGATTCTTCAACTTATGCCCACCCGCTTGACGTGAAATCCCACTACGGGAGGAATGGCCAATAATGAGCCGTGTCCGCCTGGATGTTACTCACCGGGAGGTCATCATCCGAAGAGAGCTGGCTGTTCAACCGCAGTTTCGTTCTCCTGAAAATTGCTCAATCCAACTCCTACGAGCCTGTAGCGCTGCTGTCGACCCAGATCCACTCGCTCGCGTAGTCTGAGTGCGATCTCCGTCAGTGCGTCGCAGGACGACGGAGGAAATTCGGGCGTGTGGCTGCGGGTTAAAGTCTTAAAGTCGCTGGTTTTCAGTTTCAAGACCACCGTGCGTGCTATGCGAGGTTCTTTGTCCAATCCATACCACAGCTTTTCTGCTAGGCGTCGGATCATGGGTTCGAGTTCCGCCAAGAGGAGGTCCTCATCAAAGGTGTCCTCCACCGATATCGATTTTGTAGGGCGATGTACGATGACTTCGCTCTCGTCAATACCGTGGGCGAGTTCGTGCAGGCGTACGCCATAACGCCCGAAGTGATGTTCGAGCACGGGTAACTCCAGGCTTCGCAACTTTCCTACGGTTCGAACCCCGAGCTTCGTCAGCTTCTCCTCAGTAACTTTCCCCACTCCTGGC
>JAFAWX010000354.1 GCA_019241535.1 Acidobacteriota bacterium | reverse complement strand
AATGCATCGCTCGGCGTAGGTCCGCGAATTTATTGCAACGGCAGCGAACGGTCCGAAGTCGTCGTCAACCAACTGATACCCCTCTATTCATCAATTAGGCTGGCATCGTTTTTACATCGTGCGCGCGTACTCCCGGCAAAATAGGCGGTATCGGCAGTGAGGCTATGCATTGCGCCAATTCGGCGCCGGGAGAATGCGCCGGAGTTGGGAAGATATGCGTTGGTGCACCGTGCGCGGCATTGCCTGGGCGCTCGCCATTAGCTTTGTCGTCGTGGCTTCTTAACCCGGGGATTCTTTTTTCGCGGTGCCAGGCATTTTCTCCGTCACGATTGCCGTGGGCTTGATTGCCGCTGCTGCAACTCGCATGAATTTACGAACAATAGCTAACTCCGCCCGCCAAGTCAGGACGCGGTTCGGAATAGGCACGTGGCAATTCGAACTTCGGATCTCCGCAGCGTCTAGACTTAGACTAGCTGTGACTCCAGAGTTCAGACAGGGTGCGGTGGCGTCGTTGCGCAACAACTCCAACCGCCACCCATAACTATCGCAGGGCCACGAAAATCATTCGTACCGGTCCAGGGTCCTGCCCATAGACAGCACCGCACGGGAGTTGTCCCCCAGGAATAGGGGGCGCTCATGGCATTTTCACGCTAAAATTACTTACAACAACTCTGGAACACGGCGTGCCACAATTTTTTCCAGTAAGGAAACTATGGGAGGCTCCCCATGAAACTCACAGGAACTGCTTGCGGAATCAGCCTCGTCTTGTGTGTGGCAATCATTGCTTTCCTGGAGGCGGCTCCTCCAGAGAGCTCAGCTCAGGACAGGTTTCAATCGGCCGCGCGCTTCCCGGTGGCGCACGAGCACAGTGGTTCCTGGTGTCTTGGATACCTTTACATCGGCGGCAATGTCCTCAGGTACGAGGTCGTTGAACCCGCGGAAGACCAGGGCCATTCGTTCCAACTCTCCCAATCAGAAGTTCAGCAAGTAAGAAGATGGTCTTTCCTGAACCAATCCCTCAATGCCATTGAGATCCAAACAACTCGAGGTATCTATCATTTCTGGCTCTTGCACCAAGAAGACATACAGAGACGGCGAGCTTACACGTGGAACCCAGCCGATGCTGCCTCGGCCGATATCCTGATCGCTGTCATGCAAGCACAGAACCAAGCGGCGCCCACACGGACGGATGTCGCGGCAGCAAACACTCCGAGTACATCGACCGCTTCCAATGCCACTGATACCGACAACGAAACACAACAGCGATTTCCGGTGGCTCATGCGCACTTTGGAACCTGGTGCATGGGATACCTCTCCATAACTTCAGACAGCATTCGATACGATGTCTTGCGACCCGAGCGGGACAAAGGGCACTCGTTCCGGCTCAAGCGCACGGAGATTGCCGCCGTACGGCCGTGGGTTTTTGGAAATCGGCCCACAAATGCTGTGGAGATCAGGACGGCGCACGAAACATATCACTTCTGGTTGATGCAGAGCGAAACGGACTTGCGGGAGGACCGGAAACCGGGATGGAGACCGGCGGAGGCAGCACCAGCGAACGTGCTGATGGCGGCTCTCGAGGGCGCTCCGGCTCTCACCGCGAGAGGCAGGTCGACAGCCGTAGCTGCGGCCCAACCATATCCGTCCAACCCGCGCTCATCTGCAGCGAACGTGCCGGCATCTCCCATGCAGGCAAGGCTTAGCGGCATTTATCGCGCACGCGCGAAGGAGGGAACCGATCCCAGCTCGTCCCTGGACATATCTGACCTTGCTGCTCGAACGCCCGCTTATAGCTATCTCGTCTTTTTCCCCAGCGGAAGAGTCAAGCGCGGTCTCGTTATCTCGGGACTCGATAGCTACAACGACGAATTCTCTATGCGAACCGACATTGCGAGCGGCGGCAAGACTTCCGCACAATGGGGAATGTATCGCATTTCCGGCGACCGGGGCAGAATCTCTTTCGCAGACACCAGTGGCGGGAGGCAGCTTGTTTCCGGACTGAAAGGCGAAGTCTGGGACATGATGCTTTACCAAGACAGGCTCGAAATCAACGGTGAAACGTACTTTCTGTTGGACAGCGGGCGAGGAAAGCCACTCGAAGGAACGTACAAACCCTTTGGCGATATGAAACAACCCGGCATTTCGTTTACGCCGGACGGCGAATTCATCGACGAAGGCATTCTTAACTACGGCGCGATGGCGAATCTCAGCTATGGGACGGGTACAGGTGTAGCCATCGGCTACAAGACTCCAAACGGCGGCCGCGGGACATATCGCGTATCAAACTATACCCTGACGTTGAACTACACGAATAGCTCGCCGGCTGCATTGTTTTACTTGAACCCTGCAAACTCAAACACCAACGCGGGAGAGATTTACATAAACAATGTCCGATATCAGCGTGTTCGCTGAGGCCCTTGAGATGACTGAGCAGAGCTGGTTGTGGTGACCTGACTGGCTCAGAGAAACGGATGCTCAAAAAAATCTTAAATCCTATCTCATCAGACGAACACAAAATTTGCGATCACCAAGAACACGTCACCTATAAGGACCGAGAGGAGAAAGCCGAAAGTGACATAATCAGCCGCAACACCGGCAAGAAATCAGCCACTGGTTTTATGGTTTAGTAATTCGGTACTTCCCTGGCTGCCTGCACACAATTGATACTGCTCCTCATGATCGTTCTAGATCGCCGTTGTCCGTCCCAGAAATGAGCTGAGCACTCCGACAGAACTACTATGGAATCCATGAGGTAGATTGGTTGTCGAACATTTCTCCAACAGACCAGGGTGGCATGAACGGGATCGAAAGCTTGTAATGCACTGGCCGC
>JAFAWX010000314.1 GCA_019241535.1 Acidobacteriota bacterium | reverse complement strand
CAGCTGCCGTTCGACACCACTCGGGCCCACGAACACGATCTCGGCCCCGAGCGCCGCCGTGGCTTCCCGCTTAACAACCGGCGCATTGCTGGGCATGACGATGACTGCCTTGGTGGCCAGCGCGCGCGCCGCATATGCCACCCCCTGGGCGTGATTGCCGCTCGAGTAAGTAATGACACCCCGTGCGCGCTCCTCGCCTGTGAGCGAAGCAATTTTGTTGTACGCACCTCGCAGCTTAAAGGCACCGATCGGTTGCAGGTTTTCCGCCTTAAGATGAAGAGTGATCCCCGCCTCGAGGAGCGGCAACAGAGGCGGCCGGGCAGCCACGCCGGCGATGCGAGCCTGCGCTTCGCGAATATCAGCCAGGCTTACCAAGCTAGTTGTACGATCATTGATAGTTGAAGAGGTTAACATTCGGTCCTGCCGTCGAGATCCGAATTCAGGGATGTTGTCAGCCGGTCAGATTTCCAAAATGACGGGCATGATCAGCGGCCGTTTCTGCGTCTGTTTGGAAATGTACCGCTTCAATTCGGCGCGGATTTTTTCCTTGATCACGCCATAGTCGGCGCGCTCTTCTTCGCTTGACTGCCCCAGGGTTTCAACTACCACGTTACGAACCGAGTCGAGAAAGCCGTTTTCTCCGCCGGAGAAGCCGCGGGTTACGATTTCTGGCGAGATCTCAACCCGGCCGGTCAGTTTATTGATCGCTATGATGGGCAGCACGAAGCCGTCTTCGCTCAGGTGGCGACGGTCCTTGATCACGAGATCTTCGACTACGTCCGTGCGTGATCCGGAATCGATGCAGATGCGGCCCACGTTTACCCGACCGGCCTTTCGCGCGCCGAGTTCGTCAAACTCCAAAATGTCTCCGCTCTCGATCAGCATTACCGTGCCCACGGATCCATGCATCGAGGCGGCCAGCTGGGCGTGCAATTTCAGCTGGCGATACTCGCCGTGGATGGGAATGAAATACTTGGGTTTTACCAAATTGATGATGAGTTTCAGCTCCTCCTGGCTGCCGTGGCCGCTGACGTGGACCGGCGGCGTCGAACTGTCCTCGTAGATCACGTGGGCTTCACGGCGAAACAGGTGGTCGACCATACGGTAGATGGCCTTCTCATTTCCCGGGATGATGCGCGAGGACAGCACCACGGTGTCGCCTTTCTCGATGCGGGCGTGCTTGTGGTTATCGACCGCGGCCCGCGACAGTGCCGACATGGGTTCGCCCTGGGTTCCACTGATGAGCACGCAAACCTTACCTGGAACGAGATTCTTCAGCTCGCCGGCATGGATCAGCAAGCCGTCGGCAATGTCCAGATAGCCGAGATCCTCGGCAATCTCGGACGAGCTGATCATCGAGCGACCGATAAAAGCCACCTTTCTCCCGTGCTCCCATGCCATCTCCACCGCCAACTTGATGCGATGAATGGAAGAGGAAAAGCAGGAGATGAAAATCCGGCCCCCGGCACAGGCAAAAACCTCGTCGAACTTGCCCCTTACAGCGCGTTCGCTGGGCGTGTATCCGCGCCGCTCGACATTGGTTGAATCCTGCAGAAGAGCCAGGACACCTTCCTTGCCGTACTCGGCAAAAGCATGCAGATTAAACAGCCGGTTGTCGGTCGGGGTGGGGTCGACTTTGAAGTCGCCGGTATGCAGGACGACCCCCAGGGGAGTATGAATTGCCAGGGAAACACAATCCACGAGGCTGTGGGTGACCTGGATGGGATCAATAGTGAAGGGCCCAATTTTGAAGCGATCTCCCGGGCGAATCTCCCGCAAATCGGCACTGTCGAGCAGACCATGTTCCTCGAGCTTGTCTTCCACGTAGGCCAGGGTGAACTCCGTTCCCCAGACGGGCACGTTCAGCTCCGCCACAATCCAGGGTAGCGCGCCGATGTGGTCTTCGTGACCATGGGTGAGAACAATCGCCCGCACTCGTTCCCGGTTCTCGATGAGGTAGGAAATATCAGGAACGACAATATCAACGCCCAGCAGTTCGGACTCCGGGAACATCATTCCGGCGTCGATGACCACGATGTCGTCGCCCCAGCGCATGGCCATGCAGTTCATGCCGAACTCGCCTAGCCCGCCAAGCGGCACCAGATGCAGTTTTCCCGAATTCATGTAGGACTCTTTAGCGTAGCACAGCTTCAGATGACCGCCTGCCTCGGGCACTCGCCTCTTAACGTCCCCCACTGCGCTTTGAATGTCCTCCAAGGCGCGTCGGCTGTGATAAAAAGAGCAAAGGGAGGCTGCGCTAGCTAACGCGCGGGGATTGCCGTGTTGGAAAAGTCCTGGCTGCGTCACCGGGTCGAGGGCGCTCTCACGAAAGCCTTGTGGCGGGCTTACAAGACGGTAAGAGTCAATCCGGAACGCTTCCTGATGGAGATACGGGCGGCGCACGGGCTGCCGGTCAGCAGTTTCCAGGGAATGTACTCGGTCGAGCTCCCGGTGCTAGATACGGTTGCCGAGCGCATCATTTCAGGGGCAATGAAGATTGCCGCCGCCGAAGGCGCCGGCCTCGGCGTTGGGGGACTGCTTACGATCGTCCCCGATTTCAGCATCCTCGCCGGCATCACCCTGCGCACCATCCAGAAGCTCAGCCTGCTGTATGGTTTCGAGTACAACAGCGATGAAGAGATGGCGGAGCTCTGGATTGCTGCCGCCAGCGCGGCCGGTGTGGACATTGGCCGGGAGTTTCTGGAAAAAAACCTGGTGAATCGGGTGGTGCCGCGCGTTATCCAGCGCATCGCCGCAAAAGCCAGCGCCGAATTCGTGGAGCGATGGGCGGGGCGGCTGATTCCACTTGTCAGCTCGCTGATAGGCGGAACCTTAAACTACTACTTCGTTCGCGGCTGGGGCGAACGCGCCCATGTTCACTTTCGTCAGAAGCACGTAGCCATGCGCGACAAGATGAGTACATCAACGGTTGAGCATGGCGGGAGCCTTGGAGTTCTCCCTTCCTCGGGTAAGGTCAGTTAAAGACAGAAGGGAGAACCAGAAACCGAAACCCCGAGCCGCGGCGAGATTTGTGCGGCGCTGTTACTCGCGCCTTCATAGCCACCCTTTTGTCCTCGCGATGCGTGCGGCCTCTATGCGGTTCGCGGCGCCCAGTTTGCTGATAGCTTCTGAAAGATAGTTCCGTATGGTACCTTCCGAGAGGCTGAGTTTGGCGGCAATGTTTATGCTCGCCATACCCTCCCCCGCTAATCTCAGTACCTGCCTTTCCCTGTCGGTTAATGGGTCTGGCTCGGCCCAGGCTTCCGCGGCCAACTCGGGATCAATGACCCGCAACCCGTTCTGCACACGACGAACGGCATCGGCCAGCTTCTCTGCCGCCATGTCCTTCAGCAGGTAGCCGGCCGCGCCCGCATCCAGGGCTCGGCGCAGATAACCCGAGCGCGCGAAGGTCGTAAGAATAATGACCTTAGTGGCCGATCGCCTGCGCCTGAGCTCGGCCGCCACATCGAGTCCGCTCATCTCCGGCATTTCAATGTCGGTCAGGAAGATGTCAGGCTTGAGATTCAGGATGGTATTCAGCGCGTCACTGCCATTCCTCGATCGAGCAATCACCGTTATATCGCCTTCAATTTCAAGCAAGGTTGCCAGAGCCCCGAGTACCATCGCTTGATCCTCGGCGATGACCACGCGGATCATCCTGCGCGCGGCTTTCTGCGGCGAGTTCACGAAGCTCCATTGGAGGGCGTAGAAACCGGAAACTCGAATCGCAACCGGGTGCCGGAGCTAGTATCGCGCGTTACGGTGCCGCCTAGGGCTTCGATGCGCTCGCGCATTCCGCGCAATCCGTGTCCTTCGATCTGATTGCCGCCGCGGCCGTCGTCCTGGATTTCAAGCACGCAACTTCCATTTTTTGTTCCGAGCAACAGGCGGCAGAACCGGGCCTGAGCGTGGCGAACGACGTTGGTAACCGCCTCGCGCATGATCAA
This sequence comes from Acidobacteriota bacterium, assembly GCA_019241535.1. Taxonomy (GTDB): domain Bacteria; phylum Acidobacteriota; class Terriglobia; order Terriglobales; family Acidobacteriaceae; genus Gp1-AA145. Next base: position 24,711 of record JAFAWX010000314.1, on the reverse strand, counting down.
AGCCACCACGCTTTCCTGGGCCGGGCTGAGGCTGACCTCTGCCGCGTCGGATTCAACCGAGACGCCGGCGCTAGCGAGGGTTGAGCGGGCGCGCTGAAGTTCGTCGTTCAACTTGTAGGCGCTGTATCCCCGCAGAGTGCTGCGAATTTCCGCCATGGCTTGGCGGGAAACTTTTTCAATGTCCCGAATCTCGCCCTTTGCACTCTGCGGATCCTTATCCAGCAGCTTGCCGGCAAGCGTGGACTTCACGATGATCAGCGAGAGGGTGTGCCCCAGCACGTCGTGCAGATCACGCGCGATCCGTTCCCGTTCCGCAACTTTGGCCAGGTGCTCGATCTCCTCATTGGCCACGCGCAGCTTGTCAAGAGCGCGCTTGCGCTCGGCAAACAAGGTGTTCGAAACCCCGACACCGAGGGACACAATGGTGGCGGTTCCCCAGAAACCCAGAGGCGCGTGCAGAAACGCTCTATCGAGGGCGAGCAGCAGAACGAGCACGGCAATGGCGACAAGCGAATGCCAGGCCTTGTCGAAAGTCCAGGCCAGGAACATGGCCCCGTAAATGATGAAGACCGCTGCTCCTTCGTTATGATGGCCGAGACCCAGACCCATGGCCACGATCGCGGCTATCAGGAGGTAATTCCAAGGACGCCGGACCCAGAAGGTCGCAAAATAGAGCACCAGAAAAACGATGGTCGCGGCAATGGTTAACAGCCATTCTCGGCGGCCGGGGTTTGGATCGAGAATCGGCTTGAAGTAAAAAAAAGCCAGGAATACCAGCCAGATATATGGCGCTAGACCGACGTCACCCTCGACGCATTTTGGCCCGCTCCTTCTTGGCAGTAGTCTCATTTCCTGTTTCCATTTTACGCTGCGCCGGACCCGCTCCGGCGCGCCACAAAATAGCTTGCCGCAAGCGCCAGGGGCGCGGAAACGGCCACCAGTTCCAAGCGGCCCTGCTCGAGCAGCAACAAAAATGTCGCCGCCATCAGGCTCCATGCTGTCCACTGCGATTTCATTCCATCTGCCTCCTGCTCTTCAGGCTCCAGGCTCTTCGTTCACCCATGGGCCTTTTCGTCTCGCCGGTGTCCCACCCACGCCACGCCAAGCGATATCAGCGCGAATCCGGCCAGCATCTGCCAGTGCCTTAAGTATGTGCCTCCCTGTCCACCCCCGACCAGATTCAGCGCGAGCTGCGATAGGTGGTAGGCGGGTAGAAAGAGGGCTACCCGCTGAATGAACTTCGGTAGAAACATGAAAGGCAACCACAAGCCGGAGCAAAAGGACATGGGTAAATAAAACAAGTTGATCATCGCGGGTGCGGAGTTGGGACCGGCGAAGTAGCCGATAGCAAGACCCATGGCACAAAAGGGCAGCGACCCCGCGACCAGCGTGACCACAAGCTTGAAGAGGATCGAACCGGGCAGATGGACGCCGCCGAAGGCCGCTCCCATCAGGACCAGCGCCAGGACATTGCTAACGCTGAAAATCATGCTCATGACCACCTTTGCCACAAAGTACGCAAACAACGGCATGGGACTGGCCCGTTTGACTTCCAGCCATCCCAGGCCGCGTTCCATCGCCAGGCTCGCAGCGGTGCCAAATAGCGACGCTCCCATAACGCCGAAGGTCCCGTAGGCGGGAATCAGATATAACGTGCTTCTGACGTTCCCGATCGTCTGCGGTCCCATTACCAACCCGAACAGAACGTAGAACATCAAGGGAAATAGCAGTGTCGAAATCGAAAACATCGGGTAGCGCAGGGATTTCAGAAACTCGTACTTGGCTTCCTTCAGGCAGATAGTTACCAGATTGGGGCCGAGTCTTCCTGGTTCGAATATGCTCAACGTTGCCGCCATCGGATTCTCGCTCAGTTGCGCGTGAGGGCCAGGAAAGCTTCTTCCAGCCCAGCGCTGGTTACTTCAATTTCGGAAATGGTGAGATCGAGCTGAAATAATTGCCGCAGGACATCCTCAGGACGGGAGCTGTCAATGACCGTCGCTTCACGATCGCGCTCGACCTCGATCACTCCTGGCAATTTTTCAACAATTTCCGGCAATAGTCGGGTGACGCAGCGGATCTTCTTTCGTCGGACGCGCGCCTTGATCTCGGCCGGCGTACCGTCGGCCAGTAGCGCTCCTTTGTGAATCACAACGATACGGTCGGCCAGCGCGTCCGCTTCTTCTAGATAGTGTGTCGTGAGCACGATGGTTTTGCCCTGCTCGAGCAGTTTGCGAATCTCCTGCCAAAGGAGGAGTCGCGCTTCGACGTCCAGCCCGACCGTGGGTTCGTCCAGGAACAACAGGTCGGGATTGCCGCAGATGGCCAACGCAAACAATACCCGTTGCTTTTGTCCGCTGGAGAGCACGCCGAACCTGCGCTCCGCCAGTTCGCGTAATCCGGCGATCTGCAGGCTGACGTCGACGGGCAAAGGATCCGGATAGTAGGACGAAAATAGGTCGATATGTTCACGGACTCGCAGGGTTTCCGGCACACGCCCAACCTGCAACATGGCTCCGACGCGCACATGAGTTTCAGGGTCTGCCGGATCTCCACCGAACACTGACACTCGGCCCCGAGTGGGCTTAACCAGACCGAGGAAAAGTCTGATGGCCGTGGTTTTACCCGCGCCATTTGGTCCCAAAAGCGCCACCAGTTCGCCCCCGCGAACTGCGAAGTTAAGATCCACCAGTGCATGAACCGGCCCATAGCTCTTGCTGACCGAATGCAGTTGCGCGATGCCGCTTTGCGCAAAACGCGGGAAAGGCGCAGAGTGCGCCGGTAGGGGGGCGGACGCCATTCTAGATTGACCTCGAATGAGTTTTGACCACGCACTCATGTTCTCGTCCGAGCGGCGTTGAAAACAGTGGGGATCATCACCACCCGCGGGTGACAAATGTCAATAGAGGATGGGTGGAGTCGCGTATAATTCGTGCTTTTCGGAGCGGCGCGAAAATGAAGGCACGGCCTGGGGTCGATCTCGCCAGCCTCACTGACGTGGGCTGCGAGCGCGAAAATAACGAGGACAGCTACGGATACTGGGAATCGGACGATGACCGGGTGTTCGAGCGACTCGGCCGCCTGGTTACGGTCGCCGATGGAATGGGCGGATGCGAAGGAGGGCAATTCGCCAGCCGCATCGCCGTCGACACTGTCGAGGAAGTCTATTCCGCAGCCTCGGGCGATCCGCAACGGGCCCTGCTCGACGCCTTCGAGGAAGCGCACCGCCGTGTGCAGACGAAGGCTCGGGAAAGCCACGCACTCAAGGGAATGGGAACCACTCTGACCGCCTTCGCTCTGGTCGGCAGTCGTCTATATTTTGCCCACGTGGGTGACAGTCGGATTTACCGGCTGAGGACGGGAAAGCTCGAGATGCTGACGCGTGACCATTCACTGGTCTCCCGCCTAGTCCAGAATGGCGTAATTCGTGCCGAAGAGGCCGACTCTCATCCGCAAAGGCATGTGCTCATCGCCGCCATCGGGGTGGCGGAACAGGTTCAGCCTGATTCTCCCCCCGAGCCGTTGCCGGTCGAAAAATCCGACGTTCTGCTGGTTTGTACCGACGGGCTTTGGACTCAGGCGGGGGAAGAAGAGATCGCCCGGGAACTGGCCTCAAACACCGCGCTCGATGCCTGCCGTTCCCTGGTGCGACTGGCCAAGGAACGCGGTGGTCCCGACAACATAACCCTCGAGATACTACGGGTGTCCTGAGCGTATCCGGGCTCCGCGCTCGCAAATAGAATCCTTGGCCGCCCCTCGGGCCTCTTCGGGCTACGCCCGGTTCCTTCCTACCGCAAATCACTGCACACGACAGCTGCCGGAAAAGGCTTCGCCGTGCCGCAACTTCTACGGGGCCAGAGGTTTGCAGCTGATTGCCGGTTTGGCAACGGGGATGCTATTGCAAGATTGTCTATTAAATAAATAGACTTTATTGTAAAGTTATAAGCCTCATGAAAATTTCCCAAAAGGGACTGTATGCGCTGCAGGCGATGATGATGCTGGCCCGCCACTATAACCAGGGGGCGATACGCATCCGTGACATTGCTTACGAAGAAGAGCTGCCGGAGAAATTTCTGGAGCTCATCCTGCTCGAGCTGAAGAACGCCCGTATCGTCGAAAGTGTCCGCGGCTCTAAAGGCGGATACCAGCTGCGGCGGCCTCCTTCTGACATCCGCCTGAGCGAGATCATCCGGCTTATCGACGGTCCGCTGGCTCCCTTTGGCGATGCCGAACAGCTGCAAAGCCTGATTGATCGCGACCCGGAACACCGCGCGCTCTATCGGGTGTTTCTCGATGTGCGCAATGCAGCGGCCAAGATTCTCGAGAGCACCTCGATCGCCGACGTCGCCACTCCCGCACCCTCGCCCGGCGGCAAAGGCAGGCGAAAGAAGTCGGCAGCGCCAGTTCTTCCCATGGTTGTAAGCGGAGGAAAAGGTTCGGCATGATCTCGCGTAGCTGGGTCGTTCTGGGACTTTTGACGGTGCTGGCGTATCGCGCTCCAGCCCAGGTTTCGTTACGCGTCGGAGCTTTTCCCAACATCACGCACCCGCAGGCCATGATCGGGAAGGCCAATTACTGGTTTGTGAACGCCATGGGCCCGGAGGTAAGGATCGAATGGAAAAGCTTCAACGCGGGTCCCTCGGCGATTGAAGCGTTGCTTGCCGGCGCCCTCGATATGACCTACGTCGGGCCAAATCCGGCTATAAACGGCTATCTGCGCTCAAACGGAAAAGCCCTTAAGGTTGTCGCCGGAGCGACCAGCGGGGGTGCCGCCCTGGTGGTGCGTCGCGACGCGGGCATAGGGAAGGCAGAGGACTTTCACGGTAAGAAAGTTGCCTCGCCGCAAATGGGCAACACGCAAGACGTAGCCCTGAGAGCTTGGTTGAGACAACACGGGCTGAAGACCAGAGACAAGGGTGGCGACGTCGAAGTCATTCCTATCGCCAATCCCGACCAACTTGCTCTATTTCTCAGGAAGGATCTTGATGCCGCCTGGGCGCCCGAACCCTGGGCCACGAGGTTGATCCGGGAAGCAAATGGCCGTTTATTTCTCGATGAGCGAACCCTTTGGCCCGACGGCCAGTTCGTGACCGCGCTGCTGATTGTTCGAACCGAATTTCTCGAGCGCCATCCCGATCTGGTGAAGAGCTGGCTGCGAGCTCACGTCGAGCTGACCGGATGGATCCGGCAGCATCCTGTTGAAGCCAAGCGGCTTCTCAACCAGCAAATCCAGGCCGAGACGGGAAAGGCTTTGTCGGCAGAAGTGATCGAGGAATCTTTCGGCCGCCTCGAGGTGACCTTCGATCCCCTGCGCGCTTCGTTGGTTCAACAGGCGAAATCTGCGTTTGATTCAGGCTTCCTCGGGCGCGAAATGCCCGACTTAACTGGTCTGTTTGCCGCCGACCTTCTGAACCAGGTTTTAGCGGAAAAAGGGAAAGGCCCGGTCCAATGAGCGTTCAACGGAGTTTGTCGCCGCCTCGGAGTACTCCAATCCTCCACAAACCAGCAAGCGCCGGCCCGATTCTACTCGAGCAGCCAGGCATTGCGCGGCCTCTTCCTGCTTCCGTCGAAGTGGCGAAGATCTCTCTTGCCGGGATTTCGCTCGCTTATCGGACTAACTCGGGCCAGCCGCTCGCCGCATTGGCGAACATAAACCTGGATGTCCGCGCGGGTGAATTTCTCTGCATCGTCGGCCCATCGGGCTGTGGCAAGTCGACTCTGTTGCACCTGATCGCCGGCCTCAGCCGCCCCAGTTCGGGGAACATTCGAGTAAATGGCAAACCGATCCGTGGCGCCGGCACCGACCGCATCCTTATCTTCCAGGATCTCGGCCTGTTTCCCTGGCTCACCGTGCGGCAGAACATCGAGTTTGGTCTGAAGATGAAAGGTCTCGCGAGAGGCGAGAGAGAAGTGAAGGCACGCGAGTATCTCCGCCTGGTGCATCTCTCGCAATTTGAAAACAGTTACACCCACCAGCTCTCGGGCGGGATGCGCCAGCGCGTGGCTCTTGCCCGCGCCCTTGCGCTCGAACCCGACGTTCTGTTGATGGACGAGCCGTTCGCCGCATTGGACGCTCAAACGCGTGACCTGCTGCACGACGAGCTCGAGCGCATCTGGCAGGAGACCGGCTGCACCATTGTCTTTGTCACTCACAATGTTCGTGAGGCGGTTCGTCTGGGCGAACGCGTGGTGCTGCTCACTTTTCGGCCAGGCACAACCAAGCAGGAATATTCGATAGGGCTCGCCCGCCCGCGCCACATTGAACAGACCGACGTTGCGGCGGCGGCGCGGGAAATCCTCGAGTGCTTGCGCGAGGAGATCACGAGATCAAGAGATGCGGAGTACGGGAAATGAACGGGTTCCTGAAAAAAGCGATCTTCTATCTAGCGCTGCTCGGCATCTGGGCCGGTGTGGCCAAAGCTCACATCTGGCCGCCGTACCTGTTTCCGGCGCCGTGGAATGTTGGCCAGGCGTTGTGGGCGGGCTTTGCCGATCACAGCTTCTGGATCGCCATTCTGGTCACCCTGAAACGTATGCTTATCGGCTATTCGCTGGCCATCGTCCTGGGCATGATTTTGGGCACGGCGCTCGCAGCCAGTAGCTACCTGGAACAGACCCTGGGGGGGTTGCTGGTCAGCCTGCAATCGTTGCCCAGCATCTGCTGGATTCCCCTCGCGGTGTTGTGGTTCGGCCTGACCGAAAAAGCCATCCTGTTTGTCGTGCTGATGGGATCGCTGCTCTCGGTCACTATCGCGATGGAGGACGGACGCAAACAGATACCGAGGATTTACGGCATGGCGGGACGCAACCTCGGGGCTCGCGGCTTCCGCTTGTTCTGGTCGGTGCTTCTGCCGGCGAGCCTGCCTGTGATCATTTCCGGAATGAAACAGGGATGGGCGTTCGGCTGGCGCTCACTGATACAGGCGGAGATGATTTTCCTAAGTCTTGGCCTGGGCCAGTTGCTGATGATGGGACGAGATCTCAGCGACATGAGCCAGGTGGTAGCGGTAATGATTCTGATTATTGCTCTCGGATCACTTGTCGATGCGCTGCTGTTCAAAACCATAGAAACGCGCATTCGCGAAAGGTGGGGCCTGGTTGCTGCGTTTTGATTGGGCCCTAAGGGGAGTGAAGTTTTTGTAAGTTTCGTATCAACCAAATTCAGAAGAGAAGCTACAGGATGTCAGCCCGGTGCTCATCTTCGGAAACCAAATCTCAGGAGATATCGCATGCCTAAGTCCGTCGCACTGCTAGTGTTGCTGTTGCTTCCGGCGCTCGTGCGAGCGCAATCCTACTCGGGTTCCGCGCCCGCTGCGGTGGAACCGGTTTCTGCACCCTCACAAACTGCCCCTCCTGTATCGGTGGGGTCGAGCGGATTGATCTTTTCGACCCCTGACGGGTCCGACACTCTGCGGGTCCACGGTTATGTCCAGGCGGACGACCGCTGGTTCTCCAGTAATCTTCATGGTGAACCCCTGGACACCTTCCTTTTCCGGCGCATACGACCATTATTCGAAGGCACGCTGTTCCACTCCCTGGACTACCGCTTCATGCCGGATTTCGGCCAGAATAATCCTCAAATCCAGGAGTCCTACCTCGAGTGGAAGAGCTTTTCTTTTGCAAAACTACGGGTGGGAAAGTTCAAAGAGCCAATCGGTCTCGAGGCCCTGCGGTCTGACCGAGAACTGATGTTCGTTGAGCGATCGCTTGCCTCCGATCTGGTTCCTCTACGTTATATGGGAGCCCAGGTAGGCGGCTCGGTTCTTTCCGAATCGCTTACCTACGCAGTCGGCTACTTCAACGGATCGAGTGATGGGTCTAATGGCAATTTTCACTGGGTCCAGGCAAACGAGATGGCGGCTCGTGCGTTTACCCGCCCCTTTGCCACGACTCACGTGGCTTTGCTTCGCGAGTTTGGCGTCGGCATGGCCGGCTCCCTTGCCGACCAGCACGGTCCTCTTGCGGGTCTCAAAACGGTCGCGCAAACCACGTTTTTCAAATACAGCTCTAAAGCCTCCGCCAACGGTACCCACAGCCGTATTTCCCCCCAAGCCTTCTACTACGCCGGACCGGTGGGCGTGCTAGGTGAATATGTTCGTTCTTCGCAGGACATACTCTATAAAAAACTCACCAGCACGGTAACCAATACCGCCTGGCAGGCGTCAGGATCGGTCGTGCTCACGGGTGAAAAGAACACCTACGAGGGGGTTCGGCCCCGCAATGCCTTTGAACCAACGAGAGGATTTCGCCACCTGGGTGCCGTGGAGCTGGCCATTCGCTACAGTCAGGTAAGCATCGGTAATACCGCGTTTCCACTTCTTGCCAACCCTGCCACCGCCGCCGGCGGAGCACAGGAGCGAGGAATCGGCCTGAACTGGTATCTGAACCGCTTCGTCAAGCTCACGACGGATTACGAGCACACGAGCTTTCGCATGGCGGCGAAAACGGCGACTCCCTTACACAGCGAAGACCTACTGCTGAGCCAAGTGCAGCTCGCTTTCTGATAACCTCAATGGCTGGACTTTCGTTCGCTCAACGTCCGAACCAATATGACTTCACGGCGAGATTTCCTGAGAGACTTTTCCCTGGGAATCGCGGCTGCGGTGCCCAGCCTTTCTCGTATCAGCTGGGCTGCCGCAGAACGTGAAATCGTGGAAACTGGACCTCTTATCAAAGGGAAAGATCGAATGGTGGTGCGATCTTTCCGCTTTATTGATCTGGAAATGCCGGGGGAATTCGCGAATTCCTGGATCACACCCGTTTCGCACTTCTATGTGCGCAACCACGTCTTTCAGCCTGCTCCAGTGAACGGCAGGGAATGGAAACTGGCGGTTCAGGGCGAAGTCCAGCGGCCGCTCGTCCTCAGCTTGTCCGACCTAGCGCGCCTGAACGGGCATTCGGTGACGAACACCCTCGAGTGTGCCGGGAATGGGCGCGCCTTTCAAAATCCGAAGGTTGCCGGCATTCAGTGGCAACGCGGTGCGGTCGGCACCGCCCGTTTCAGCGGACCGCGCCTCGGGCAGATCCTGGAGCGTGCCGGGGTGAAGTCGACAGGCAAACACGTCATGTTTCGCGGGCTCGACCAGGCGCCGGGGAAGGTTCCTCCGTTTATTCGCAGCATCCCGATCGAAAAGGCGCTCGACCCAGACACACTGCTGGCAACTCACATGAACGGAGCGCCGCTTTCCGACTACCATGGCTTTCCGGCGCGAGCCCTGGTCCCGGGGTGGGTAGGGGCTGCCTCGGTGAAATGGGTGAGCGAAATCAGAGTGCTTGAAAAGGAGTTTGACGGCAACTTCATGAAGCCCGGCTATCGCTTGCCGAATCGGCCCGTGCAGCCCGGAGACGTGGTCAATCCCGAAGACACGCACGCGCTTACGACATTGAGCGTGAAGTCTATCATCGCTGCCCCTGGCGAAGGAGCCAGACTGAATCTCAGCCCGGTTCGAATTTGCGGTGCAGCCTGGGCCGGGGAAGCGGATGTCCGCAAGGTGGAGATCTCAACCGATGGCGGCAGAAGCTGGGCCCTGGCAATGCTGGGGAAAGATCAGGAGCATTATGCTTGGCGCTTGTGGAGCTACGACTGGATGCCGAAAGAAGCCGGCGAATACGTGATCTGCTCGCGCGCCAGCGATGATCAGGGCCGTGTCCAGCCCGAAATCGCCGTCTGGAATCCGAGCGGCTATCTCTATAATGCCGTCGATCGGGTGAAGGTCCATGTCATTTGACAAGCTACCCGCCATCGCTTTTCTGACTCTTTGCGGTTTGGCGGCGGCGCAATCAGCCGGAAACCAGACTCTGCCCGCCGGAACGATGCAGCCGAAAGCGCTTGCGGCCTGTACCTCGTGTCACGACGAAAAAATCATAGTCCAGCAGCGGCTCACGAAAGCTCTTTGGATAAGAGAAATCGACAAGATGATCAAGTGGGGAGCGATTCTCGATCCTTCGGATCGCGACCGCCTCATCGAATACTTTAGCGAGAACTTCCCGCCTGACAAGCCCGCTTATGTCGCTTCCCGCTCGGCTGCGAGCAGACATCGATCTTCTAAAAGCACCGGAATTAAGGCACGCGACTAATCACCCAGGTTTTATTTAGTCTAGTTAGTGCCCAAACCGCGGCCGCGTCTATTATCATGACATCTTCGTTGAGGAGGGAAAGTGTCCATTCTAGTCGTGGGAGGAGCGGGATATATCGGCAGCCACGCCGCTCACATTCTCCGGCGCAGAGGCTACGATGTCATTATCTACGACAATCTTTCGACGGGCTACAAAGAGCTCGCCGAGGGATTTGAACTCATTGTGGGCGATATCGCCGATGCCAGCAAGCTCGGCGCCGCTCTCGCCCGCTCCGACGCGGTCATGCATTTTGCCGCGCACGCCTACGTCGGAGAATCTGTCGAAAATCCGAGGAAATACTTCAAGAATAATGTCACCTCTGCCCTGGCGCTGCTTGATGCCGTGGTCGAATCCCGCGTGCGTAAGTTCATTTTCTCCTCAACCTGCGCCGTATACGGCAACCCCGTGAAGGTACCCATCACGGAGAGCAATCCTCGCCAGCCGGTGAACCCCTATGGCGCCACCAAATTGGCCTTTGAGAACGCGCTCGAGGCGTACAGCCAGGCTTATGCTCTGCGCTACGTGAGCTTTCGCTATTTCAATGCAGCCGGAGCCGATGACAGCGCCACCATCGGGGAACACCACGAACCAGAAACGCATCTCATTCCCCTGATCCTGCAGACGATACAGGGCAGGCGGTCGGCGCTTGAAATCTTCGGCGATGATTATCCTACCGCGGATGGCACGTGCATTCGCGATTACATTCACGTAAACGATCTTGCTGAAGCCCACGTGCTGGGGCTCGAATATCTCTCGCGAGGGCACTCCATCGCCATGAATCTCGGCACCGGACGCGGATACTCGGTGAGAGAGGTGATTTCCGCGGTCGAGAAGGTGACTGGACAAAGCGTTCCAATCCGCATCGGCCCGCGCCGGCCGGGTGATCCTCCGGAACTTGTTGCCGAGCCCGCTCGGGCCGAGGAGTTGCTGCGGTGGAAGGCGCGGCGATCGCTCGAGGAAATTATCTCGACCGCCTGGAGTTGGCAGCAGAAATCCCAAACGGCTATTCGAGAGGTCTGAGACGCGGCACCGCAATCAAGCTCAGAAGCAGCGTTGATTCCCGTGCGCCGGCGAACGACTCGCAGGAGCCACTTTGGACTCGCAACCGGATCTAAAACTGCTGATTGAGGAAGTGCGCGAGTTGAAGAGGCGGGTCGAGCGTCTGGAACAACTCTCCCGACCAGCGTCCGCCGCGCAACCTTCAATTCCCGCCGCCGGCGTTCTCCACATTTCGCCGCCGATCAAGAGAGGACATGCCGGACTTGAAACCCGCATAGGATCCCACTGGCTGAACCGCGCCGGTATCGCAGCAGTGATGATCGGGGTCTCATATTTCCTGAAGTTCGCCTTCGAAAATCACTGGATCGGACCGGTGAGCCTGGTTTTGACGGGGCTGGTCGCTGGTATAGCCCTGGTGATCTGGAGCGAGCGTTTCCGGCGGGCCGGTTATCGCATCTTCTCGTATTCACTGAAAGCCGTGGGCATCGGAGTTCTGTATCTTTCGATCTGGGCCGCCTTTCAGGTTTATCACCTGGTGCCCGCGAGCGTAGCCTTCCTGTCTATGGTGGTGGTCACGGGGGCATCCTGCGGGCTCGCGCTCCTGCAGGATACAGAGACGCTCGCCATGTTTGCCATTACGGGCGGGCTCTCGACGCCGCTGCTTCTTTCTACAGGAGAGAACCGCGAGGTCGCCCTGTTTTCCTATCTGGTAGTGCTCGATTTCGCGGTCTTAGTCCTGGCGCTCCGCAGGCCATGGCGCCGCCTGCCTTTCCTGGCTTTTGCGGGGACTCTGATCCTATATTTGATCTGGTACGCGGAGTTTTACGACCGCACTCAGGTCCAGACTACTTTCATCTTCAGCAGTATTTTCTTTCTGATTTTTGCCCTGTTGCCGGTGCTCATGGAGGGTAGGGGAGCAGCGAGCGACATCGCTCCCATGGTCCTGGCTCTGGCGAATGCGGCGACTTACTTCCTCGATGCCTACGCCATTATGGTGGACCTCGGCCGCGCCGCTATGGCACCGGTTGCCTCGGCCCTTGCCGCGCTCTATCTTTTATTTGAATGGCCTACAAAGTCGACGGCTCGCTCCCGACCGCGTCTGCGGCTAACGCACCGCAGCCTGGCGGTTTTCTTTGTCACTGCTGCGATTGCCATTCACTTCGAGTCCCACTGGATTACGGTCGGCTGGTTGCTCGAAGCGGCTGCGCTGTTTTGGATCGGCACCCGCATCCGTTCTGACCTGCTGAACCTGCATGCAATTGCCATTGTGACGCTTGCCATTTGCCGGCTGCTGTTTGTAGATCGGTTTGAACCTACTCACCTAGTATTCAATCCGCGCATCGGTGTTTATGCTGTGGCGATCCTTGTGCTTGCAGTTTTCACCCATGGCGCCTCGAAGCGGGCGGACCGGCCCGCGGGCATCATTCGCGCCGTAGCCCTTGCAGCCATCAATGGACTCGCGATCGTCGCTTTTAGCCTCGAAGTATCCGATTACTATGGGCGCCAACTCGCCGCCGTTTCCGTCCCGGTGAAATGGCAAACCGGGAGCTGGCCCCAAGTGCGCTCTCTCGAGATCGGCCGCGACTTCACGTACTCCGCTCTGTGGATGGCTTACGGAGGAATTTTGATGGCGGCTGGGTTCTGGCGGTCATCTCCGTTCTTGCGCTGGCAGGCGCTTGTATTGATCGCGGTTACCACATTGAAAGTATTCTTGTACGACATCTCTCGGCTCGACCGCGTTTACCGCATTCTCAGCCTGGTCGTGCTTGGAGTTCTCCTGCTCGCGATATCGTTCGCCTACCAGCGCGACTGGCTGACGTTGTCCTCAAAGAAGCTGCCTTCCGAGAGTGGATCAGGGGAATGAATTGGCGGCGGCCTCCGCAAGTGCCCACCCGGATCAGGAATGTAACATTTGGCCGCTTTGTGCAACGTTCCAAGCACAAGGCGCTCCGGGGCTTACTTGCCTAGCTGAGCAAGGTATTCGATGGCCACGCTTTTCCCCAGCCGTCACAACCCGTGCGGTTCGTCACCGAACTCGGGTTTAACTTGTTGTGGCGCTTGCGTCGTCGTACCAGTCGTCTCGTCGCAGCGGCATTCCGCTCTGACCATAGCGGGCTTTTACGAGCAGCGACTGGTACAGCTGGAGCTTCCCCGACTGGAAGTAGAAGGCTGATCCGGCAAGGTACAGGCGCCAGATGCGGTATTTGAGCTCTCCGGCTATATTCCGAGCCTCATCGTGCCTCGCCTCCAGGCGGCGCAGCCAATGGCAGAGGGTCAGGAAGTAGTGTTCCCGCAGGTTCTCGACATCCCGTACTTCAAAGCCGGCGCGTTCGGCCGAGGTAAGCATGGTCGAGATGGGTACGAGTTCGCCATCGGGGAATACATAGATGTCGGTGAAGGTGGGTTCGGCAGTCTTACCCCGGTTACCGGCGCGGGCTATCGCGTGGTTCAGGAACACGCCTCCCGGCTTAAGCAGGCCGAAGGCGACCTGGAAATACTCTGGCAGCTTCTCCTCGCCGACATGCTCGACCATGCCGACGCTGACTAGCTTGTCAAAGCAACCGAGTTGGAGCGCGTCGCGATAGTCGAGTAGCTCAACCTGACACGATTGTGACAGACCGGCTTGCGCGATCTTTTTCCGGGCGAGCGCCACTTGCTCCCTGCTTACGGTGATGCCGGTGGCATGAACTCCGTAGTGACGCGCGGCGTGTCGCGCAAGTTCGCCCCAGCCACATCCTATGTCGAGCAGTCGTTCGCCCGGCTGCAGGCGGAGTTTGCGACAGATATAGTCGAGCTTTTGCGCCTGGGCCTGCTCGAGACTGTCCTCCCTGGATTGGAAGTATGCACATGAGTACACCAATGCGGGATCGAGCCAAAGATGGTAAAACTCTTCCGATACGTCGTAATGAAAGCTGACTGCCTCCTGGTCGCGTGATATGGAATGAACTCTTCCGCGCAGTTTGGCACCCTTGTCTTTTCTCCGGGGTTGCGAAGGCAGACGGAAGAATGAGCTCCGCAGGCGCAATTTTTCCGTCGCGCTTAGGTCCTTATCCGCCAGATGTGCGGCTAATGTAAAGATGGCAAGGATGTCCCCGGATATATCAAATTCTTCGTGGATATAGGCTTCACCGAGTGCCACCTGGCGGTCGGGCCGCAGCAGGCTGCGCAGCGCGCTTGCCTGTCTGATGTGCCAGGTAAAGCGGCAGAACTGTCCCGAGTCGGGTTCCAGGCGGCTTCCATCCCATAGCTCGACCGCGAAGTCGCGCGGATGATGATCGGCCAGCAGCTGCTCAACAATGGCCATCGCCCTCGTGGCCCATTTCTGCGGAACAAGCCGGGCACTACTCGCGATTGGTTTTCTCATGGCCCTAATTCCGCTCGGACATTGACTTCGAAGTCGGTGCCCTCCCAGCGGTTGTCCCCGGGCCAGAAGAACGTGAAAAGCACGTTGCGTCCGGCTACCAGGCTGGCTGTGGGCAAGTCTGCGACATGGATACCCAGCCCCGTATCGTGCGTTCCGATATCGTCAAACGTCTGCCAGTTGTCAAAGCTTGCGTGCACAAGCCCAGAGACGGGTAGTTCGATTCGCAACGTCTTGCCGGCTGGCATGTTGCGGCATTTATTATTAAAGCGCCAGCTCCAGTAAATCGCCCTTCGCTGTTCTATGCGGTATCGCTTCACCGTCTGCGCCGGTTGATCAAAAATCTTCCCATCCTTAAGCGAGCGCACCAACTTGATGTATTCCGAATGCGCCCACACAAGTGGGCAGGCTGCTCCCGAAGGTCGGCCGAAAAAGAGCTCGCGCTCAGGGATGTCAGGACCGTCCCAGAGCTGCTCGGGCAGCAGCAAGCTCCCGTTGTTGGAAAGCTCTAGCGAGCGAAGCAGCTCTTTCGCCGCCGGCAAGTTTCCCGCCGCGAGCTCGTAATGGGCTCGTTCACCGGCCAGCAGGGGCCACGGACGCCCGACGCCCACGCCGTCAAAGGGAGAGCCGTCGGCATGCTCGCCGTAGCCGTCGTCGTTGTAACGATACCAACATGCGCCGTGCGGCAATTTCACCCGCAGTAAGGCGTCGATCACTTTGATGGTATTGAGAATTCTTGGATCTTGGGGCGAGCGCAGCCCGAAGCGGACCAGGGCTAGCGCATCCGGACTGATGATGTGTGATGCCGGCTCGATGCTCCGTGCCGCAGGACGGTTCTTGAGCGAGATGAGGCCGTTGGTGGGGGAAGCCGGGTTGTCCGGGGCAATGCGTACATAATACCCATTCACGCCGACCTGGCGAGTCAAATCGCCACTGGTGGAATAGGTCCAGCGTTCGACGTTCTCGTTCCAGACGTCCGCGAGATCGCGAAGATACCCGGCGATAGAGAACTCGCGGACCTCCTCGGCGACATCGGCCGCTGCCAGCAGACCGGCAATTTCAACCGCGAGGGTGAAGGGAGAGTAACCGCCATCCTCCTCCCACCGGTCCTGCTGCGTAACCGGGCCGTTGCGGGCAATAAAGCCGGCTGCCCGGCGGACCATCGGCCACCAGCGCTTGAGTTCGCCAAGCGCGGTGCGTGCTTCGCGACGAAGCAAATCAACCAGCAAAATGGGGAACGCGGCCTCATCCATCTGCAGGCCGGTCCAGTAGGCCCGCCCATCCAGCCACATATTCTGCGGCCAGCGCCCGTCGGCCTCCTGAGTGACCTGAAGGTAGCGCAGCACGCGTACCGCATCGGCATGCGCCCCGGCCGCCAGGAATCCCCCGGCCGTCTCAACCAGGTCGCGTGGCCAGACCAGGTGGTATCCGCCCAAATCTTCATCACCTTTGTTGAAGCCCCACGGAATGGAAAGGCTGGCGATTACCCCGCCCAGAAAATCTTTTGACTCGTGCACGCGCAATATGGCCGTACTTGAACGATACAGGTCGTTGGGCTCCGATCGATCGAGGCTGAGTAACGTCTTTTGCCAGCTCTTCCATTCGTTCACGTACTGCTCAAACAGAGCATGGTAATCGTCGAGCAGCGCCGCGCGAACCTGCTCCGCAGCATCCGCCCAGATACCACCAAAGCCGAGGGCCAGGATAAACTCGGTGTCGGCAGAAAGGTTCACCTCGCCGGTGAGCGCGACGTTGCCATTCTCCGCCCGTTCGTAAGTTTGTGTCAGACGGAAGTTGCGCGAAAGATCCTGCCAACCGTCCGACTGCCCCACAAAGCCGACGGAGGTTTTCTGCCACCCGACAGAGCAGGCAAAAGCCAAGGCGAACCCGCCCGTGTTTTCGGCAAAGAGCATGGGCTCGCCTTTGTAGTCCCCCACCCAGCCGCTATTGTGGTAGCCAGAATTACCCAGATGGGGAGCCAGCAGTGCATACAAGTGATACTGCAAGACGGGCAGGGCACTGTCGGCCGGATTTCGAGGGGGAAGAGCGGCAAAGCGTATTTTCTGCAGGATGACATTGCGACGGGGGTCGGCAAAGACCTCCTTCTCGACGCGGTACCTGCCGTGCTTTTCGGTGTTAATCAGCCGGTAGGCGGGAACTCCTGGGGCAACCGGAACAATGTCAAATTGGCAGTCGCGCTTCTCCTCGGAGAAGAATTCCCGGCCATCGGTAACGAGCAGCCCGAGGTCGCGCGTGCAGGCTGTATCGACGCGAGGGAAATAGATTTCGTTCAGGATGCCATGACTAAGTGTGAACCACACGCGGCTGCTGCGGTTGATTGCCGCGCCTACGCCAGTTTTCGCGCTCGACGTCCATCTTGGCGCCACTCCGGGCCAGCCCGGTGCGTATACGTTCAAGTTACTCATCGGCTATCCATTCACGAAAGAAACTACTTGGAGACGGTAAATGGATCAACTAGGGGTAACTGCCCCGAATAAACCGCCATGCCTACTACAGCATCGACGCCCATTGTGTGCAGCCGATCGATCTCCTCACGGCTGGAGATGCCACCAGCTACGATCAGCTGCTTGCTTGTTGCCCGCCGCAGCTCCAGGACGGGTTTAAGCGGAATTCCGGCCATAAGGCCCTCGCTATCAATGTGGGTATAGAGAAATGCACCGCACCAGGAATCGAGAGTTCGTACCAATGCTACCGGAGGAATGGCCGTAGATTTCCTCCAGCCGCGGATTGCTACCCTGCCGCGCCGGGCATCAACGGCGAAGACCAGCTTGTCGGGGCCGAACTCGGCGGCCAGACGGCGAGCAAAGGCCACATCGATCTTACCGTCGCGGATGAGCGCCGAGCCCAGGATCACACGTCGGGCGCCGCGCTCGAGTATGGTTCGCACAGCCTCGATCGAACGGATGCCTCCGCCCACCTGACAGGGAAGCTGCCTCAGGAAAGGGCCCATCAGGCTAGTATTCATGCCACGGCCGATCGCTGCGTCCAAATCGATCAACTGCACTAGGGGAAAAATGGAAAAACGCGTAATCCACTCGGCAAAGTTATTGAATTCCAGAGCCTTCTTGCGGCCCTGCACGAGCTGCACGATCTTGCCATCCATCAAGTCAACGGAGGGGATCAGCATGCAAACCTCACGGAAATGCCTGCGCCCATCAGCTGCCGCTTGAGCTCAGTGATCGAGCTCAGCCCAAAATGAAATAGCGATGCGGCGAGCGCCGCGTCGGCCGCGCCCTGGCGGAATACCTCGACAAAATGGTCTGCACAGCCTGCCCCGCCGGAAGCAATCACTGGAATATTCACCGCCTGCGACATGGCATGCGTCAACTCGCAGTCGAAACCTTCGCCGGTGCCATCACGATCGATTGCCGTAACGAGGATCTCTCCCGCACCCCGCGCCTCGGCTTCCCGGGCCCACTCGACCGCACTGCGACCGCTTGGAACCCGACCCCCGGCACTCCACGCCTCGACCCCCTTCTCCCCGCGCCTGGCGTCGATGGCTACTATGACGGCTTGCGAGCCGAAGCGGTGCGCGATCGATGTAATCAGCGAAGGATCGGCAATGGCGGCGGAATTGATGCTGACCTTGTCAGCTCCCGCCTCGAAGATTGCGGCTGCATCCCTAAGCGTGCGCACCCCCCCACCCACCGTAAAAGGAATGAAAAGCTCGCGCGCGGTGTGCTCGACGGTTTTGAGCAGGGTGGCCCGACGCTCGTGGGTAGCCGTGATGTCGAGCAGTACGACTTCGTCGGCGCCGCCGCTAGCGTGAGCGCGCGCGAGTTCGGCCGGATCGCCGGCGTCGCGCAGCTCGACAAACCGGGTTCCTTTGACCACACGCCCGCCGTCGACGTCGAGGCAGGCTATGATGCGCTTGGTCAACAAGCGAGGAAATTCTCCAGAACTCTTAGTCCCACGTCCCCCGATTTTTCGGGATGAAACTGCACCCCATAGAGGTTTTGCTGTTCGACTGCGGCAGAAAAAGCGCCTCCGTAGTAGCATTCGGCGACCGTCGCCGCGAGCAATGGAACCCGGTAGGAATGCGTGAAGTACACATAGGCTCCCGAGCCTATGCCGCGGAGGAGGCGCGAGTCCGAGCTAGATATATGCAAACTGTTCCAGCCCACATGCGGGCACCTCACCGATGCCGGGAACCGGCTGCACTCCCCGGCCCACAGCCCTAAACCTGATCTCCCCGGGGCTTCTTCGCTCGAGCAAAGCAACCACTGCATGCCCACGCAGATACCGAGGAAAGGAACCCCGGCTTCGATGCTGTTGCAAATCACAGAGCGCAAACCGCAATCCTCGAGAGCCCTGGTTGCAGCAAAGTGCCCCACGCCCGGTAGTACGATCTTGTCGGCGGCGGCTGTGACTTCGGGCTCCGAGGTCACGATTGTTCTCGCACCCAGACGGTCAAAAGCCTTGCTGACCGACGCCAGGTTGCCCGCGTGATAGTCGACGATGGCAACTCTCACAACCGTCCTTTGGTGCTCGGAAGCAGGTCACGCATTTGTTTGTCTTGCCAGCAGGCGGCGCGCAGGGCTCGAGCGAAAGCCTTGAACAACGCCTCCAGTTTGTGATGATTTGAACGGCCATAGAGGATCCGGGCATGAACGTTCGCCTGCGCTCCCCGGGCGAAACCTTCGAAGAAGTCGTCGACCAGCTCGGATTGCAGATCGCCGACAAAGCGGACCCGAACCGAGGTCTTTACGACCGAAGCTGAGCGTCCGGAAAAGTCGACCGCCGCCAGGGCCAGAGTCTCATCCATGGGCATTAGAAAATAGCCGGCGCGCAAAATCCCGCGTTTGCTTCCGAGCGCTTGGGCAAAGGCTTGGCCGAGAGTGATGCCAACATCTTCGACGGTATGGTGCTGGTCCACGTCAAGATCCCCCCTCGCCGCAAGTTCGAGATCAAAGGCACCATGGTGCGCAAGGAGCTCCAGCATGTGATCAAGAAAGCGAATCCCGGTGCCGATCCGGTACCTTCCTTTTCCTTCAAGGGTCAGGCGCACGCGAACAGAAGTTTCTTTCGTAGTCCGGTCGAGCATAGCTCTTCGCACCTTTTTCATCCCACGACTCGCTCGATGATGCCGAGAGCAGGCAGAACCTCTCGCAATGTGGCGAGCAGCCGGCGGTTGTGCTCGCGCGTGCCCACCGTGATGCGGACGCATCCTTGGCAGCCGTAGTCGCTCGAGCGATCGCGAACCAGAATCCCGGACTGGCGCATTCCGCCGACGAAAGACTTTGACTTATCCCCGAGGTCGATCAGCACGAAATTCGCCCGGCTCGGCCAATACCGAATCCCATAAGCAGAAACTTCCGCTTCGAGTTCCGCCCGTCCGGTAAGCGCTTGGGAGACGTACTCCGCGACATAAGCCTGATCGGCCAAAGCCTCGGGGAGAACTGCGAGCGCAACCGAATTCAAGTTGTAAGGAGAACTGGCACTCCGCAACACGGTCATTTGGGCTTCGTTACCCATGAGCACGCCCATCCTGAGGCCGGCCAGACCATAGGCCTTCGAAAACGTTCGCGAGACAAACAGATTGCTATGCCTGCGCCATCCGGGTGAGATCGTTTCCCCGCAAAACTCAAAGTACGCTTCGTCGACCAGTACTGCCGCCTCAGGCGCCGCCTCAGCCAATTGTGCAATCTCGCGAATTGGAAGAAAACCGCCCGTAGGGTTGTTAGGGTTAGCAATCGCAATCAGGCGGGTGCGAGCGGTAATCGCCGCCAGAACAGACGCGGTTGGAAAAACAAAGTTTGCGGCGGCAGGGATAGCGACTACCCGCGCTCCGGTCGCGGCTGCATAAATAGCGAACATGGCAAATGTAGGCACAACAATAAGTACTTCATCTCCGGGCTCAAGATAGCACTCGCACAGCAGGTGGATCGCTTCGTCGGTGCCATTCGTGAGCAAGAGTTCCCCCGTGGTGACGCCGAAGTGCGCGGCCACGACTGCTTCGCCGGCCTCACGCTGAGGATAGCGGGCAAGCGTCTCACCCTGGAGCGAACGCAGTCGCGCCAGAACCCGGGGAGAGCATCCGGCGGTGTTCTCGTTGAAATCAAGCCTCAGTCCTCGTCGGTCGCCAAGCGGGGGCCGGTACTCGTTCAGGTGAAGAATTGAATCACGCACTCTAAGCATGGGCGCACCTCGCGCGCACGGAGTCTGCGTGCGCGCGCAGCCCCTCAGTCTCTGCCAGGCGCATAACATCAGGTGCGATTCGCTGCAACCCTTTTGGCGACACTTCCTGAAGAGTGATTAGCTTCACGAAGTCGAGCACGCTGAGCCCGCCCCGGAAACGCGCGCCGCCTGAGGTTGGAAGCACGTGGTTCGGGCCACAGGCGTAGTCGCCGGCTGCCTGGACCGAATAATCGCCAACAAAGATCGATCCCGCATTGCGAACCTGCCCCAGATCGCCTTTTTCGACGGTAATGTGCTCAGGCGCGATTCGGTTCGCCCAGGCGAATGCCTGTTTTTTCGAGCTGGCGATCAGCACGGCGCCATATCTTTGAACCGCCTTGCTGGCGATCGCGTTTTTGCGCAGGGGTACCAGGCCGCCATGCTCGAGTTCGGCTGCCACCGAGAAGGCGAGATTCTCCGATGTGGTAATGAATACGGGAAGCGCCTGGGGATCGTGCTCTGCCTGCGCCTTCAGATCGGCGGCGATGAACGCGGGATTTCCTTTCCTGCTCACGATCACGGTTTCGGTAGGTCCCGACAACATGTCAATGGCGCAATCCGAGGACACAAGCATCTTGGCGGCAGTGACGTAGGAGTTTCCCGGGCCAACGATCTTGTCGACGGGCGGAATGGTTTCTGTTCCGTATGCCAGGGCGGCGATAGCCTGTGCTCCGCCGATTCGGTAAAACTCGCGCGCGCCAAGCATTGCCGCAGTCCCCAGCATCTGCCGACTGGGTCTCGGAGAGACCACGCGGATATTTTCAACTCCGGCCACCTGGGCGGGGATGACCGTCATTAAGAGGGTCGAAAGCAGGGGAAATCTGCCTGCAGGCACGTAGCAGCCGGCCGACTTGAGGGGCCGCACAAGCTGGCCAAAGACAATGCCGTCCACGGCTCGCCGCCAGGGCTTCGGCTTCTGCCACTCGCCGAACCGACGGATATTCGCGGCTGCCAGTCTTACGGAACTACGCAGATCGGCCGGCATGCTGTCCCAAGCAGCGTCCATCTCGGCTTTGCTGACGACAAATTTGTGTTTTGGCTCCAAACCGTCAAACCGTCGGGCATATTTTCGTAATGCGGCATCGCCGTCTGAACGCACCTCGTCGACGATCCGCCGTACCATTGGCACAACATCGGCAAAATGCGAGCGGCGTGACTCGAGCGCAGTTACAAGCGCAGCCGCCCCCTCTCCCTGCAGGATCCTTATCACATCACCACCTTATTGAGCGGATACTCGACGATTCCCTGAGCCCGCGCCTCCTTGAGCCGTGGAATAACCTCCCAGGCCAGAGTTTCTTCAATTACGGTGTTCACCGCGAGCCATTCGGGATCGCTGAGAGTTGAAATCGTGGGGCGCTTGAGCGCGGGCAAAACGCCGAGAACGCGATCGAGGTCCTCTTTGCGCACGTTGAGCATCAACCCCACTCGGTCCTTCGCTTCGATCGCCCCCCGGAGCATGAGCGCCAGGTTCTCGATTTTGCGGCGCTTGCCGCAATCGAGCCAGGCACGCGCGTTAGCAATGATTTGGGTGTTGCTCTCGAGAACCGTGTCGAGGATGCGCAGGTGGTTTGCCCGCAGCGAATCTCCGGTTTCAGTGACTTCGACAATGGCATCGGCGAGCATGGGAGGTTTCACTTCGGTAGCTCCCCAGGAGAACTCAACTTTGACCTCAACCCCTTGACGCTGGAAGTAGCTTTTGCTGACGTTTACAAGCTCGGTGGCAATGATTGCGCCGCCAAGATCCGCCGGCTGCGCGTAGTAAGAGGTGTCGGGTACGGCTAGAACCCAGCGCACTTTTCCCCGGCTCTGCTTGGCATAGACCAGATCTGACACGGTGACCACTTGCAGTCCGCTCTCGACCACCCAGTCACGGCCGGTTAGTCCTGCATCGAGGGCGCCATGTTCCACATACCGCGCCATCTCCTGGGCACGAATCAACATGCAATCGATTTCCGGATCTCCTGTCGAAGCAAAGTACGATCGTGAGTGGGTGTGGATGGGCAGACCCGCCTGCGTGAAGAGCTGAAGCGTGGCCTCTTGCAGACTGCCTTTCGGGATGCCCACACGGATCTTCATGGGGCATTCTCCTTGGCCGTCCGCGTGGACGACAGCATTGGGAGACGCTTAGTAAAGCAGGACCGCGTACCCTGGTGACAGACCACGCCCGCGCCTTCGACCTCCACCTGGATGAGTAGCGAATCCTGATCGCAATCCGCTGTGGCGGAGACCACACGCAGGCGGTTTCCGGAAGACTCGCCTTTTGTCCAGAGCTGGTTGCGGGTACGGCTGTAAAACGTGACATAGCCGATCTCTGACGTCTGTTTCCAGGCGTCGCGGTTCATGAAGCCGAGCATTAGGATTTCGTGGCTTTGCCCGTCGACGATGACCGCCGGTACCAGGCCCTGCATCTTCTCGAAATTGATATCCATGTTCACCGCCTCTCGAACTGCCGGCTCGCGCTGATGATTCCACCTCTCGAGCAAACAAAAAAAAACCCGCTGAAGGCGATTTGCGCTTTCAGCGGGTTCTTGATCTCGTGTTGCCGACTAGCTCAGCCTCACACACCCGCCGCCGCGCCGTGCGCGTGACGGTGGTGATGGGCGTGCCCAGTCGACATAAACATAAATGTCAGGCTAAGGGAAGAGAGGATTTCCCGTCAATTCAGAAGATTTGATGCTGCTGATCGGGTTTTGTGATACAGGCGAATGGTACCCGATGAGCGGCCTCAACTCGCAATGCTAAAATTGTATCGTCCAAACCAACCGGGAGAGGCAATGGCCAAGATCGCCAAGACAGCAGACCGCAAAAAAGTGATGGACACGACCAAAAGCACTGACTGCCCCAAGTGCGGCAAGCCCACACGTATCGTAAAACGCGTCAAGGATCGCGAGCGGGGTATTCCTGGGGGAATCTTTATTTCCTGCTCAGCGTGCGAATTTTACGAGAAGCTGTAATACCCTCCTTGGCGCTTTCGTAGTTTCTGCAAATGTTGACAGGGAAAAGTCTGCAATTGGTCTCTCACGTTGTGTCACGCCGCCAGCTGTTCCGTGGGCATTTAAATTGCGGCATCAGTCTCGCGTTTTACGGCAATCGAGGACTCGCGTCCCAGCAAAAGACATCTTCAGCCGCATAGACACCGAGCTTCAATAAACTCAGCTCAACGTCGTTAGTTGAATGGTGTTGCACATCAACCTTACTTGGGGACGGCCGGCGTTCCCGCTCGTGTACCGTGAAGTCTTACGCCCATACCAAGTAGGGGGGCGAGACAGTGCGCGTTCATCTTGGGGATCTCCTGACCGCGAGGTGCTTTAAGGATGGTCTCGCTGCGGGCAATGCCTACAGTAACGCCGCGGCTTCTTTGATTTCGCGTTGAATAGCTCGTGCAGCAGCCGCAGGGTCCCGGGCACCCGTAATTGGCCGTCCTACTACAATGTGGGTTGCCCCGAAAGCTATCGCGTCGGCCGGTGTTACCACCCGTACCTGATCGCCCTGGTCAGCTCCCAGTGGACGCACACCGGGAGTCACCAGCAAGAAATCATCTCCTACTTGTGAGCGCAGGATTTTAGTTTCCCGAGCAGAACTCACCACGCCTGCGCATCCCGCTTTCAGGGCCATCAAGGCCAGCCGGACGACTTGGTCCACCACTTCTCCCTGTACCCCGGTTTCGCCCAGGTCGGCTTCCTGCATGCTGGTAAGGACGGTCACGGCGAGAATCTTTAAAGGTTCGGAGCTGGTGAGCCTGGTTTCCGGGCTATTAGTCGGCTGCAAGGATACGACTGCCGGAAGTGGGCGCCCGTTGGGGATCGCCGGGCGGGCGGCCTCGGCCGCAAGTTCGAGCATCCTGGTACCTCCGGAGGCATGAACGGTAAGCATCGCCACCCCAAGTCGGGCAGCTTCGCGTACAGCTGCGGCCACCGTGCTTGGAATATCGTGATATTTGAGGTCCAGGAACACTTCGTATCCGGACGCCACCAGCTCCCGCACTATCGCTGGCCCCTCGGCTGTGTACAGCTGCATGCCGACCTTGTAAATGTGTACTG
>JAFAWX010000032.1 GCA_019241535.1 Acidobacteriota bacterium | reverse complement strand
GGTTCCGTAGGCATTCTTAAGATTGTCGAGACCCTTGGCGATCTTCTGGCGGTTGAATACCTCGCCATCCTTGATGGGGAACAGGCTGCGCAGGGCGGTGGTGTTGGCGATGGCCTTGTTGCCCTTGAAGGTGATCGAGCCCAGCCGGTATTCATCGCCTTCTTCGATGGGAACGGTAATGTCCATGGCCTTGCCCTGCCCGTGCTGCACGAGCGGCACATGGAAGCCGCCGTGCCCGGTGTCGCGAATCTTGGTCTGCGGCTGCCCCACATTGGCCTTGAAGTAGCCCCGATTCTGCAGCGCCTCGCGCACCAGCTCTATGTCATCCTCGAGCTTGGTGGCATCGTAGGTCTTGGCCAGAAGGTTTTCGAGGAAAATGGAATGGGGAACTCCAATAGGCCGCAGAAAGTGCATGGCGTGGCGCAGTTCCCGGCTCTTCACGTGGCGGTTGCCTTCAAAACGGATCCTGCCGACCTTCACCTTGGGGCCTTCCCGAACCACAAAGGTGAGGTTCACGGAGGCGGGAGGGAGGGGACGAACTTCAGTTCGAATGGTGGCAAACTGGTGACCATGCTCTGACTCCAGTTGCTTGATGGTCACCTCGGCTTTCTTGACCTTGGTGGGATCGTACTGCGACTCGGGCGAAAGCCCGACTTTGTCGGCCTTGAAGCGGTCGAGGATGTCGCTTTTGGAGATGGCATTGATTCCGACGTAATCGATGGTCTTGATCCGCGGCTTCTCCTTGACATAGATGTGCAATATCCAGCCTTTCGGCGTGGCCTCGCGTTCGAAACGTATGTCTTCAAAGAAGCCGGTGTTCCAGAGGGAATTAAAGTCGCGCTCGATCGCCGCCTGGTCGTAAATATCACCCTTGTGAGTGAAAACATGGGCCAGAATGACGTCGCGCGGAACGCTGCGATTGCCGTGCGGTACAATGTCCACAATTACGTTTTCCTGCCCGAAAAGCGCGGGGCCGCAGGATCCCAGCCCGAGAAAAACGAGAACTGCCCGCAAGATTCTGAATTTGCAAATACCTGAAAACAAATGAGGTCGCGCTCCTCCGAGCTTACGGTCGTGCGCGTTTTCCAGACTAGAAATCTCCTGATCAAAGCGAACGATCGCAACTTACCTCATTAAGCTGGGTCTTTGGAAAACCGCAATTATACGGTAGTGCTCGAGAGTTCGTCCAAGATGAGCCGCTGCGCTCGCACTTCGAACCGCGGGCACGCCCCGGGAGGACTCTACTCTGACAAGACGGAATAAAACGCCGCGGAGTTGCCCGCCGAAAGACAGCAGTTGCAGCCTTCAGACGGCGGTGGTTGGCAAGTGACCGCCCAGGTGGCGGCAAAGTTCGACTTCGACTAGAACTGAATAGAAGGTTGCGGATTGGCCGATGTCGGTCAACTTCTCCGATGTGAGCACGTTAATGTTTTTCTTCCCGGGTGTAAGTTTTGCCCAGTTCAGTCTTGCCGCGACCACACCCGGCTGGACCCTTCCGTCCACTTTGGCTTTCAGCTCGATTGCACCGCGCGAGTTAAAGACTCGCACCGGATCGCCATCGCGAATGCCACGCGTCTGGGCATCGGCAGAACTTATCTCGAGCGTGCCGGTTTCCTCAAGCGCCTGCATGCCGGGCAGATTGGTAAAGGTGGAATTCAAAAAATTGTCGGCTTTGCGAGCCAGCATCTCCAGCGGGTATTGCTTCGTACCGGGACGGTGCCGCGATTCATCGGGAGGGACAAAGGAAGCCACCGGATCCAGACCGAGGTCGCGCAGTTTTTCGCTGTAGAGCTCTGCCTTACCCGAGGGCGTGCGGAAACCGCCGTCTTCAAAAGGCAGGAAAGCGCGCGCGGCGCCCTCGCCATTTCCTGGATTGAAGGCCAGGCGGATATGCCCTTCGTTCTCCAGGCGCTCGCGGGTGATTCCCCTCAGCCATGGATTCGGCGACTCGAGTGCCCCCTCGATCATCTCGTCGACCGACTCGCGGAAGCATTCTTCTGTGAACCCCATGCGCTCGGCAAGCCTGCGAAACAGATCGACGTTCGAGCAGCACTCCCCGAGAGGATCGATCGCCTGGTTCGAGATCTGGAGATAGTAGTGGCCGTAGGCGGATTGCAGTTCCTTGTGTTCAAAAAACGTGGTCGCGGGGAGGGTAATGTCCGCATAGTCAGTCGTGTCGGTGAAGAACTGTTCGTGCACCACAGTGAATAGGTCGGGGCGCAGGAGGCCGCGAATGACGTGGTTGTGATTGGGGCAAACCGCGGCCGGGTTCGAATTGTAGACAAATAGCGCCTTGACCGGCGGGTTGTCGCTTTCGGCGAGCGCTTTCCCGAGCTCAACCATATTAATCACCCGCGCGGCCCGGCCAAGCGATACCTGCATCAGATCCGGGCGCTCGAGAGCGGCATTGTTCAACCCGTAGGCCCCGCTGGTTGAAAGCTGGAACCCGCCCCCAACCTCCTTCCACGAGCCGGTAATCACCGGCAGCATGGCAATAGCGCGGGCAGCCATGCCGCCGTTTTCCGAGCGCTGTACCCCGTAGTTCATGCGAATCGCCGCCGGCCGTATCTCGGCATACTCCCGCGCCAGCTTTTCGATGTCCGGTACCGCGATTCCTGTCCACCCGCAGACCTTTTCGGGAGGATACTGCTGAACTTTATCCCGGAGCTCATCGAAGCCCAGGGCGTAGCGGGCAACGTAATCGGCGTCGTACAGTTTGTCGCGAATGATGATGTGCATCATTCCCAGGGCGAGCGCCACGTCCGTCCCGGGATTGATGGCGAGATGCCAGTCGGCGCAGGCGGCCGTGCGCGTGCGATAAGGATCGATGACCACCAGCTTTGCGCCCTTGCGCCGCGCCTCCTCGATGAACGGCCAGAGGTGAACATTGTTTCCGTGGATGTTCGCCGCCCAGGCGATGATGTAGCGGGAGTGGCGAAACTGTTCCGGTTCGGTTCCCATGTTTACGCCGTAGACCGAGCGGACCCCGGCCCCTCCCGCCTCGGAGCAGATGTTGCGGGCGAGCTGCGACGCGCCCAGGCGGTGGAAAAATCTGCGGTCCATGGAAGCAAAATTTAGTTTGCCCAGGGTGCCGCCGTAGGAATAAGGAAGGATGGCCTCGCTGCCAAACTGCCCGATGATGGTGCGAAATCGCTCGGTGATTTCCCGAAGCGCCTCATCCCAGCTGATACGCTCGAAAGCGTGGCCCAGGCCAGCGGCGTTCCCTTTGGGAGCAACCCGGCGCATGGGGTAGAGGACGCGCGCGGGGGAGTAAACCCGATCTAAGTACTTGGCGACCTTGGCGCAGAGAAACCCGCGGGTAACGGGATGGCTGGGATCTCCCTGAATCTTAACCGCCCGGCCGTGATCGACCGAGATCAGGACCCCGCATGCATCGGGACAATCATGCGGGCAGGCGGCATAGACGGTTTTGGTCACCGAACCCGATTATAAACGGCGTGCTCACTTGACGCCGACGTAAAGATCAACTTGCCCGTTGGCGGGATCTTTTCCCCGCTCGTCGTAAAGTTCAAAGTCGGTGCCGTAGGCACGCTCGAGCTTGGCTTCGTCTTCGAGCTGCCACACCCGGCGCCAGGCATCGGGAACAACCTTTGAAAGCGGTCCCTTGTCGCTCGTAATCACCGCATAACGACCAGCGGCCACCTGTTTCGCGACCATGCCGGACGGTGCCGCGGTTGCCGCCTTCACCTTGACGCCGATGATGAAGCTGTATTCCCCGTCGCGGCCCTGAGCATAATCCGTGTACAGCGCATAGATTGCGGGACCGGCTTGGTCCGCTATCTTCCCGACAATGCCTTCCGCAAAAAACCTCTGCCATTGCCGGGGAATGATGCCGCCAGGGCCGGCTTCCCTCTGGTTCGAGGTTCTATCGGCGATGCCGATGATGGTGAATCCAGATAGGTCCATGCGATTGATTAACTGTTTCTCCTGACCGCCGGAGGCGCCCTCTGGTTGCTCTCCTCGCCCGGCCAAGATGGCGTAAGAACCAACAATTGAGAGTACGACGAGCGGCAAGCAATAACCGAGCCCGGGCCAACCGCTGCTCCTTACCAGGGACATGTTCTTGAAGCTTTCAGCGCCAAGGAGACCAAGCGAAGGCTCATTTGATTTCCATGACTTCTTTTTCTTTCGCCTTCGACATGTCCTCCATTTTCTTGATCTCGTCGTCGGTCAGCTTCTGGATTTCCTCCATGGCGCGCTTTTCCTCGTCTTCGGTGATCTTCTTTTCCTTTAGTGCTTTCTTGATCGCCTCGTTACCGTCGCGCCGGATGTTGCGGACGGCCGTGCGGTGCTCCTCGAGCACTTTGTGAAGGTGCTTGACCATCTCCCGGCGGCGCTCTTCGGTCAGAGGTGGGACTGGAACCCGTATGATCTTGCCGTCGTTCATCGGATTCAGACCCAGCTCGGCGGCGCGGATGGCCTTCTCGATTGAGGAAAGCTGGGTGGGATCAAAGGGCTGCACCGTAATCAGCTGAGCCTCGGGAGCATGCACCTGGGCAATCTGGTTGAGAGGCATCGGCGAACCGTAGTAGTCGATGTTCACACCGTCCAGCATGTGCACCGAAGCCCGACCGGTGCGCGTGGCCACGAGAGCTTTACGAAAGTCGTCAACCGCCCTGTCCATGCGGCCTTTCATTTGCACGTAGGTTTCTTTCAGTCCTGGAACGGCAGCCATGGTGGGCTGGGCCATCTCTCAGCTCCTCGAAATCGAAAATCCGACGCCGCATTATACCGTAGGAGAATCGGGCTGCCGCGCTGTGCGCGCGCTGAAGCGGGTTCCGGCAAACACGTTCAGGAACGTTTTGACTACGGCTGCAGGCAGATCTTCGCGACGCGCTTTGCCCTTAAAACCCAAATCGTGACCCACACCTTCAACCGCCAGCAACTCGGTCGTCGCCGGGATCAACTGGCGCGCCGCTTCGATTTCCGGAATCGAGCCGAAGGGGTCGCGTGTGCCGTGCACGAAAATTGCAGGCACTTGGAGCCTGGGCAGATGTTCGGTCCTTGGCCGGTCGGGATGACTGGGAGCGTGCAGAGGATAGGAGAGCAGCAGGAGGCCATCGGCGAGCGCTTCCTCGGCCAGCAGCATACTTGCCTGCCGCCCGCCGTAACTCTGGCCTGCTAAAAAAAGACGGCCCGGGACGATCTTCGCCATAGCCTTCAGAGCGTTCTTGAGTCCCTGGCGGTCACGGGACGCGTCCGATGGTCGCGGCGGCCCGTAGGCCCGCAACTGCCGGAATGGCAGGTCCAGGCGCAGCACGACATAACCGGCAGCGGAGAAGGCTTCGCCGAGCGACACCAGTAGAGCGGAGCGCGCGTTGCCTCCGGCGCCGTGGGTGAGGACCAAGCCATCCCGGCAGGGAGAATTCGGGCTATCGAGAAGACCACGAAGCTGAGGATCACAGGAAGCTTCTGAAAAAGGTTCTGTCATTGTGAGTCGACCAGGCAACGGCATTAAGCTTCGCGAGACAAACGGCAGCAAACTGCTATGATCGCACAACCACCGCCGCCAGCCTGAGCGGGTCGCGGTCAGCTTTTGATGGCGTTTGCGGCCTCATCCCACCAGACCGCTCTCTTTCGGAAGTAGGATTCATTCGCCATATGACAAGCCAGGGCGGCATGATGTCCGAAAACCGCATCCTCGGTTACCGGGCTGCGCGACTTGACCGCCTGGAAGAACGTCCACAGGTGGGGGTGCATGTCGTCATAATCGGGGCCGCGGAAGGAGATGCTCTCAGGCATGGGCTCCTGGCCCATTTTGGGGTCATTTTCCTGGTGCCATTTCTTCTCGTAGGCCATGCGCATGGCATGCGGATAACCGGAATCGTAGTAGCTGGGGGCTGTATCTTTGCCTGACTGCGGCGTGTAACTCAGGCCGAATTCGGTAACTTCGAGAATACCTTTCGATCCCTGAAAGCGGTAGGTCTCGGCCATCTCGCAGCCCTGGTTAAGGCGCATGTACACCGGCAGCTCGCCGTAATAGAACACGG
Source organism: Acidobacteriota bacterium (assembly GCA_019241535.1). Lineage (GTDB taxonomy): Bacteria > Acidobacteriota > Terriglobia > Terriglobales > Acidobacteriaceae > Gp1-AA145. The sequence continues at coordinate 2,773 of JAFAWX010000032.1, read as the reverse complement.
TGGCGTGCACATCCGGCATGTTGCGACCGTCCTTCCATCTGAGAATGCCACCGACCGACTGCGCCTCCCGCGGAGGCTCATTAATGCCGAGCATGAACATCATGCCGCTGACCAGGTGCACCAGCAGATCACCCGCCAATCCGGTGCCGTATTCCTTCCAGCAGCGCCAGCGTGCAAACGTCCGGGGATCGAACGGTTTCTTGGTTACCGTTCCCTGCCATGTGTCCCAATCAAGGTTTTCAGGAGACAGATCCGCGGGTGGCGGATACTGCCAGGCGCCGGTAGGATCGTTGCGGCCCAGCCATCCTTCAACCAGGTTGATGTCTCCTATCGTTCCCTCGCCAATGATCTCCTTGGCCTTTTTGCAGATCAGCGAGCTTACGCGCTGCGACCCGATCTGGACGATACGCCCGGTTTTGCGCGCAGCCTCAACCATCGCGATCCCGTCCGCGGGGCTATGCGACATCGGCTTCTCGCAGTAAATGTCTTTCCCCGCATTAACCGCATCGACTACCACCTGCTTGTGCCAGTGGTCGGGAACCGCAGCCACAATGCAGTCAATCTCCTTGTTGGCCAGCAGCTCCTGATAACGTCTGGTCACCGGAAGACTGGAATTAGCGGTAATCTCCCGGGCCAGGGTGTGGCGGCCGTCATAGAGGTCGCAGGCGGCGACGCATTCAATCCCGGGCAGCTCGATTGCCTGGGCCAGCAGACCAGAGCCTTGCATGCCGACGCCGATGATGCCGAAGCGAACCCGCTCGGCGGCTCCCGCACTCTGCTCCGCCCAGGCGGGCGGCGCATCGAGTAAGAATGTCTTCGTTGCCAGCGAAGCACCCGCAGCCGCGGCGCTGATGCCCAGGAACTTACGACGCGAATAGTTGCTCATTCTTTATCTCCGAAGGTGTCGCGTTCAGAACAAGGCTAGGCAGAGCAGGAACTTCAAAGACCGGCTGCGTTTTTTGCCGGCGTAATGACGATATTACGAAATGCCACATGGCCCGCCTCGCTTCCCTGCAGGTAAATCGGCCCCGGCAATTCTTCGTGGCTGTCAAGCGCGCCGCCGGTGATACCAGGAATCTCCTTGCGGTCAATGATGGTCTGCCCGTTTTGACGAACGGTTACCGTGCGGCCGACTAAGGTGATATCGAAACTTTGCCACTCCCCGGTTTTACGCGGCAGCTCCGGCGAGGGGGCAATGAATCCATAAATTCCCCCCGTGTGATGGCTGGGGGGCTCCTGTTCGGATTCGTTCTCGATCTGCACTTCGTCGCGTCCCCGCAGGTAAACGCCGCTGTTCGATCTCTCGCCACAGTTGAATTCAACATGCAGCTTGAAATCTTCAAACTTCCTGTCATTAATCAGTTCCGCACCATGCCCGGGGCTAACCAGCGTTCCCTGCTGCACCGTCCACTTTGCGGCAGAGTTTGTCTGGCTGGGATGCCAGCCAGACAGGTCTTTGCCGTTGAACAAAGGAACCGGCTCCCCCCAGTGTGGGGGGACGCTTCGCTTCAAAGCCGGTGCCCGGCGTCCGGTCCAATGCCAGGCGGACCCATCGGGCGCATTCATGGTTCCGGAAAGAGTTGTTCCGGACAGCTTTCCCTGAAATACCAGGTCCTCATGGCTGTCTTCTTCCTGCTTGGGCGAAACAAAGGTCAGAGTGCCGTTTTGAATCTCGACCTTCGGTAGCGGGCGTGCATTTCCCCAGCGGCCGACCATCTGTGCCTTCAATACGCCGTTCTCTTCTGTAAGTTCCAACCAGGAAGGATATTCGCGGTCGGGAGCTTTTAAGGTTAGGTCCCAGCGCCCGAGAAACGCCTTAAGCTTGGAAGCAGATGATATTTGTGCCGCCGGCGTGCTCGGGTTCAAAGCGCACAAGGCCAGGAGAAATGCGGTGAATACCAAAGGGCGAAAGAAGATGCCATGCATTTGCATCTGCGGAAAGAAATCTTAAGATTTGCTCGATCGCAATTCGATCGATTTTGCCATCAAATCTTTTTCCATATCGTCGAACTTGTCAAGCCTACCTCTGTCGAGACTGTCGAGACCGTTTGCTTTCTGCATTCTACTGGGCTTTAGCCGGCGGCCAGTGAAAGCGACGTCAGGCGAGAAAAAACGGACTCCTTGAGCGGCATATGTGTCCAGAAATTCGCGAACGCGCCGCCCAAGGACAGGACGGATCAGAATGTTTGCGTCAAGAAGAATCATTTCGGCATACTGCGCCCTTGTTGCCGCGCACGCCTGAAGTCGGCCACTAGCTCTTGTTCGTGAACATCTGCCAGGGTTCTCAGCAAGACGATCTGCTGCAGCTTTGAGCTCGGGACAATTGGGCGGGTTTTGCTTTTTGCGGCGCGCTAGAACATACACGCAACGGTCTCGCCGCGACGAATGACGACAACCGGAGTATCCGATTCGAGAAAAGCCCTACCGTTCGTGTACACCTATGTGTACACATTTCTTCAGAAGTGGAGCTCTCGCAATTCGCGGTCGCTTTGGGAACTCTCCACTACGGATTTCTGCTGGCCTTAAGGTCAGGTTCGACACGCCGCATGTCTGGATTCCGGCCGGTACATTGAATGGAAGACCGAAGTTTAGATGGTTGAAAACGTTGACGCAGCTTGATGTGCTCGGTATGAGAAACCGACTCGGTCAGGTAGAAATCACTCCAGAAGAAGTCAGGGCCACGAAACTGATTGTTGGAGTGTTGCCGAACAGGGCCAACCTGATTGCGGCCCTCTATCTTGCTGTTGATCGTGTGGGAGGTGGGTGAAGCGGT
>JAFAWX010000243.1 GCA_019241535.1 Acidobacteriota bacterium | reverse complement strand
ACTGCCACCAAGCGTGACTACCTGGATAACGCGACCGCCAGTGGCGGACTCGATTGCCCGGACTATGCCCTGGGCCGCCCTATTCTCCATTGATCCCCGATACGGGGGTATCCTGATTGCCATTCAATTTTTACGACTTGGGCATGGGCTTTGAGTGTTGAGGTATCGGGATTTTGATGCACGATGAAAAAGCCCTGGCGAGCAATGTGCGCTTCCACTTTTTTGTGGCTTCCCTCGGGGCTCTGATTGGGCACCAGACGCAAATCAATCGATGCCTGGGCTTCGCTGTTGATAATATTTGCAGCCTGCGTGCCGACATGTGCTGCCTGAATTCCTCGAACGTTCAAAGCTGGCTTCAGGATCTGCTCCGCCAGCGGCGTTCCACCACCTTCAGGCCTCGCGATCGCTAGTTCCTTCTTAAGTTGCTCATCGACGGAGAAGGAGTCTGGGCTAGGGCCCGCTTTTCGCTCGCGGTTAGAGGCCGCACATCGTCCTCAAATCCTGGTATCAGGATCTTTCCATCCGCGTCTCGCATGCTGTCGATGAGGTGAGTCAATAGAACGATAGGATTCGGTGCCCAATTGCCGTAGTGCCCGCTATGGACCGGCTTCGCCGGGCCATAAGTGGTTATCTCGAGGTCGGTTCGCCCCGGGTTCCGAAAAACACCTGCATGTTCCCGGACTGGTGGACTGGACCGTCGCACAACAGCCAGATCTCGGCAGCGAGAACGTCGGCGTGTTGCTCGGCAATTTGAGCAAGATGGATCGACCCAGCCTCTTCCTCGCCTTCAAACATGAACTTCAAATTGACGGAAAGAGGTGTCCGCGACGCCCGGAGCGCGTCGAGAGCAACCATAGTAGCTTCGATTGGGACCTTATCGTCGCTTGCCGATCGGGCGTAAATACGCCATTCCGGATCGAAGCTCCCGGCCGCCTCCCAGTCGATGGCCGTGCCGTTGGGGGCGCGAACTGCCGGGCTAAAAGGTGGGCTGAGCCACTGCGTCGAATCAACTGGTTGGCCGTCATAATGAGCGTATATACCGATCGTGGGCCTTCGGCCGGGCGCACGCAGTTCTCCCAGCACGACCGCGGGCGCTCCTGCGACGCGCAGCATGCTGACGGTGACGCCACGCCTCTCGAGCATCGCTTTGATGAAGCGCGCGTTGCGCTCGATATTGGGCATATCGTTTGCGCGATTGGGCAAAGAAAGCAGGCGAACAACTCCTGAAGGATTTCTTTTTCGTGCGCCGCCCTATAGGCGCGTACCTGTTCCTGTACATTCGTGGCCTATTGCGCTGCCGCGCAGCCCAGACCAGCGACGACTAACATCCATTGGATGAGAAGAAAGGGAGCTTTGCGCGGGCAAAGGAGCATCACCGGACCTCGTTGATTGAAGCACTGACCTTCGTCTTGCTGACGCGATCGACCAGGCGTTACATGAGAAAGTCTACGGCATGGTGACGACTGCGGCGGCATCCGCCTCAGGCCTACCACAGCTTTTATCCTTGGGACAGTCGAGGCTTGCCTTGTGAATGGGTGCTCTCGGGATACCGCCATCGCTTCGAGTTTGGGGGAGTGTATGATCTTCCGATCGACAAAGGCAAGCTCGTGAACATCAACCCATATTTTTTAGCTCCGCTGCCACGGGTAGTCGTTTTTGGCCTTTCTGGCTACCCTCACACGAGCTGCAGGCGGCACCGGCGTCGATAGGTTTTCGGCATTGGTTCTGGGAAATCCTCCTAGAGATGCCCGTCTGGCGACCGTTTTACTCACCGGAAGTGCGGGTCGGTCTTTATCTTTCGAGGGCCAGGTTCTGGCCGGTGAGCTCTGACATCGGCGCCCGCTCGGCTGGTTCACTTCGGGAATTATGAATGGGTGGACAAGTCGAGACGCCACCGTCGCCAGTTTGACGCCATTCGCGGCAAGCATTCGTCTGGGAGATGCCCTTTTTGGGCAGCTACAGGCTTCTTTGCTGAGTGCTCTTGCCTGACTTCTGGTGGACCCGGATCAGCAACTGAAGTCCAGAAGCAAAGCACGAGGAGGACGTTGATCTCAAGGAAAGTTCGTCTTAGGAGAGATTGCTGAAATGAGTCTACTCACGCGCAGGAAGATGCTCAAGAGCGCAACTCCTCTCGCCGCCACGTTGGCACTCCCTTCTTTGGCAGCAGCAATTCAAGACGTGAGCGCTCCGCAGCAGCGCCCTAAGCTCAAGATCACTGATGTCCGCACAGCCCAGGTCCGGGTCCATGGACTGCAAACACATGTTCGGGTTTACAGCGATCAGGGTTTGTACGGCCAAGGCGAATCAACCGATGCCGCCGTTGGAACCGCGGCGCTGGTCCACCAGTTTCGGCGATTTCTAGTGGGTCAGGATCCTCTGAATGTAGATGCGTTGTGGGAGCGTCTCCGAGTGTCTGGTATCTTCGCTGGTGCACAGGGCGGGCAATATATCACTGCCTTGAGCGGAATTGAGATCGCGTTGTGGGATTTGGCGGGAAAGGCTCTGGGCCTGCCGATTTATCAACTCTTGGGCGGTAAATTCCGCGACCAGATACGCATCTATTGCGACTCCGATATGGATGATCCGACCGGGTCAGAGTCTGACCGTAAGCTCCAGTGGATTAAAGATCAGGGCTTCACGGCGATGAAGATTGATCTTGATGATGCTGCCGATCCGCACCGCTTCGACAGGGTGAACTGGACCGCCAACAACGCCGAGATTGACCGTATGGTGCGCTGGGTGAAACACGTGCGGGAATCCATTCCCAAAGAAATGGAACTCGCTTGTGATATGCATGGGCGCTACGACGCAGGAACGGCGAAGCGAGTTGCTAAAGAACTTGAGCCCTTCCGCTTACTCTGGCTGGAGGAACCCGTACCGCCTGAAGATATTGATGCGATGGCGGAGGTCCGCCATTCAACATCAACACCGATCGCTTGCGGAGAGAACTTGTACCTGCGATGGGGGTATCGCGAGCTTCTCAACAAGAATGCCGTGGACATTATCCAGCCGGATATTCAAAAAGTTGGCGGCCTCTCTGAAGGAAGAAAGGTGGCCAACCTGGCGCAGATAAGTTACGTACCCGTTGCGCCGCATTGTGTCGTCTCGCCAATTGGAGTGATGTCCACAGCCCATGTTTGTGCCTCGATCCCCAATTTCCTGGTTTGCGAATGGCACTGGATCAACTTTCCGGATCTTTGGAAAAGCTGGGTCAAGGAAGGTGAGATTATCCAAAAGGGCTACGTCACTGTAACTGATAAGCCCGGCATTGGAGTTGAGATGAACGAAGATATAGCCCGAAGAGCACAAATCCCGACAACGACCTGGTTTGAGCCCAACAAGGGCTGACGACATATAGGGGCGGTGAAAAACAATGAAGAGGAAACTTAATTGCATTCCGTGCGCAATGTTGTGCCTGGGTCTTCTTGCAGGAACTGTGCGAACTGCCGCCGCACAGCAGGGATTTTTTACTTCTCAAGATGTAATCAAGTACACGCCAGAGTGGCACGGTGACCGCTTTCCAGATGGGCGTCCCAAAGTACCTGATGACATTTTGGATCGCATGAAGCGAGTGACGCTCGAAGAGGCCTGGGCAGTACTCCAGCAAAACGGCTTCATGCATCAGTACGAGGATGGTTGGCTGTCCATTCATCCGGACAAGGTTCTGGTTGGGCGTGCACTCACAGCCACGTGGATGCCCGGCCGACCTGACGTGCAAAAGTTGCTGGAAGATGAAGGCGCGAAGATGCACAGGATCGGCGGAATGAACGCCTGGCCGGTGGACATGCTGCAGAAGCGCGATGTTTATACCTGTGATCATTTCGGACTAAAAGGGGGGGGACCTTCGATCGGTGACAATGTCGGAAATGCAATCTACGCCAAGACTGGAAATGGCATTGTTTATGACGGTGCTGTACGAGACATTAATGGTCTTGAGGAACTGCCGGACTTCGTGGCTTTCGTTCGTGCTTACGATCCCTCGCACCACTACGGATCGCTGAAGTCCGGCAAACTTCTGAACTCGACAATGGTGAGCATTAATGCGCCGACCCGTATCGGCCATGTCATGGCCATGCCGGGAGATGTCGCACTTGGGCGCAACGCTGGGGTGATCTTTATTCCGCCGCAACTAGCCGAGCAAGTAGTCAAATACTCAGAAGAAACCCATCTGCGCGATGTTTTTGGACACCAGCGGCTGCAGGAAGGCAAGTACACCGCAGGCCAAATTGACGCCCGCTGGACTGATGCCATCGAGCAGGATTTTTACCAATGGCTAAAGCAGAATGAAGATCATGCGCCCTTTCCGAAAAGCCGAATTGAGGAGATCCTGAGAGAGCGCAAATAGTGAAGCGGGGCAGAACAAGAACTCGGACTCTCTCATCAACCCTCTGGGCGATTCCGGCCCATCTTTTGTTTTCTTTTTGCTAGCGCGGGCTGCCGGCCGTACGGAGGACCTGCCCTACCTATTGATGATGAATCCCGCTCCGAAAACTGGCAGCCTACACAGGCAATTCTCATTCGAACTTAGCTTTTCTCTTCGTTTTTGCCCGTGAACTATGTTTGCGGTCCGCCTTTTGGTTCTTTTCGAGTCTCAGCTTCCAGGCCACGCGCAAAGCGCCGGCGAGCATATCTTCGTTGGCCATTGCCAGTCGCATGTGGGTACATCCCCTACGCCCCCAACCGCCAACAATCGGAACAAAAACGTCTGGAAGTTCCTCGACGAAGGCTGCCTGCTGCTCTGGCGTGAGCATGAGATTTCCGTAGCCCTGATCTTCGGCAGCAAGGGTGGCGAAGATCCTACCGCCTACTCTGAAATCTGCTTTGCCCATATGCGAGCCCTCCTCCGCACCTTCGAGACTCAACGCAAGCCGTCGGAAGTCGTTGCCATTCATGTGTGCTCCTCCCGTAAATCCTACATCCTAGTGCTCGACCGTCCGATTCAATTCAGCCGCACATCGCCAATCTGCGGGTGAAGTACGGTGCGTAACCGGAGCATAGACTTGCTGTCATCGCTGTGGTATCAACCCGCTTTTTCTGCGGCTCGATGTAGTTCAGGATTGCACAGAATGCCGGCTATTGTTTAGGAGTGTTTCAACGGCGTGAAATTGCCGCAAGTGGACCTTGTCAGTCGTACTCTTTCCGACCAACGACACGTAGGAATTTGTCTTGAGTGGCTTCTTGTGGCGATGATACTATCCCGCCAACTTCGCGTGGAGGACCGCCATGGTCACCGTCCTGCGTCCGCTCTCTACGAGCGAGCTTTTGGACCGCACCTTCTACCTATACCGAAACAACTTTCCTTTATTTGTGGGGATTACTGCCATACCACAGCTGCTCGTTTTGGCACTGCACCTGAGCGCTGCCGTGATGGCGATCGGAGGTCAGCTGATAGGGTTGGGCGTCATCACACTGGTCAGTCTGTTTGCCAACTACGTGGCGATCCAGGTCTCACATTCCGCTACGGTTGTGGCGGTCTCGAACGTTCACTTAGATCAGCCTGTCAGCATTGGCAGTGCCTATCGAACCGCCCGGCCAGCCATGCTGCGTGTGATCGGGATCTCGCTGGTCATCATAATAGCGGCGTTCCTGGGTTTTCTACTCCTTGTTATTCCCGGGATTTACCTGCTACTAATGTGGTCCCTGGCCATACCGGTCACTGTGCTCGAGGGTGGCGGACTGAACCTCAGCACCGCGCGCAGCCGGCAACTTACGAACGGAAGTCGGGGACGCATCTTCATAATCTACCTTCTGATCGTTGTGCTGGCGATCGTGATCAGCGTTGTGATTGAGTGGCCGCTCGGGATTCTTGCTGCATTGCTCGGGTACCGGCAAACGGGAAATCTGATGGCGGTCGTAGAGGCGGTGCAGGCCGCGGGAAACTTTATCAGCACCTGCCTGATTGGGCCGCTGGCAACCATTGCCCTGACGCTTATTTATTATGATCAACGAGTGCGCAAAGAAGGCTTCGATCTCGAGCTCATGATGGCGCGACTGCAACCACAGGCGGCCACAGCCGCTCGGAATGCATAACCAGTTTGCACTCGCGTCAGAGCAGCAGGCTATTAAATCGTAAGCGACAAGCAGCCTTAAAAAAAGGAGTGTGCGATGGTGCCTATGTGTGCAGACTCGCAATCCATGATTGCCCGCCCCGAACTCGCCATCGGCGGGAAAAGGCGCTAATGCGGACTGCCTTCATGGCGCGATTTTGTGCCCTCATATTCTGCCTTTGCGCTGCTCTGGCGCTCGGGGCTTCTGGGCGCAGCTTGTCTATGCCGCAATACACGTCCGAGCTTGACCGCTTGTCCGCACTGGCTGCGGAGGCGATTGACAGGCCCGCTGCAGCGAGCATGGCCTGCGAGGAGTTGCGCGGCGGCTGGAATGTCGAGTCAAGAGGCCAGGTCTTCGATATTGACACCGCCTGGATGCTGGATGGTTTCAAAAAGCTTAAGGCGAAGCCTGACAACGCTATTCGCGATCAGCTGCTCGATCGGATCATGGCTTTGCGGTCGGACGCGCAGGCATTTGAAGAGCAGCCTCCTGATTCAGCCGCGGCCCGCAACGCACTGAAACAGATCCTTGGCCGTCGCGAGTTTCATCAGGTGCGTGGCCCGAGTCGGCTGGACCGCCTTAAATTCCGCATTCAACTCTGGATCCTGCGGTTCCTCGCGCGCTTTTTCGGTTCGTCTTCGGTGCCGGTAATCAACCGGATAGTTGTGTGGATCCTGGTTTCAATCGCTCTCCTTTTCGCGATTTTCTTTGTCTACCGTTCGATCAAGCAGAGCGCACGAGTCGAAAGCTTGATGCTCGAAACACCATCGCGCGTAGCGAGGAACTGGCGAGCCTGGATGGAGGACTCGGAGGCCGCGGGCGCGAAGGGGCTGTGGCGGGAAGCTATTCATCTGGGATATTGGGCAGCGGTCTCGTTTCTTGAAGAAAGCGGCACGTGGAGACCGGATCAGGCGCGCACTCCGCGCGAATACCTGCGCCTTCTGCCCGCGGAGAGCGAGCAACGCTCAACGCTTGCCATTCTCACCGGACGGCTTGAGCGGACCTGGTATGGCAGCGAGCAAGCGGGCCCGGACGGCTTCTCTGAGACACTGGCGAATCTGGAAAAGCTGGGATGCCGAAGGCCATGAGCTCAGCGGACCGCAGGCTTCTGGTCCTGGCCACATCGGCCTTTGTGATCCTCGCCGTTACTGGTGTCCTCGTGGCGCCCACCGACACGCAAACAGCGGCGGCCACGACCTACTCGCCGGGTTCCCGGGGCGGAAAGGCGGCGTATTTGCTGCTTAAGGAGGCCGGCTACCATGTAGAACGGTGGCAGGGCTTCTATCGTGCGCTGCCGTCGGGCAAACATACGGTGTTATTCATTGCCGACCCGGAAATGATTCCGAATGCAAGCGAGAAGGCCGCCTTAGCGAGCTTCATTTTGAGCGGAGGACGAGTGGTCACCACCGGAACCGGGGGTGGGAGTTTTCTCCCCGAGGATCTTTCAGAATGGAACCCGCTGCAAAAAAAGGCCTGGTACGAGTTCAGCGCTCTAGTTCCGTCCCCAATCACGCGGGCTGCGCCAAAGATCACCCTGGCCCCGGTTGCGCGCTGGCTGGGAACGTCGGCCATTGCCCTCTATGGCAACCACGACGAAACTGCCGCGGTGCGTTACTTGTACGGGCAGGGAGATGCAATCTGGCTGGCTTCGGCAACCCCGTTCACGAATGCTGGAATTAGCCAGCCAGGGAATCTCGAATTCCTGCTGGCGGTGATTGGCGACCGGCAGCAATCGCATGTGCTTTTCGATGAGTACGTTCACGGCTACGGAGATCATGGTGCGCCCGGGAGGCGCCATCCGTTAATTGCGGCGCTAATCGCGGAATCTGTCGTATTGGCCTTAGCGGCCCTGCTCACATTTTCGCGGCGCAGTGGTCCACTTCGTCCCCTGGCCCGCGACGCCCGTCTTGCACCGCTTGAGTTTGTGGAAACACTTGGCGGGCTCTACCAGCAGGCGCATGCCGCTTCGGTTTGCGTGGACACGTATTATCAACGTTTGCGTTTCTGGATGACCAGGCGCCTAGGGATAAGCAGTCATGCTTCGGACGAAGAGCTTGACCGCGCTGCTCGCGAGCGCTGGGACGTCAACGATCCAGCGTTCATGGAAATCTTGCGTGCCGCCGGCCGGGCGCGTTACCAGCCCGATCTCCCGCCGCGTCAGGCGCTTGCCATCGTGCAATCGTTATATTCCTACGCTCTAAAACTCAAATTGTTTCCCGCCGCGAAGGAGAAGAGTTAGTCATGCAAGCTGTCCCGCAGTTGCTCGAACACCTGCGCCGGGAGTGTTCGAAGGTCATAGTTGGACAACAGGAGTTCCGGGACCAGTGCCTGGTTACTCTCTTTTGTCGCGGCCATGCTTTGCTTGAGGGGGTGCCGGGGGTGGCGAAGACCCTGCTGGTGAAGACACTTTCCCGCATTCTTGGCCTGGAGTTCCAGCGGGTTCAGTGCACTTCGGATCTAATGCCCTCTGACATCATTGGAACCAACGTGCTGAACATCGCGACCAGCAGCTTCAATTTCCACAAGGGGCCGGTATTCACGGATTTCCTTCTTGTGGATGAAATCAACCGCATGCCTCCACGTACGCAGGCGGCGCTGCTCGAGTGCATGGAAGAGTACCAGGTTACGATTGATGGCATGCGCTACCAGCTGCCCGGCTCATTCAGCGTCTTTGCCACACAGAACCCGGTGGAGTTCGAGGGCACCTATCCTCTTCCCGAGGCACAATTGGACCGCTTTCTCCTGAAAATCCGCGTTCCTTATCCGGCGGCCGGGGATGAGGTTGAAATCCTTGCGAACGTACAAAACGGCTTTGAGGCGCGCGAGATTGAGCGCATGGGACTCTCGCCTTTGCCGCCTGGGTTGCTGGCCCAGGCACAGCATGAGGTACAGGCGGTGAGAGTGGAACCGGCGCTGTTTAACTATATTGTGCAGATCGCGCGGCGCACTCGGGATTGGCCATCTTTATCGCTGGGCGCGAGCCCCCGCGCTGCGATCAGCATGATGGTTTCAGCCCGGGCAATGGCGGCGATCGATGGGCGCGACTACATTATTCCGGACGACGTCAAGGGTGCGGCAGCTCCGGTGCTCCGCCACCGACTGGTGCTTAAGCCGGAGGCCGATCTCGAGGGGCTTACGGCTGATCTGATCATCGCCGACGTACTTCGTGCGGTCGAAGTCCCGAAATGATGGTCTCCGAGACCCTTATCCCGGCCACGGTGACAGCCGGAGCCGAGCGGCGTACCCGGCTCTCGGCTGCCTTCGCACCGCGCTTCTTTCTCCTGATCCTGATTGGTCTGCTGTGGCTCGGAGCGGCATTTCAGCATCGGGCGTTCTATTACGCATTTGCCGCGTGGGACTTTCTTGTTCTCATCGCCTGGGGGATTGATCTCGCCCGCTTGCCCGCGCCGCAGCAGCTCTCGGTCACACGCCGGTGGTCGGCGCCCGCTGCTCTGTCGGTGGTTGGAACCATCGAGCTGGCGCTCGGAAACGCAAGCAGCAAAACGGTGGTTGCGGCAGCGATCGATAACGTGCCTCCAACTCTGCGCCCCGAAGCTCCTGAAGTTGAACTGAAATGCGGACCGCGTGCCTGGGCAGCGGCTTCTTATCAGATCCTCCCTCGCCGCCGTGGCGACGTCGACGTAGGGGCTGTATACCTGCGGTATCGAAGCCCTTTACGGATCGCCGAACGCTGGGCGGTTGCTCACAGCGAGCAAAGGATCTGTGTCTATCCCAATCTCGAAGAAGCACGGGAGCAGTCGGTATACCTGATCCGCAGCCGTCAAATCGAGCTGGAGAAGCGACACACCCGCATTCGTGGTGCCGGCAGGGAGTTTGAGAGCCTGCGGGAATACCGCGAAGGAGACGATTCCCGCGACATCTGCTGGACAGCGTCGGCGCGGCGGGCAAAGCTTGTAACTCGTCTGTTTCAGGTTGAACGCAGCCAGACTGTGTGGCTGGTGGTCGATGCCGGACGGCTGATGCGGGCACGCGTTGCCGACCTCAGCAAACTGGACATCTCTGTCAATGCCGCATTGAGCCTCTCTGAAGTTGCTTTGGGAACGGGTGATCGCGTCGGCCTGCTTGCGTATGGTCGCCAGGTGCGAAAGCGCACGTTGCGGTACAGGGGCAGCCCCCATCTTCGAAGGCTGATTGAGCAGCTTGCCCAAGTCCGCGAAGAGAGTGTCGAAGGCAACCACTTCGAAGCTGCTAGCGTGCTGCTTTCGACGCAGAAGCGGCGCAGCCTGGTGGTTTGGCTTACCGATTTCCCGGAAACGGCAATGACGCCCGAGGTTATCGAGGCTGCTTCTGCTGCCCTCTCGCGTCATCTTGTTCTTTTCGTTGTCATCGGGCAGCCTGATCTTGCCACAGTGGCAGCCCACAAACCTGATTCCTTAAGCACAATGTATCGGGCCACCGCCGCCCAGCAGACGATCCATCGGCGCGAGATCTTTTTCGCTAAGCTCCGGCAGCGCGGAGCCCTGGCAATTGAAGTTAGCTCCGCTAAAGCTTCGGTAGTGGTGGTGAATTCCTATTTGGACATAAAGGAGAGGAATTTGCTTTAGCAAGTGATCGATGGAGTAGTTGTATGGTCGGCGAGCAGTCGTGTTCCCAACCCGGGTCTTCACTGCGAATGAGTCGACAGCATCTGCCGTTCAGGGGAGCAGCTGTTGGCCTGTTCAAGGGGACCTGTTGGGCAACACCGCGATTAACCAAACGCCGTTTTCTTTCGTGCACATCGGAAAATTCCCATGGGCAACGCAACATCGGGCCGCAGAAATGAATACTCCCGACTGCGGCAGAGTTCTGCGAACCCGATCCTGCGCCGAAAAATTTCGCCGGACATCCCTTGCGTTTGTTCGAGTTGAAGTCTCTCCATGCTGAGAGCTATTGCGCCGAGGCGATGCTCGTGCCGCGAACATTGCAACTACGCAAAGCGAAATCGCTCAACGAAATCCGATACTGTCGCCGGCTTGGATCATAGCGAATGTTGTACGTGGTTGGATGGTATCCAGCAGGATCGTAGCAATTTGCGAGTGCGATGGGAAAAGATGAGTTCGGTTTGCTGTCGAGGAACGCTTTTGTGACCATGGGCTCGTAAAAGATCATATGACCATTCCATGAGCCACGGATGAACGTCTGTGTGAAGAGTTTACCGTTGAGCTCGCCTGCCGTCCTATTTACCCAGTGCACGCCCATATGCGGTACCGCGGTTACGGGTCGGGGCACAATGTAGCCTACTGGCACTAGCTGCTGGTCAGGCAACAATTCTGCCTTTTGTGTGAACTGAGGATCGGCGGGGTCAATGGCATCACGCACGTTTTGGGGGACTGTATAGAAGTGAAAATCGAAGTGTGGTTGGTCGTAAATGCCCTTGGGTTCGTGGCCCTGGGGATTCCAGTCTAGCTCGATGAGTTTGAAGGGCGTCACTTCTGCCTCCTTGGGAAGGCTCAGCAGATATTCTTGCATTACGTGTCTCCCAGCCATGTGCTCGTGTCCGGCCGGCACGGTGTCCGGAGTTGGCAAGCCCTCCAAAGCATCTTTAGTGAGCTCGGCGCCAATTTCAACCGGACGGCCATCTTTAACTACAACGTATACGCGGGCGCTACCCGCGCCGATTGATTTCGGCGGGCCGTAGAAGGTACGGCCTGTTTGTTTGCTTTGGTCCCACACCCCTTGTGGCTCTGAGGCCGCGAAAGCCGGCACTAAGCCCAGGACGATCCACGCCGCGAGAATTCTCGGGCGGAAATTTGTGTTTCGGTTATGAATTTGCATTTGTTTTCTCCCGAACTGGTTTTGTGCGCGTGCCAACCAAATCGGAGCCACGCGACTTCGCTATAATCCAAGGCGCGAGATTTGGCAGCAATGACAGAAACAGGACGTTTTCTGCCAAATCGAAACACCGGCGCCTGGCGGCATGGGATGGTGGCCATTCATGAGATCGAACCATAACGGCGGCCGACGTCGGGTTGTATTCCTTCTCTTATCTGGCGCGGAGTTGACGGATTTCGCAGGACCCTTTGCGGTGTTCTCCCGAGCCGCACAACTACACGATGAATACGGGATTTTGTCAGTGCCGAAATATGAAGTACGCCTCGTGGGTTCAGCTAAGACGATCGACGTTTCTTGGGGGCTGAAGCTGTTTGCCCAAACCGTGATTGATAGAGAACCCACTCGCTTGATCGATACCATCATCGTGCCCGGAGGGGTGGGAATCCTCGAAACCAGCTCGGTTTCGCTAGCGACAAGCCAATGGCTACGAAGAGCGGGCGTTGTGGCACGCCGCGTGTGTTCGGTGTGTACTGGGGCATTTGCTCTTGCCCGCACCGGATTGTTGAAAGGCAAACGAGTGACCACTCACTGGGCCTTCTGCGATCAGCTGGCCTCAGAGTTTCCCGATGTAACCGTAGATCGAGAACCGATTTTTACGAGAGATGGAAACATCTATACATCGGCGGGAGTCACTGCCGGAATTGATTTGGCGTTGGCCTTGGTCGAAGAGGATTATGGCCACAAGCTCGCGTTACAAATTGCGCGGGAGATGGTGGTATTCCTGAAACGCCCAGGCAGTCAGTTGCAGTTCAGTCAAGCGCTGCGCCTACAATCGGCGGACCGCACACCGATACGCAACCTGCAGACATGGCTTATCGAGAATCTTAAGAAAGAGCTTAACGTAGAGTCCCTGGCAGAACGCGTCAATATGAGCCCGCGCAATTTTGCGCGGGCCTTCAAACGTGAGCTCGGGACAACTCCGGCGGCCTATATCGAACAACTCCGTGTAGATTCCGCCAAGAGCAGGCTGGCGGAGTCCAGACGGTCGGTCAAGGAAATCGCCGATCTGTGCGGCTTTAAAACGGTCGAATCTTTTCGACGTGCCTTCGCTCGACAAACGCGAGTCAGTCCTTTGGCCTATCGTGCTCGTTTTCAATCCAACTGGCCCAGCCACTAGGGATAGACAGAGTAGCCCAGATCCAATATGCGGTCAGCGACCGGCAATACTTGCGTTCGTCACCGACGCATGACCTCCAGTCCGATCGATCTGTTTCAAACGATGCCACCGCAACTGCTCGTGGGAAAGCAAAATCCGGCACTTCTAAAGTAAAGTCTGTATATCGGGACGGCTGCAAGTACATTACCCTTAAGCAGGCTCTTTTTGGGCCGTTTTACTCTACGTTCTTCCAACTACCCTGGGACTTATTTTTGCGTATTCTTGTCGTCGATGATTATGCGGAATTAAGGAAAAGAATCCGGGCATTACTATCCCGGCGCGCGGACTGGTCTGTTTGCGCGGAAGCTGAGGATGGTATAGAGGCGGTGGAAAAAGCCAAGAAGTTGCGACCAGATGTCATATTAATGGATGTATCGATGCCGCGTATGGACGGCATCGAAGCGACGAGTATCGTGCGTCGCGAAGTTCCGGAATCTGATGTGATAATCGTCAGCCAGAACGATCCTCTAGTTGTGAGCATGCAGGCACGGGAAGGTGGGAGCAGCAGGATTTGTGTCCAAAACGAACCTTGTAACCGACCTGATACCAATCCTCGAACAATGGGCAAGGCAGCACCAGTTTGGTCGTTATTCCGCTTCCAGGGAGCACAATGAGCCAAGAACGATTGACGGAAACCCAGGAAACTCCAACTGACGCTGGCGCGGTCCCAGTTGAGGCCATCCTCTGCACAGAAGAACTCCAGCGACGCCCTTCGCGTAACCCCGATTACGAACTTGAAAGCCGTACCTTTGTGACACTCGCGCAGGTGCTGGCAGATGCTCCCGACACCGTCCTGCAGACTTTGGCCGACACCATTCTGCACATTTGTCGTGCGGGTTCTGCCGGAGTGAGCCTGCTCACCATCGACGACGGAGGAAAGCGATTTTACTGGCCAGCAATTGCCGGTAAATGGAAAGCGCACATTGGGGGCGGAACGCCACGCGATTTTGGACCCTGCGGAGATGTGCTCGACCGCAACAGTTCTCTCCTTTTTCGCCACGTTGAGCGGCGATACACCTATTTCGCGCCAGTGACGCCTCTGGTGGAAGAAGCCCTGCTAGTGCCCTTCTATGTCCATGGCAAAGCGGTGGGCACAATCTGGGCGGTTTCGCACGATGTTGAGCGCAAATTCGATGCCGAGGACGAGCGCATTATGCGTTCTCTCGGGCAATTTGCATCTGCCGCCTATCAGGTTATCTTAAGTATCGACGCGGTCAAGCTGGAAGCTAACGAACAGCAAAAGATCGCAATCGCAAACAGTCGTCTGGCGGCGATTGTGGATTCTTCAGACGACGTGATCATCAGCAAGGATCTCAACGGCACGATCAAAACTTGGAATAGAAGTGCAGAAAGGATTCTGGGGTATACCGCAGAAGAGGCGATCGGCCAGAACATCATGCTGATAATTCCACAAGAACGCCAGGCGGAAGAAATTGACATACTTGATCGTATCAGGCGAGGCGAGCGCGTCGACCATTTCGAAACAATACGGCGGAAAAAGGATGGCTCGTTCATCAATCTTTCTCTTACGATCTCCCCCATAAAAGACAAGACCGGGAAGATCGTGGGCGCTTCGAAGGTCGCGCGCGATATTTCCGAGCAGCAGCGCGCGCATGGGGCAAGAAATCTGTTGGCCGCTATTGTAAATTCCTCCGATGATGCCATTATCAGCAAGAATTTGAAGGGCGTGATAATGACTTGGAACAGCGGAGCGGAACGGATATTCGGGTACACGGGCGAAGAGGCCATTGGCAAGCATATCTTTCTGCTGATTCCTGAGGATAGACACAACGAGGAGGACGAGATACTAGGCAAGATTCAAAGGGGTGAGCGCATCGAACATTTCGAGACCGTACGACGACGGAAAGACGGAACTCTTCTCGATGTGTCCCTTACCATTTCGCCGGTCAGAGATCTTGCTGGCCGTATCGTGGGCGCCTCGAAAATAGCGCGAGATATCACGGCCACCAAAAGGGCAGACAAGATGTTGCGCGAGAGCGAAGAACGTTTCCGAATGCTGGCGGACGCGCTCGAGACCCAAGTGCAGTTACGGACCCAGCAGTTAATAGACCGCAACGCGGAAATTCAGCAGCAAACCGAGCAGCTCCGGGAATTGTCTACTCAGTTGCTGAAATCGCAGGACAACGAGCGGCGCCGGATCGCACGGGAGTTGCACGACAGCGCAGGTCAGTTGATAGCCGCTCTCGGCATGAGTCTGGCGGGAGTCGGCCGGCATGTAAGCTTCAATCCGCCTCTCGCCGAGGCGCTTGAAGAAGCGCAGGATCTTGTTCGGGAGCTTAACAAAGAGATTCGTACGACTACCTACCTCTTGCACCCTCCACTGTTAGAGGAGAACGGCTTACCACAGGCCATTCAGTGGTATACGCAGGGCTTACAGGAACGCGGCGGCCTTACCGTGGAGCTAGTTGTTTCCGAGGGATTCGGCAGACTTGACGGCGATCTCGAGTTGACGGTCTTTCGCATAGTGCAGGAGTCACTAACAAACGCTCACCGTCATTCGGGCAGTAAGACGGCGACCATCCGACTCACCCGCGAAGGCCAAACGGTGCGAATGGAAGTAGAGGACTACGGCAGGGGCTTCTCGCCCAGCGCATCTATGAGCGGCGCGAGCGGCCGAACGGGAGTTGGAATCATGGGAATGCGAGAGCGTGTCCGGCAGTTAGGCGGGCAAATGGAAGTGCGCTCGAATCCCGGAGGCACAATGATTTCTGTTGTGTTGCCCCTTCCTATCGCGGAACCAAGGAATCCGATAGTTGGTGCCCACATCGCACCATCAATGGCGTGACAAACCGAAATGCGTATTTTCATCGCGGATGATAGTGTTGTTGTTCGCGGCGGTCTGAGGAGTATTCTTTCGACAGAGAATGCATGGATCGTCTGCGGGGAAGCCTCGGACGGCACCTCGGCAATGGAAAAAACACGGGAATTGAAGCCCGACCTCGTTCTCCTTGATGTCAGCTTACCCGACATGAACGGTCTAGAAGTAGCCACGCGCCTTCGTGCGGAGCTGCCAAGTGTGAAAATCCTAGTGATCAGCCAACATGACTCCGCGCACCTTCTGCCCCCTGCGCTCGCAGCTGGTGCGGACGGTTGCGTGGACAAGGCATGCCTCGGCACACAGCTGTTGAGTACAATTAGGGCCTTAACGTGACCATCATTCGCTCGCTCTGTGGTCTGGTTCAGACTTGGATTCATGCAGCACCAAATCCAGAGCCCCCGAGGATTTCTCATCCAAGATCTCTGGCTATCTGGTGACAATTTAATGAACCGGCACTACCGAAAATACCATTGCGCACTGGTAACTTCCGGTTCATGTGCCCCTGACGAGCCAGTCGCTGCGCGTCCTTCGCAGAAATGAGTTGTGGTTAGGGAACGATCCCGGATCGTTGCCTCTCCCTGCTCTCCTTACGAAGAAATCGCGGGCTTCTCAGGTGAGTAGGACTCGCGCGAGACCAGGTGCGTGCACGTGGCAGCGGCTGTTATGCGTGCTCAGACCGGAGCATCAGCAGGATCGAAAGTTGTGAGTACCTGGGGAGATCTTCAACCAGGACCAGAAACGATGGTCCACTAGCAGTTATCCAACCTGTGCAAGGTACGAAGCAACTAAGTTGTGAAGGGTCAGGGACAGTCTATCTTTAAACGGGAGGGAAGTACTCCGTGTCAGACCCGAAGGTAGCACGATAGCCCAAGCCGCTCGCAGGAGCGGCCCTGGGTAGCCAGAACCCCGAAAACGATTAGCGATTGGATATTTAGGAGGAGAACATGCCGAGCGAAGGACTAAAAGAACTCTATATCGACGAACTCAAAGACCTGCATAACGCAGAACAGCAGCTGCTGAAGGCCTTGCCGAAGATGGCGAAAGCTGCATCGTCGGAAGAACTGCGGGAGGGATTTGAAGAACACCTTGAACAGACGCGGGGGCATGTGGAACGCCTCGAACGGATCTTCAAGTCGCTTAATGAAAACCCTAAGGGCAAAAAATGCATGGGTATGGAAGGTTTGGTAAAGGAAGGCAGCGAAGTCATGGATGAAGACTTCGAGGGCGCGCTCATGGACGCGGCTCTGATTGGAGCAGCGCAGCGTGTCGAACATTATGAAATCGCGGCTTACGGTACGGCATCTGAGTTCGCGAAACTTCTAGGTGAGAACGAACATGTTTCGCTTTTGGAAGAGACGCTCGAAGAGGAAAAGGAAACCGACGAGAAGCTCACCGAGTTGGCCAAGGACATAAATAGGGAAGCAAACCAGGGGATCGAAGAAATGGAAGAAAGGCAAGAACGAAAAACCGTTCGAAAATCCTCTCGCCGAATAGCCTAGCCGCTCACAGGAATCGACGACTGCTATGCCCCCGAGTGTCCATCGTAGGACTCGCGGAGTTAGCGTTAGGGATAGGTCAGGGATCGGATGGTAGCTGAAAGGCATGGCGGTCGAGGCGGTTGAACTATAGAAGAAGGTGGGAAAGAGATCTGGCTTCGCCAAGTGAGTTCAGTTCATGGTGCACGTCGCTATGAGACATGACAACGCCGCTCACAATTGAGAGAAGTCGGTCTGCAACCTCCGACCCTGACGCTGATAGTAATTATTTTTCCATCCGGCGCGCCCTATCAAAACTTGGTCCAGGATGGATTACCGGAGCGTCGGATGATGATCCCAGCGGCATCGCGACCTATTCCCAGGTAGGCGCCCAGTTCGGTTATACGCTGCTGTGGACCATGGTCTTGTCGTATCCGTTGATGGCGGCAATACAGGAGATCTGTGGCCGCATCGGGCGCGTGACTGGCTGTGGTTTAGCGGCCAATTTACGCAAGAACTATCCCCGACCGGTACTGTTTTTCGTGCTGCTGCTGATGTCCGCGGCCAATGTATTCAATCTGGGTGCCGACATCAGCGCCATGGGTTCATCCGTCGCGTTGCTTATCCCCGGCGCCACGAAATTGTTCACCCTGGCCTTCGGCCTAATATCTCTCGTAGCGGTCCTGTTCATTCCATATACAACTTATGCCAAGTATTTGAAATGGTTGACCGTCTCACTCTTCGCCTATATTGCGGTTGCCTTCATCGTTCATGTCTCCTGGCTTCGGGTGCTCGGTGCGACTCTGATCCCGCGCATGGCATTCAATCAAGAATCTTTCGTTGCATTAATCGCGGTGTTAGGAACGACCATTAGCCCATATTTGTTTTTTTGGCAGGCGTCGCAAGAAGCAGAAGAGGTGAAGAACAATCGCGGAGAAAAAGCGCTGAAGCGTGCACCTGCACAAGCACATGTACAACTCCAGCGGATCCACATCGACACCCTAGTTGGTATGGCATTCTCGAACGCGGTCGCCTTCTTTATCATTCTCACGGCGGCTTCAACCCTACACACGCACGGTATTACGAACGTTGCGACCTGTGCCGAGGCGGCGTCCGCACTTACTCCCATCGCCGGTCGCTTTGCGGGCGTTCTCTTTGTTTGTGGCATCGTCGGTACCGGTCTGCTGGCTGTGCCGATACTGGCTGCCTCTGCGGCATACGCTCTTAGTGAAAGCTGCAAATGGAGAACCAGCCTCGAGAAGTCGCCCGACAAGGCGCCCGGTTTCTATGCCGCCATTACGGTCGCCACAATGATCGGTCTGATAATGGGTTTTCTTCGTATCGATCCAGTAAAGGCCTTGGTTTGGGCTGCGGTTCTCAATGGGATCGTTGCCGCTCCGCTCATGATCGTCATTATGATGATGGCGTCAAGCCGCAAAGTGATGGGGAAGTTCTCAGTGCCGGGTTATCTCCGCTGGATTGGTTGGCTCGCAACGTTAACGATGGCTTGCGTTAGCATTGGTGTTTTTCTAACTTGGAAATGATGGCGGTATTTTGCATGAACGGGTAACGCAGGTATTTCCTGTCAGAACCTTTCGCGCTCGTCCGCTAAGCGAAAGTGGCAATACGCGGCATTCGAGGCTTTTTCTATCACCCTGCCGCTCTTCGACATGCCAGTCTCAGCTGGCTTTGGGTTTGGCATCCTTTTCGTGCATCGCACCCTTTAGTTTTCCCGGAATAACATTCGCGAGTGCACCTTCAACCTTGGTTTTCATTGAGGCTGCATAGACGTGGTCCTTGCCGGCCAAGAGAGCGTCGATGCCCTCACGGGCTACGTCTTCCGGTTCACTCTCGAACTTCCCGCTTGATCCCATTTCAGTATTGTCCAAGCCGGCACGATGAAAAAAGTCGGTATTGGTCGGACCTGGCTGAAGAGCGGTAATCGTGATTCCGGTATCGCGTAGTTCGTATCGAAGACTGTGTGCCAACGACAAGTCAAATGCTTTGGTAGCTGCGTAAACAGCTTGACGCGGAGCTACCATCTCAGCGGCAATGGACGCTGTAAATAAGATCTTACCTTGTTGTCGGTTCAGCATGTGTCGTACCACATACTTAGCGAGCTGCACCAAACCAACGCAGTTCAGCTCTACCGAGTTGAGTTCCGCATCCAGGTCCGTCTCGGAGAAAAGCCCCCCGACTCCCACGCCTGCGTTGAGACATGCGATATCGAGAGAGCGTTCGAGCCCAACGACCTTGTCCCAAAACTGCCGAACGCCTTCACGGGTTGCCAAGTCTGCTCGAATCGAGGAAATCTCGACGTTGGGATTTTGCAGTTGCTGAGCGGCTGCATCGAGCCTCTCTCCGGCAGAGCAAATTGCCACGTCATAACCACGGCCAGACAACTCCTTCGCGAGTGAAAATCCGATGCCACTTGAGGCTCCGGTTACGAGGGCAAACTGGTTAGCCATAAATATCTCCAGGAAATAAGATGAGAACCCGTGCTGTGGATAAAAAAAACCGCCACTTACTGGACAGTCGTTCAGGGCACAGCGACTTGACCGATTATGATGCCGCTGTCGGCATTGTCTGTTGGTTAAAAGCGAAGAACTCTGAAGACAGGCGGGTACCCAGCTGCGGCACAACTACTCTGAGCCAGAGCGCAATCGGGCAGCACTGTTCCAAGCGGGACAAGAATTCTAAACTTCAATCCTGACTAGCTCGGTGAAATGCTGAAAACATCGGGCGCTCATGCCACTGGCGCCCCTCAAAATCAACCCAAGGTGCCAGGCAAGACAGTAGCGCGCCTGGCAACGGTGCCCTTTCCGGGCTCCAAGGCGAGCGTCGCTGGTATGAAGCATCCGCTTCCACCCAGTCCCAGTCGAAGTAGCCCAGAGCTTTCTCAGGGTTCCCGGTTGCGCGCTCATAAAAGATACCGCCCTTCGAGATAGGCGTTGTGTGCATCGGGATTCTTCTCCTGAGTGGAACCCGCAGCGGTGTTGCCTCCCAAGCACCGCCACCCTCAGCGATCCGGCAGTCGAGCGCGCGACTTCGTCCTGTACCGCGAAGACATCTTTCAGTTCGCGGTCATAGGTTTCCGACCACAGGTGAAATCCGTCGCTGGCCTTGATCAGGCTCGGCCGTGATCCGCATCCGGTCGCCCTTCCTTGCGCACACTTCCTTCCAGCATAGTGCTGACGTTCAGCTTCTCACCTACCGTGCGCCAGTCCTCGGTCTTACCCTTGAACTGAAACGAAGAGGTTCGGCCCACTACCCGCGGCCCCGCAATCTTGGCCACGTCGTTCAGCAACTCCTCCGCCGGAAAAGTACTCCTGGCTTTTGTCGTCACTCATGTTGACGAAGGGAAGCACAGCGATCGAAAGCGCCCCTAAGTAGTTCCAGAACCTCGCCCGCTGCGTCCGTCAGAAACCGGCAGCCAGCGCGGCTACGTGCACTACCAGTGCCGCGACAAGAATTTCCCACTTTTTTCGATCTTTGGCTAAGTCCTCTGGCAGGAACTTCAGCGCGACAAATCGGCGCAGGGACACATCCTCGGCCTTATACACCACGCCCATCCCGCCGCCGCCAAGCTTCTCAAGAATTCGGTAGTGGAGATGGTCTGGCCAACGCCTTGGGTGGCAGCTTCCATCGAGTGAGCAGGTAGGGAGACCGCTGTTGCGAGTCAATCAGGCGACTACAGTCGATCAAGGTCGGGCAATCGCTAATTTGCGCTCGATCGCAGGCACTGACAAGTACGCGCCTGGGTAGGACACCTGCAGGCAGCGATCACGATGATCCCCCCACGATCTCGTCAAGAACGGCAATAGCACGATCAAGCTCAGAATCGGCGTTGTAGAAGTGCGGTGACATGCGGACGCCGGCTCTGGGGCGCCAGTCGACCAGAACCTCACGTTTGAGAAGCTCGCGGCAAACCTCGTGCGAATGAGGCATCTCGATCGAAACAGTTCCGCCGCGCTGTGCGGGATCGAGCGGAGTGTTCACCCGCCACCCTCGACCCCCAGCCAGCTCGATCAACCGAGAAGTTTGCCGCATCGATTTCTCCCGAATCCGCTCGATCCCGATTTCGCCGATTATCCGCAAACCCGGCCGGGCGGCTGCAAGCGCGGGTATATGCGGAGTGCCATTCATAAAACGGAAAGGCGGATCGGCATAACGGATGGGCCCGATCTCGAAGGCAAAAGGATCCTGGTGAGCGCTCCAGCCGGTGAACTTGGGCTCGAGTTTCTTGCCCAGATCGGGACGTACATAAAGATAGGCAACGCCCGGACCACCGCAAAGCCACTTCAGCACCCCGCCGCAGCAGAAGTCCACACTTAGCTCTTCAACATCGACCGGAACTGTGCCCAGTGATTGAAAGGTATCGAGAACGACGTACGCGCCCACTGCGTGAGCTTTCTCAATGATGGCCTTGGCGTCATTAATGTAGGAACTGCGAAAGACGACGTGTGAAACGGGCACCAGGAGCGTGGTTTCATCGATAGCCTCGAGCAGCCGCTCAGTCGGAACGGTGATGCCATCGTCGGTTGGTACCGTGTGAATGCGGGCCCCCAGTCGCCGTTGTGCTTCCCAGAAATACATCACCGAAGGGAAGTTCATATCG
>JAFAWX010000242.1 GCA_019241535.1 Acidobacteriota bacterium | reverse complement strand
TCTCCCGCCTCTTCCGCCGCTTGTTTCTGGAATCGCTGCAGCAGGCGTTTGAGGGTGGCCAGCTAAAGTTCTTCTCTTCCCTCCAAGGACTACAGGAGCGCAAGGCCTTTGTTGGCTACTTGGCACCCCTACGTAAGAAGGAATGGGTGGTCTACGCCAAGAGGCCCTTTGCCGGACCACGGCAAGTCTTGGACTACGTGGGCCGCTATACTCACCGCGTAGCCATCTCCAACAATCGCATCCTCAACCTCGAGAACGGTCAGGTAGCATTTCGCTACAAGGACTATCGCAATGGCAGCCAGCAGAAAACCATGACCGTATCCGCGGACGAGTTCATTGGGGTGCACCCCTAGGCTGAGACACAACGTTAAGGGAGTTGTTACCGTTCGCTGACAAAGCCTTGTCAACACGAGGTGCTTCGATTGCATTCTCGTGTCCATGTCCGATAGTACATACTGCTTTACTCTGAGCGCGGTTCACGACCAGCTCGCGGCTATACCGAATGATTTCTATCTCATCCGCTTGATTCATGGCTCTACGCGGAGAGCAGGTCCCGGAGAAGGTGTGTGGACCCTTCCCCAGCTGACTCGACGATCCCTGCTCCACTTTCTCTGTGGACGCAACGGTGAGGGGTTCGATGTCTACGTGTTGCCCTATGCCGAGCACAGGAATGCCGGTTATATTCTGCTCGATCTGGATTGTCCTACTCCCGATATCATCGCACGCATGCGCGCCAATGGCCATGAACCGTGTGTGGTGCTGCATACGAGCCCCGGCCACCTGCAGGCTTGGATTCGCGTCAGCACCAGCTCCCTGGAACCGGCTGTGGCCACCCTCATCGGTAAGCATTTGGCTCACATGTACGGCGGCGACATGGCCAGCACCGATTGGCGTCATTTGGGGAGATTGGCCGGTTTCACCAATCAAAAACCGCAACGTCGAACCGCTTTCGGTTCTCCTCCCTGGATAGGACTCGAGCACGCTCGTGCCGGTCTTGCCAGCGCCGCGCAGCAGTTGCTGGATTCCGCGCAACAATCGAGGCCAGCCAAATCCGATGTGAGCCCAGCGGTTGTGCAGGGCAGCAAGCCTGTCACCAGCATCACGACCGAAGCAGCGGTACGAATCTATGAACGTTGGGTGGAACGTTGGCGTATTCGGCAGCGCTTTTCCCGGCCTGACTGGAGTGTCGTCGATTTGTGGCTCGCGAGAAAATTGCTGGCCATGCACATACCTCCTATCCAGGTCGAGGTCATTCTTCGTTTGGCCAGTCCGGACTTTCCTCGTCAACATGGCGATCCCGAGGATTACTTGCGTCGCACCTTGGCTCGAGCCGCTCTTCCTCCTCGCCGTGTGTGCTCGTCTGAGCCCGATCCTTATGCAACACACAACCGAGCAGGCACGGATGGCTAGAATTTCCAGTGCATTTCTTGGGTCTGCGAAATCGCCGCCGACCGCGGCGGGCCGCTCGTGCTGCTCCCACGCCCTGTGTGTTCCGCTCATGCCGCTCCTCGCCGGCCACGCAACGACTGCTCGAACTCCTGCGGCGGGCGATAGCCCAAGGCAGAATGCAATCGCTTCTGGTTGTAGACCTTCTCCAGGAATTCCTTGATCGACGCCTTCGCTTCCTCGAGATTGCGGTATTCCGTACGGTAGACTTCCTCGTACTTCAACGTCTTCATGAAAGCTTCCGCCAGGGCATTGTCATAAACATTGCCCCGCCGACTCATGCTGATAGTAAAGCCATGTCGTTCCAGCTCCTTCGTGTAATCGCTGGAGGCATATTGCACACCTCGGTCAGAGTGGTGGACCACTCCGGGCCCCGGGCGGCGTTGTTTCAGCGCCAGGCGCAAGGCTTCCAGCACCAGCGTGGCATCTAAGCTGCGCTCAAGCGCCCAGCCCACACAGCGGCGCGAAAATGCATCCAGCAAAACCGCCAAATATACGAACTCGGTTTCCAAACGGATGTAGGTGATGTCGGCTACCCAAAGCTGATCGATGCCAGTCAACACCATCTCCTTCGCCACGTTGGGATAAATCGGTAGCTCGTGATTGGAGTCCGTCGTCAGAATGAACTTGCGCCGGCGTAAACACAACAAGTTGTCGGCGCGCATCAGCCGTAGGACGCGCTTGTGATTGACAAGCCAGTCTTGCCGTCGCAGCTCCGCATGCACCCGACGATAACCGTACGCTGGCCATTCCAGAGCAATGCTTTGGATTGCGCTGCGCAAGTCCATGTCGGCTTCCGAGACTTCTCCCCGCCGCAAGAAACGGTAGTAGCCGGCTCGGCTCACCCCTGTCACCTCACACAGCCGGTTCACTGCGACCTCCGCTTCCGCGGCTTCGGCGGCTTCCCGGATTTGCTGGTAGAGCCGGTAGCTCCATTGACGACAACCGGCGGAAGTTGCTCCCTGAAACGCCGCAAGGCTTTTTTTAAAAAATCGATCTCCATCGCTTGCTGTCCGATCTTGCGCTCCAGTTCGGGAATTCGCTCGGCATCCAGCTTGGCTTGCGGGCGGGCCCAGTGACCGGGAAACGCCAGCTCGCCTCTAGCTCGCCATTCGCCTCGCCAAGCAACCAAACGATTCGGACTCACCTGATACATGCGCGCCACCTCCGCCATGCTCTTCCCGGTGTCCAGTTCGCGCATGACGGCGATCTTCAATTCGCGGGGGTACTGTTGTCGGGGCACAAGCATTGATCTCCTCCATTCAATGTAATTGGCCCCTTAATGTCGTGTCTCAGTTTTGGGGTGCAGTCCAGATCATTCTCAATGTATGCTTCACCCAAATCCTCGTTAGAACGGATCAATTCAAGGAACCGCTTCTTTCCTTCAGGGGAGGAGAAAGAGAAGAGGAACTCATAAGCATTGTCGACAGGGTCGC
>JAFAWX010000082.1 GCA_019241535.1 Acidobacteriota bacterium | reverse complement strand
TCGTTCCTGAAGGGTGCGGCCATGGTTTCCTGACCCTAGAAGATGAATGTGAGGTGTTGTATCACATTTCGGAGTTCTACCATCCGGAGTTGGCGCGCGGGTTGCGCTGGAACGATCCTGCCGTTGGCGTTGCCTGGCCCGCTCCCGTGAAAGTCATCTCCCAAAAAGACCGGAGTTACCCCAGTATCGCTGAATTGCAATGAACCTCATTCAGAAGCTTGAGCGGCAAGATTTGTCGAACCTTGGCCAGGAATTGCACCACTTCGCAGCAGAGCTTTACCCGATCTGCCGGAGCATCACTGGCGACGGCCTCCGCCAGACTCTGGCCAAGATTCAGGGGCGGATTCCTCTACAGACATTTGAGGTACCGAGCGGGACGCCGGTCTTTGATTGGACGGTGCCCAAGGAATGGAACATTAAAGATGCCTTTATTAAGGACCGGCGTGGGCACCGAGTAGTGGATTTTCGCAGCTCAAACCTTCACGTTTTGAACTACAGCGCGCCGGTGTGCGCTACTCTGACTCTCGAAGATCTTCGGCCCCACCTATTTACGTTGCCTGAGCATCCGGATTGGGTACCGTATCGCACCTCCTATTACAAAGAAAACTGGGGATTCTGCCTTGCCCATAATCAGATGCTAGGGATGCGGGATGCTGCGTACGAGGTCTGTATAGATTCCACTCTAAAAGACGGGCACCTAACCTATGCTGAATGTTTACTGCCAGGACGCTCGACTAAGGAAGTGCTGGTCTCCTGTCATGCCTGCCATCCGTCTCTCGCAAACGATAACCTTTCCGGAGTCGCGGTCGCTACTTTCTTGGCCGAGCTGCTCATGCAGCAGGACCTACGATATTCATACCGTTTTCTGTTCCTGCCGGGCACGATTGGCGCCATCACCTGGCTGGCGCGGAACCAGGCAAATGTCGGCCGCATCGCTCACGGCATGGTGCTGGCGGGGATTGGAGATGCGGGTGTCTTGCACTACAAGAAGAGCCGGCACGGCAATGCTGAAATTGACCGCGCCGCAGCACATGTGCTGCGGCACTTTTCGGAATCGGCCAAGGTTCTGGAATTTTCCCCGTACGGTTATGATGAGAGACAGTATTGCTCGCCGGGTTTCAATCTGCCCGTCGGCTGCCTGATGCGCAGCGTTTGGGGAACTTTCCCGGAATATCACACCTCCGCCGACAATTTGGATTTCATTCATCCTGAAAAGCTGCTTGAGGCCCTGCGAGTTTCTGCCGCCATCGTGCACGTGCTCGAGGACAATCGGCGCTATCGAAATCTGAATCCTTATTGTGAGCCACAACTGGGAAAACGAGAGCTCTATCGTTCAACGGGAGGACCGCACATCGCGGAAGAAATTAGCGCCCGTCTCTGGGTTTTAAACCTCTCGGACGGCGAGTTCCCGTTGCTGGATATTGCCGATCGATCGGGTATTCCATTTCCAACTATCAACGAGGCCGCGGGATTATTGTGCAATGCCCAATTGCTTGCCCCTGTGCCGGAAGGACTTGGTAACGGAGTGGAAAGCGATCCGAACGAAACAGGATCTAGCGCTGCTGTCCAGAGTTCTATTTCATCGTCGGCGTAATCCTCAACAAGCTGTTGAGAGGTTCACAACTTCGTTCTAAGCCATACGCCTATAACTGGAGTCGAGAGTGAGAATACTTCTGACTGGCCATAACGGATACATCGGTGAAGTCGCTGGTCCGCTCCTGCGTTCTGCCGGTCACGAGGTAATAGGTCTTGATATCGATTTGTTTGCAGGCTGCGACTTTGGCCAGCTGCCAGATCGGGTTCGCGAAATCCGCAAGGACATCCGGGATGCAACAAAAGCAGACCTTGAGGGTTACGATGCGGTGGTGCACCTGGCTGCGCTGTCAAACGATCCCTTGGGCAGCCTGGATTCCGATCTCACCTACCGCATCAATCACCAGGCTACGGTTAGACTGGCTGAGTTGGCAAAGGCCGCGGGGGTGAAGCGATTTGTTTTCTCCTCTTCTTGCAGCACATATGGCGCTGCTGGAGACGCATTTCTCGATGAGAACGCCAGCCTGAACCCGGTTACCGCCTACGGGGAATCGAAGGTTCTTGCTGAACGGGATCTTGCTGAGCTCGCAGACGAATACTTCAGCCCCACCTGCTTGAGGAATGCGACTGCTTATGGTGCCTCTCCCAGGCTGCGGCTGGATGTAGTCCTGAACGACCTTGTGGCCTCGGCGTATACAAGCGGGCGGATCTATATAAAGAGCGACGGTACACCCTGGCGACCCATCGTGCATGTCCGCGATATCGTGAGCGCAATATTGGCCGTCCTTGAGGCTCCCAGAGACAAGATACACAATGAGATCTTCAACGTTGGTCAGACACCGGAGAACTATCGGATACGCGACCTGGCAGAAATTGTGCTTCGAACTGTGCCTGGCTCGCGTATTGAATATGCTCCGGGAGGCGGTCCGGATAAGCGTTGCTACCGCGTAAATTGTGACAAAATCTGCCGCGCACTGCCAGGTTTCCGCCCCCAGTGGACTGCAGCTAAAGGTGTACAGGAACTCTACGGTGCCTATCGTAGCGTGGGGCTAACCAGCGCCGACATTGAGCAGGGCCGTTACATTCGAATTGACCACATCCAACGATTGCTACAAGCGGGTAGGCTGGATTCATCGCTGCAGTGGTCCCGTCCTCTTCAGCAAAAGACGGTACTTGCCTGAGTGGGTGCCTTTGTGAACGCCATCGCCGCAATGAGAATCCAATCTGATGGGACCGAAGCGCCTGCGGTCAGGGTGTGCCGCTTCTGCGGCGCCGACTTGCGGAAGACCTTCGTCGACCTCGGGATGTCTCCTCTTTGTGAGACGTACCCATCGGCTGCCGAGCTGGAGCGCGGAGAGGTTTACTACCCACTCCATGTCTACGTTTGCGAGCAATGCTTTCTGGTGCAGCTGCAGCAATTTGAGCCTCCGGAGAAAATCTTTTCTGAGTACCCGTATTTTTCGTCTTACTCCGACTCATGGCTTCAGCACTGTGAGAATTACTGTCGAACCATGGCCGTTCGATTTGGTTTGAACCGCGAGAGTTTTGTAGTAGAGGTGGCGAGCAACGACGGTTATTTGTTGCAGTATTTTGTCCGCGAGAAGATGCCGGTGCTGGGCATTGAACCGGCGGGAAATGTTGCCAGGGCGGCAGTGGAGAAGGGTGTTCCTACGCTAGTCGAGTTTTTTGGGACACGACTGGCCAAACAATTGGCAGCAGAGGGGCGTTGCGCGGATCTAGTGATCGCGAATAATGTTCTGGCACAGGTGCCGGACTTGAACGACTTCGTTAAAGGTTTGAGCATCCTGCTTAAGTCCGAAGGGGTTTTGACGCTTGAGTTCCCGCATCTTTTGAAACTTATCGAACTAAATGAGTTTGACACGATCTACCATGAGCACTTCTCATATTTCTCGATGCTAACAGCCGTACGTGTGTTGCAGACTCACGGAATGCGCGTATTTGATGTTGAGGAGTTGAAATCTCACGGGGGCTCACTCCGCGTATATGCTTGCCGAGAAGAGAACCTGCGTCTTGCGGTTTCAAAAAGCGTGCGCAATCTCGTTGAACGCGAGCAGCAGGCGGGTCTTGCAGCGGCAGAGGGGTACGAGCATTTCGCTGCTCAAGTAAGGGAGACCAAATGGGCACTTGTCGAGTTTCTGCTTACGGCAGCTCGGCAACGTAAGAAAGTGGCTGGGTACGGTGCCCCTGGGAAGAGCGCAACGCTGCTGCAGTACTGTGGAATACAAAGAGATCTGATTGAGTATACGGTTGATCGCAGCCCGCATAAGCAAGGACGGTTTCTTCCGGGCAGTCACATACCCATTTACCATCCCGATCGCATTCGCGAATCCAAACCCGACTTCGTGGTTATTCTCCCCTGGAACTTGAAGGATGAAATCATGACGCAATTGCAGTTCATCCGGGAGTGGGGCGGGCGCTTTGTTGTGCCCATTCCCCGAGTCACAATCTGTTGAACCTTAACGAGGTGCATATGAAGGTTGTTCTTTTTTGCGGCGGAGCTGGCATGCGACTCAGGGGCTATGCCGACGATATTCCGAAACCCATGGTCCAGATTGGCACACGGCCAATCCTCTGGCACCTCATGAAGTACTACGCCCACTTCGGGCATAAGGACTTCATTCTCTGCCTAGGATATCGGGGAAACTGCATTAAGGATTACTTTCTGCACTATGACGAATCCGTCTCTAATGATTTTGTGTGGTCCAAAGGCGGACAGCACATCCAGTATCTCAACAAAGACATCGATGATTGGACAATCACCTTCGTTGAAACAGGAACCAACTCCAATGTTGGCCAGCGACTGAAGGCAGTGGAACCTTATTTGCAGGGTGAAGAAATGTTCCTGGCGAATTACGGCGACGGACTGAGTGATGTTTACCTTCCTAAGCTTGTCGATGCTTTCCGGGCTAGCGATGCGGTAGCTTCTCTGCTTCTGGTGCAACCTACGGCCACCTTCGATATTGTGAACGTTGGCCAGGGAGGCGTCGTCAGCGATATTCGGGCATTGAGCCGCACGGATATCTGGATCAACGGCGGATTCTTTGTCATGCGGAATGAGATCTTTCGGCATGTCATGCCAGGCGAGGAACTGGTGCGGGAGCCATTCCAGCGGTTGATTGAGAAACAGGCGCTGCTCGCCTACAAGTATCAGGGCTTCTGGCAATGCATGGACACCTTCAAGGATAAGCAACAGCTGGAGGAATTGAACCAAGGCTCAGCACCCTGGAAGGTGTGGAATCACACTGGAAACTCCGATTCGAACCATTGCGAGACGATTTCGGCTCGCGCATGATACGCCTACATCTGGATTCTAATGCGGCCGGAGCGTTGAAAGTCCTATGTTTGGGTGCCCATTCGGATGACATCGAGATCGGCTGTGGCGGCACAATCCTCTGGTTGGCGGAGCGATACCCCTCCTGCCAGTTTCACTGGGCTGTGTTCAGCGCCACTGGAGTGCGAGAGGCTGAAGCGCGATGCGCGGCCAATCTATTTGCCGGCTCGCTCTTGAAAGGTCTCCTTCTCCACAGTTTTCAGGATGGCTTCATGCCCTACAGCGGTGCCGACATAAAGGCGCTGTTTGAAAAGGAGCTAAAACCGTTATCCCCGAACCTGATCTTGACCCACCGTGGTGCAGATGCGCATCAGGACCATCGGTTAATTTCAGAACTAACCTGGAACACGTTCCGCGACCACTTGATTCTCGAGTACGAAATTCCGAAATACGACGGAGATATGGGCCGCCCGGGCGTATTTGTCCCTCTCCCAAGTCAACTGTGGCGAAGAAAAATTTCTTACATCATCGATACCTTTCACTCGCAACGCGGTAAGGTTTGGTTTCAGGAGGAGACGTTTACTTCTCTTATGCGATTGCGAGGCATGGAATGTAACGCTCCCGACGGCTATGCCGAAGCATTCTACGGTCGAAAGATACTGCTCTGAATGGACAAATGGAAGACCTGAAGGACAGAACGATTCGCAGCGGGCTTGCAAGAATAACCGCCCAGGTCATCAACTTCGCTGTCCGCCTGCTCTCGCTGATGATATTGGCACGAGCGCTGGGCCCTCGCGACTTTGGATTGGTGGGCATGGTGACTGCTTTCACCGGCTTCCTGGGATTGTTCCGGGATTTTGGTCTTTCGAGTGCTTCCGTTCAACGCGCCGACGTCAACGAAGAGCAAATTTCTACCCTGTTTTGGATCAATATGTTGGTCGGAGTGGCACTTGCCGGACTGACGTGTGCCTTCGCTCCGCTTCTAGCTCGGTTCTACCATGAACCCAAACTGATCTGGGTCACAACGGCACTGGCAACCGCATTCGTATTCAATGCGCTAGGAGTTCAACATTCAGCACTTCTCCAACGCGAATTGCGGTTCAGCGCGCTGGCTGTGATCAGCACACTTGCCTTAGCAATAAGTTCTGTAGTCGCGATCGCCATGGCCAAACTGGGGTATGGATATTGGGCGCTGGTGGCCATGACCCTCGCCATGCCGCTCGTAGGCAGCATCGGATCTTGGTATGCCACAGGATGGACGCCCGGTGGCCCGCGAAGGCGAGTCGGCATTCGTTCCATGATGCGTTTCGGCGGCATGATAACGTTGAACACTCTGGTCACCTATATTGCATACAACCTCGAGAAGGTCCTTCTTGGGCGTTACTGGGGACCGCAGGTAATCGGTCTTTATGGCCGGGCCTATCAGCTCATGAATATTCCCACTGAGAACCTGAATTCAGCTGTGGGGGAGGTGGCCTTTGCGGCCCTGTCGCGGGTACAGCACCATCCCTCCCGCCTGCACAATTATTTCCTAAAAGGTTACTCTCTGCTCATATGTGTCACTTTGCCGATAACGGTCGCCTGCGCGCTCTTCGCCAAGGATCTGATTCTTGTCCTGCTGGGGCCGAAGTGGATGGAAGCGGTGCCCATTTTCCGTCTGTTGGCGCCAACCATGCTGATCTTTGCATTGATTAATCCACTTGGATGGCTTTTGTTATCGATTGGAGAGGCGGGAAAAAGTCTAAGAATCGCGCTGGTCATCAGTCCAATTGTCATTGCCGGCTATGTCGCCGGACTGCGAT
>JAFAWX010000256.1 GCA_019241535.1 Acidobacteriota bacterium | reverse complement strand
GAAAAATGCAAGATAATGAGCTCTCGCGGCGGTTACGATGGCTAACGACACAATCCTGGTGACCGGTGGAGCGGGCTTTATCGGTTCGAACTTCATTCTGGAGTGGCTGGCCCATGAACCTTCCTCGATCATTAACCTCGACAAGCTGACCTATGCCGGCAATCCCGGCAATCTCGCCGCCATCCACAGCGATCGGCGTTACAAATTCCTGCAAGGTGATATCTGCGATCGAGATGTTATCGCCGAACTGCTCGTCACTTACCGTCCGCGTGCCATCGTTCACTTCGCCGCGGAAAGCCATGTGGACCGCTCGATTCGCGGTCCAGACGATTTCATACAGACGAACGTTAACGGCACCTTCAGTTTGCTCGAAGAGGCTCGCACCTACTGGTCGGGACTCGACGATGCGGAGAAAAGCGATTTCCGCTTTCTGCAGGTTTCAACCGACGAAGTCTACGGCTCGCTCGCGCCTGAGGACGAGGCGTTCACCGAAACCACACGTTACGCTCCAAACAGCCCCTATTCGGCTTCAAAAGCGGCTGCCGACCATCTGGCGCGCGCCTATTTCCATACCTATCAGCTGCCTGTGGTCACTACCAATTGCTCGAACAACTACGGTCCTTTCCAGTTTCCTGAGAAGTTGATTCCACTGGCCATTCTGCATGCGACCGGCGGGAAAGCCATACCGGTCTATGGAGACGGGCAGAACGTGCGTGACTGGCTGTTTGTTGGTGACCATTGTGAAGCTCTGCGTCTGGTGCTCGCCCGTGGGACTACCGGCGAGACCTACAATATCGGAGGGAAAAACCAGATGACGAACCTCGAGGTGGTGCGCGCGATCTGTGCGGTGCTCGACGAACTGCGGCCTGACGATCCCGTCGTGCCACACGCCTCACTGATCAAGTTTGTCGTCGATCGTCCCGGACATGACCGCCGCTATGCCATGGACATCGCGAAGATCGAGAAAGAGTTGGGATGGCGGCCACGGGAGACCTTTTCAAGCGGTATCCGAAAAACAGTTCGCTGGTACCTGGAAAACCAGGCCTGGATCCAGGCGGTCAATAATGGCAGCTATCGCCAGTGGATGGCTGCCCAGTACTCTATGTAAGGTTCCTGCCGCCGACGATTGGCCGGCCGGCAATACAAGTACCCCATGTTCAATCGGCCGGTTGAGCGGTCTTCAAAGTACAAGGGAATCATCCTCGCAGGCGGTTCCGGAACCCGCCTGTATCCGGTAACCCACGCCGTCGGCAAAAGCTTGTTGCCCGTCTACGACAAGCCGATGGTCTATTACCCGCTGTCCACTCTAATGTTGGCCGGCATCCGCCAGATTTTGGTGATATCGACTCCAACGGATCTGCCTAAATTTGAGCAACTTCTAGGAGATGGATCAAATTTTGGATTAGCTTTCTCCTACGCCGCTCAGGGAAGACCGGGGGGGATCGCCGAGGCTTTTCTGATTGCCGAGGAATTTATTGCCGGCGGCCGCAGCGCGCTCGTACTCGGGGACAATATTTTCTATGGCCATGATCTTGCGAAGAGCGTGCGCCAGGCGGCAGAGGCCGAAGCCGGAGCCCGAATTTTCGCCTATCCGGTGCAAGATCCCGAGCGCTATGGAGTGGTGGAGTTTGATTCCGAAGGAAAAGCTTTGAGTCTCGAGGAGAAGCCGCGGGTGCCGAAGTCGCGCTATGCGGTCACTGGCCTGTACTTCTACGATTCCGAGGTTGTAGGCATCGCCAAAGCTTTAAAGCCTTCCGGGCGCGGAGAACTTGAGATCACCGACGTCAACCGTGAATATCTGAAACGCGGGACGCTCGAGGTGGCGGTCATGGGCAGAGGCATGGCCTGGCTCGATACCGGTACCCATGAAGCGATGCTTGAAGCCGCGCTCTTTATCCAGACGATTGAAACCCGGCAGGGACTCATGGTGGCCTGCCCGGAGGAGATCGCTTATCGTCTGGGCTACATTACAGGCGAAGAGGTAGAAAGGGCAGCCTCGTCGATGAAGAATAACCGTTACGGGGCCTACCTGCTGCAGATGCTCAAAGAGCGCGTCTTCTGATCGGCCACGATGAACGTAATCGAAACCCCGCTTCCTGGCGTCGTGCTGCTTGAGCCCGCGGTGTTTTCCGACGATCGTGGATTTTTTCTTGAGAGCTACAACGAAAGAGTTTTCGCCGAAATCGGAATTCGCGAAAAATTCGTCCAGGACAATCATTCCTACTCAAAGCGCGGGGTGGTCCGCGGCCTGCACTATCAGATCGAACGCCCGCAGGGCAAGCTGGTACGTGCAGTCAGCGGGGAAGTGCTGGACGTGATTGTGGATTTGCGCAGGAGCTCTCCGACCTGTGGGCGCTGGCATGGGGTGACACTGACGGATTCCAACCGCCGCCTGGTCTGGATTCCCCCGGGTTATGCGCACGGGTTCCGGGTTTTATCCGAGGGCGCACACGTCCTTTATAAGGCGACCGAGTTTTACTTTGCCCATCTGGATCGAACCGTGCTGTGGAACGATCCCCATCTTGCCATTGACTGGCAAGGCGCGGACGAGCCGCTGCTATCGGAAAAGGATAGAAGAGGGGTACGTTTCCAGGATGCCGAGCTGTTTCCTTAGGCGGGGTTGCCCGCGTGTTTGGCCATGACCTCGGCGGAGGTGCTGCCGGCGTTTTCTTTCAGCCACTCTGAAAGCTGCTTGCGCGCGTATGTTGGCATGTCCACAAATCGCACTCCCGCGGATCCTTCGTTATCCTGCCAGACGAGTTCGGCGGTGCAATGAACGCGCTCCGGGTTGCCGGGAAGAGAAAATTCCAGGCTTACATTGCCGGGAGGCACCGGGCCGTTTTCGTAACTGAGGGCCGCACCGGAATCGCTCAGGTCGGCGATGAAAACCTGCCTGACGCCGCCCTTCGCGTTACGGCTACTCATTCTGGCCGGCAGCATGGTGTGCACCCTGGACGCGCCTCGGCGCCGTTCGCGGGCCATAAGATTGCGGACGGCCCGTAGGCCGTGGCGTACACGCTCGGCCGAGAGCGGCTTATAAAGAATGATTTGCGTGCCGGTCTTGAATATGGCATGCATTTTCGCCGTGGGCTGGGCCAGAGCTATGCGAACCGACTTGCTGCAGGAGGGAAGCTCGAGGACCTTCTCGAGCATGATATGCGCGTCTTCGATCTCATCGTCGACCACGATTGCGTCGTAACGATTTGCGCTGACCTCGGAAAGGGCGCGGGAAGCGTCTGGACAATGGTGCGCCTCCACCTCAAGATCTTTGAAAGCCCGCGTGATTATGCGTACCGTGCTCTCATCCCGGCTTAGCAGAATACTGCGCAGCATACCCAAGCTGATGCTAGGAGTATTAGGTCATTGCGGGCAAGTTACCGAAGTGACCCTGGCTCGCCGGCTGAGCCATTTCTAGGCTGACTGCCAGCGGCCGCTGGCTGCCGACGATTCTATCGCTTCGATCAACTCCTGGGTCCTCAGGGCATCGTCAAAGTCGGGATGAAATGGTTTATCTTCGGCCAGCGCTAGAAGGAAATCCGCGACTGTGGCAATGAAAGTATGCTCGTAGCCGATGATGTGACCCGGTTTCCAGAAGTTTGCACTGTAGGGGTGGTCGGGTCCGGTCACCAGCAGCTCGCGAGCAGCCTGCAAGGACGCCCCGTCGCTTCGGTCGAAAAAGCGCAGGCGGTTCATATCTTCCTGATCAAAGGCCAGACTCCCCCGTTCTCCGTATATTTCAAATCCCATGCCGTTCCGGCGGCCGATACCGAAGCGGCTGGCTTCGAAGCTTCCCAGGCTGCCGTTGGCAAAGCGCGCCATGAGCATCACGGCGTCATCTACTTCGCGTCCTGAAACAAACGTGTGTGCCAGGGCGGAGAGTTCCAGGATATTGCTGTTCAGGTAGAGGGCCATATCGAAGGAATGGGAAAGCAGGTCGCTAATCGCACCCGATCCGGCTTCCGAGCGACGATAGCGCCAGGTCGAGGCCTTGGTCGGATCGGCTCCTGATTGGTTGAAATAGTACGAGCGGAAATGAAAAATCCTTCCCAACCGGCCCTCCTCGATCAGCTGCTTCGCGAATCGCACCGCGGGCGAGCGGCGGTAATTGAACCAGACAAGAGTGGGTCGCCCGCGAGCTGCCTCCGCCATTGCTTTGCCCTCGGCGGCGGTAAGGGCCAGCGGCTTTTCACAAAAAACTATCTTGCCCGCCCGTGCGGCACGAATCGCGATCGGCGCATGCAACCGATTGGGAACGGCAATGTCAACAATCTGGATATCAGGACGGGAGATGGCCGCCTCCCAATCCGTTAGCCCCTCTTCCCATCCCCATTGCCGCCGAAAGGCTTCGAGCCTCGACGGATCTCGTCCGCAGACCACCTTCGTCGCCAGCTCAAATGGCAGCGAGAAAAACCGTCCTGCCTGGTGGAAGGCATTGGCGTGGGCGCGGGCAATGAAGCCAGTGCCGATCATTGCGATGTTGAGGCGCATGGCGGGTTTCGATCGAGGTGCGGTCGAAGAGCTCGGGAACTACACGGGACCGTGCTGTTGATCGTTTCCTTTCGAATTGCCGCGAAGCTTATTGTTATCTGGACCTCCGGCTTTGTCGAGGGAGGAAGCGGGAGCCGGGACGAGAAATCGGCTCCAACCAGGTGCGGCCGGCTTCGCTGTCCCGGGCCCAGGACCGCAATATTCCCGCAAAAAGAGAAACTGCAACCTTTTATGTGCAAGCAGTTGCAGTCCGGGTAGTTATTGCGTGCGAGTTTGTGTGCACAGAGAGGATTTCGAAGTAAAATGGCATTGCGTGTCGTTCGAGCGTCAGCATCCCGAAGGTGAGCCGCCAAAGGGCGACGAGCCGCTTCCGAACTCCGCGGTCGAGGAGTTCTTCAGCAAGATGAATCGCGAGGTGCGGCGGCCGAAACCAAGCGACGAGGCCGTGGCTGCCGCTCTGCAAGCCATCCAGAGGCTGGCCGGCGAGTTTCAAGCGGAGCAGGACCTCGGCGCCGGCGCCGTAATGTCCTCTACCGAGGGGCAGGAGGTCTTTCAGCGCCCTGGCGATCCCTGTCCAAAATGTGGCGGAGTGAATGCGAACGGCAACCACTTTTGTGGTTTCTGCGGCGCGGCACTGGACGAGGCTAAAGTGTCGACTCCTCCTCCACCGCCGGCGATTGCCGGCAGCTCTTCTCACCGCGTCTATCATCACCATCACTACCACCATCATTATTTTTCTTCCGCCCAGCCTTCTTCTCGAGGAGACACACGCGGTCAAGAAAATCCACTGGTTCCGGAAACCTTCGACGGCCCGATCGATGTTCCATCAGTTGAAAGGGGCAATCGGGAACCAATTTTGCGCAAACTCATTGAGGACTGGGTTTTCCACTGGAACCGAAAGAGTGCCCGAGATGTAGCGTCGCTTTACTCCTCCGATGCACTGGTTTTGCGTCCCGATACTCCGTCGCTGCGGGGGCGTTCGGCGATTGAACGCCAATTGGAATCGGGGTTCGAGAGTGGCTCCGGCGAAGTGCAGCTTGAGATCACCGATCTGCGTGCGCTTGGCCCTATTGCGTGGGTTACGGGCATCAGCCTTTTGCCGGACTCTCTAAGCAAGCGTCCAGAGCGGACGGGCAAATTTCTCATGCTTGCTCGCTACGAGACGGACGAGTGGAAGATCGTGGTCGATGTCTGGTGCCTGAATCGGGAACCGGCGGCCGCGCCCGCCGATACACCCGCCGTGGTCAAAGATACGGTCCCGGCCACGAAGACCTCCGAACACGCACGCTACCGCTATACCTGGTAATTGGTTCAGGGTTCGACGCCCAGGTCGGCAAGATCACGCCGCAGTTGCTGCGCATCCTTCATCAGCACGGTTCGCAGTCCGACCTTGGCAGCGCCTTCGATATTTCCCGGGCGATCATCTATGAAGCAGCACTCGCCGGGAGCGTGTTGCGTGAGATCGAGGCCGAGCCGGTAAATACGCTCGTCCGGCTTGCGCATTCCCACAAAGCAGGAACTCACGAACAGCTCGAAGCAGTCGGTTAGCGCGAAGTTGTCGATGCGATACTGGTTCAGCTCCCTGGATTCGTTATTGATCGTCGCCATCAGGTACTTCGAAGACAATTGCCGGACCAGCTCGAGCACTTGCGGTTTGGGCCGGCTGAGGGAAAACATGAACCGCTTGACGTCCTCGCGGGAGAAAGTTCGGCTTTGATAAAACACCGCCCGGTCCAGATACTCGTCGAGCGAAATCCGCCCTTCTTCAAACAGCGGTACCAGCTCCTTGTGGCGGGCCTCGAAAGCCGACTTGTCGATCAAAAAGTGTTCCACGGCCGCATCCCGCTGCTCGTGGTCCCAGGCGTTGGTAAGAACGACTCCACCCACGTCCCAAAACAAGGCGCGAATCTTCTCCATGAGGCCTCCCGCATCCCTACGGCGTGGGTTCAATAATATCGGGGATCAAGGCCCTGGACTACGCCTTTGCAAGTGGTTTCAAAAGCGGGCGAGCGGCGAATCTGGAGGTGGTGCAGCTATAGGGGAGCCCGGAGGCTTGAGGCGGTTTCCGAAGAGACCGCGTCGCGGAAGTAATCAAGACACATACGCAGTCCGCTGTCGAGATCGATCTTGGGATTCCACCCGAGCAGGCGGTTGGCTTTCGTGATATCCGGCCGCCGCTGCTTGGGATCGTCCTGGGGCAGTTTGCCGAAGCGGATCTGGCTCTGCGAACCGACAACCTGGATTACACGTTGCGCGCAGTCGAGAATCGTGAACTCGGACGGATTGCCAAGGTTCACGGGGAAGTGTTCGTTCGAGGCCGCCAGATGCAGGAGGCCATCGATTTCATCGCTCACGTAACAGAAGCTGCGGGTCTGCGTGCCATCGCCATAGACCGTGAGGTCCTCCCCGCGCAGGGCCTGTTTCATGAAGTTCGGGATCACGCGCCCATCGTTCACCTGCATACGCGGCCCGTAGGTATTGAACACACGGGCGATGCGGGTATCGACGGCATGATAGCGGTGGAAAGCCATGGTGAGAGCTTCGGAAAAGCGCTTGGCTTCGTCATAGACCGAGCGTGGGCCAATCGAGTTTACGTTTCCCCAGTAGGTTTCTTTCTGGGGGTGCTCGAGCGGATCGCCGTAGCATTCCGAGGTTGAGGCGAGCAGGTACCTGGCGTGATTTTTCTGTGCAATCTCAAGTGCGTGCAGGGTGCCGAGCGACCCGACCTTGAGCGTTTCGATGCCGTGGACCATGTAATCGACCGGGCTGGCAGGGGAGGCGAGATGGAAGACGTAGTTGACCTCGCCGCACTCAAACTGACGGTTTATATCGAGTTGAAGAAATTCGAAATTGCCTTCCCGGCGGAGATGTTCAATGTTCGACATGCGCCCAGTGAGCAGGTTGTCGACTGCCACCACGGCATAGCCTTCGGCCAGCAAAGCGTCGGCCAGATGGGAACCAAGGAAGCCGGCACCTCCGGTCACGAGCGCCCGCGGCCTCATGAAAGCGAGCTCTTTCTCTCGGACGGCGCCACCCCGGCGGGGGCCAGTGGTTCGGGGCTGACCAGCGGCCGGCCTACGCTGTAGTAGGTGAAACCGTGGCCGGCCATAAGCTCGGGATCATAGAGATTGCGGCCATCGATGACGATCGGATACCGCAGCGCGGCACGCAGACGCTTCAGGTCCAGGCTCGAAAACTCTTCCCACTCGGTCAAAATCAGCAGAGCATCGGCGCCGCGCGCAGCGTCGTAGGCGTTTTCGACCAGCATGACGGCCCCGCCCAAGGCCTCCCGGGCTCGCAGATGGGCGGCCGGATCGTAGGCGCAAATCTGGCACCCCTCCTGCAGCAGCGACTGTATCAGCACGATGGCCGGCGATTCGCGGATATCGTCGGTGCCGCCTTTGAACGCCAGCCCCAACACGCCCAGCCTCTTGCCACGCAGCGTCCAAAGAGCGCTGCGAACTTTGCGGATAAAGCGCTGGCGTTGATCTTCGTTGATGCGGATGACTTCATCGAGCAAACGGAAATCGTAACCGTACTCGCGGGCAACCGCCCGAAACGCCATCAGATCCTTCGGGAAACAGGACCCTCCGTAGCCGATGCCGGGATTGAGAAATCGTGGTCCGATGCGGCTGTCGGTGCCGATGCCCCGGCAAACCTGCTGCACGTCGGCTCCGACGCTCTCGCAAATCGAGGCCACGGCGTTGATGAAGGAGATCTTCATCGCCAGGAAGGCATTCGACGCGTGCTTGATCAGCTCCGCGCTTTTGGCACCGGTGACTATGAGCGGGGGTGGCAACTGAGCGCGGTCGGGGCGGGGAATTGCCTCCGGCCTGAGGTAATAAGTGCCATCGGTCAGGGGGGCATAGATCTCGCGCAACACGGCTGCGCAGCGCGGGCTGTCGGCACCAATCACGACCCGGTCCGGATAGAGGAAGTCGGTGACGGCGGTCCCTTCGCGCAAGAATTCGGGATTCGATGCCACGTCAAAATGCTCGGCATGTCCGCCGTTGCGCAGTATGATCCTGCGCACCCAATCGCAGGTGTAGACCGGAACCGTGCTCTTTTCAACCACCACCTTATAGGAGTTGATGGCGCCGGCAATGCCGCGGGCAACCGATTCGACGTAAGAGAGGTCAGCCTCGCCCTGCTCCGTAGGAGGCGTGCCCACGGCGATGAAAATGGCGGAGCTGGCGCGCACCGCATTGTCGAGGTCGTCGGAAAAACGCAGCCGCACGCCGCGATGGCGGGCCAGGAGCTCGGGAAGGAAGTTTTCGTGAATGGGAACTTCGCCGCCCTGGAGGGCGGCTAATTTCTCTTGGTCGTTGTCAACGACGATGACGTCGTGGCCAAGATCGGCCAAGCATGCGCCCGCCACGAGCCCCACATACCCCGAGCCAACGACGGCGATTTGCATCGATCCTCCGCGAGATCAACGGGAGCAGCCTCACGCCCACTCCGCGTAAAAGCCTTACTCTACCAGCTTCTTTGCCCCTCGAAAATGACCAATTCGTGCCGGTTTTCGGCGCCCGCACGGAGCGTCGTATCAGGCCAAGGGATTGCGAATGAAGCCTCGTCCTTTCTGTTCTTTGCCGAGGGCGAGGACAATCATGAGCAGGACGATATTCACGCTTTCGAAACCGGCCAGTGCCCAGGAATATCCGAAGCGCGCCCGCAGGGCGAATTCGATGCTGTTGACCGGGGCCGCAATCAGGATCCCCAGCTGGTACGCTAACCCGGGCAGTAATCCGCGCGCCTGGTCGGGGGACAGCTCGTTCAGATGGGCGGGAATCACTCCCCAGGCGCCTTGCACTCCGGC
Organism: Acidobacteriota bacterium; assembly: GCA_019241535.1. Classification (GTDB taxonomy): domain Bacteria; phylum Acidobacteriota; class Terriglobia; order Terriglobales; family Acidobacteriaceae; genus Gp1-AA145. The sequence goes on along the minus strand of JAFAWX010000256.1, from coordinate 363 downwards.
CTGCATGACGAAGGCGGCCATGGCGAGCAGCCCCATGCGGCCGGCGAACGCCCAGGCAGGAATGGTAAAGAGCGATAGCAGCAGGGCGGCAATCATACTGTAGCGTCGCCCCTGAAGTTCAGACAAATGGCCAAAGACAACCGCGCCCAGAACCGCCCCGATGTTATACAGGATGGCGATGTAGGCAACCATTTGCGCGCTGGCCCCATGGCTCGACCTGAGGAAGTCGGGATAGAGATCCTGGGTTCCGTGGGAGAGAAACATCATGAGCGTCATCATCAGCACCAGGTACAGCGCGGCCTTCCAGTGCGCTTTTACAGCCGCGAGAATGGCGCCCGTGGTCTGTGCTCGATGCTGCTCCCA
>JAFAWX010000072.1 GCA_019241535.1 Acidobacteriota bacterium | reverse complement strand
GCGACGGGGCATGGCCAGATCGAGAAGCAGGACCTCCGGTTTCAGTTTGCGCACCAGGGTCACCGCTTCGACTCCATCGCTGGCTTCGGCTACGACCGCGAAATCGTGCTCGGATTCAAGCAGGCGTCTTAAACCATCACGGAAAATAGGATGGTCGTCGGCAATGATAATCCGCACGTTTTGCGGTCTTGCGCCGTCCACCATAGTCGTTGGAAGTTAGTCTGCTCCGGAGAGTTGTGCTGCGACCTGGGGCACCCGGACCTCGACGCGTGCACCACGGCCGGGTCTTGATTCTATCGTGAGTTCGCCCTGAATAAGCCGCACACGCTCGCGAATTATGGCGGGCGCGCGTCGGGCGGAGTCAAGCTCGGCCTGGGAAAGGCGTCCGGAGAAGGGAAAGCCGGCTCCGTCGTCCTCCACGATGAGCTCCCACTTGCCGTCCCCCTCGACGAGCTGCACCATGACTCTCTTGGCCCGGCTGTGCTTGCGCACGTTCACCAGAGCTTCCTGGGCGATGCGCGCCAGCTCCCGGCATATCGGTTGCGGCAAAATCACCTCGTCACCATCCATCAGAAAGCGGGCATTGATCCCGGTTTCGCGTTGGAATCGTTCCACCGTGTCCCGCAAGAATCCAGGCAACCGACGGGCGTCGATATCGGAAGACTTCATTTGATACATCAACTCGCGCAGTTTCAGCACTTCTTCCCGCAGCAGTCTCTGGACGCGTTCGAGCTCTCGGGCCATACCATCCGCCATCGGATGACTCCGGCGGAGCACATCCACCTGCATCTCCACTCCGATCAGCGACTGCACGGCGCCATCGTGGAGTTCGCGGACCAGTCGGGCACGCTCCACGGCGCCCGCCCGCCGGCGAAGCCGTCGCACCAGGTAGACGTTATAGATGGCGGGGCCGATCTGCCGCACCAGGTTCTCGAGAAACTGCAGTTCTTCCTCGGCACTGGCAATGACCATAGGTTCGAGCAGGAAAATTCGCCCCGAGAGTTCCTGGCCAAAGTCATAGGACACCGCCATCAGACGTTGAAAATCGTGTACGCCGGAAAACCGTCTGGGAAATCCGTCATGGTCACCGCTGACCACGACACCTTTATTTAGACGCAGAACGTCGAACTTCCTGATTCCACCCCGCTCGCGAACACTCACGTAGAAAGTAGAACCGAGGGCTTCCCCGAGGTAGAGCTCCGCGCCCCCCGTCCCCGAATCGGTCCACTCCAGTTCAGCTACACCTTTTCTCAATTCCAGCACGCCGATCCAGACCTTCTGGCTCCGACCCTCGCGGGAAGCGATCAGGGCACGGGTAGCACCGTAAAGTTTCAAGAGCTCGCCCACGATGTCCGACAGTGTGCCGGCCAGTCCCGCGTCCATGCGGACCATAGACAGCATCTTTGCCGCCTGATCCTTCTCGGCTCGAAGCTTCTTTTGTTGTTCGGCAAGATATCCGATGAGTAATGCCATTACCACCAGATAAATGGAACGCATGAAAAGTCGTTTGGGCTCAAAGTCGCTAGGCTCGGTACCCATGGTAGACAGCTGAATGCGTGTAAGCCAGAGATTCAGGGCCTGGATGCTGCCCAGCTGGAAGCCCAAGCTCTCGAGCCACAACAAGGAAACTGATGCCACGGCGGTCACCACTGTCTCCCACACGCCCCAGCGGTAGGCGGCGGCCGCAATCACGAATAGGAAAAAAAGAAAGAAAGGGCTTTGCCCAGTGGTGAAAAGGGAGATCACTGCCGGCCAGACAACGTCAGCGCCGTGCACGAAAAGTCGGAACGGCAACGTCGTGCGCTGCCGCGAACGAAGAAGGAAAATGATTCCAATCCCGTGCACCACATAAAAATCCAGCAGTGCGTATCCCCAGACCGAGCGAATTTCGCCGGGGTCCATCCATGCCGTTAAGAGCGCACAGCTAGCCAGCAACACACGAGTCGTTGCCAGCCAGCGTTCCGTACGGCGAGCCTCTTCAATGCCAAGGGCAGCTTGCGTACGCCACAGTGAACGAGGCCGAAACCGGGGAACGGAAATTCTGGCTACGGAAACCACAGCAGTGTTGTGGAAATATAGTATCTTGTCATCCGCGGGCCGGAAAAGGCAGGAATTCCACGGCATTGCGACCGGGCCCCCTTCCCCTCTGTTTCCAATTACTTACAGGCAGTCGGGACAGTTCTCAAGTTGTGCCCGCGATCGCACCGCCAAAGCACAGGATGAGCCGAACGTCGCCCAGTGGTTGCGGGTATCGATCGATGGTTACTGGCGTAACTGATTGCCGGCACAAGGTCAATCTAGAATTAGTATCCACGTCATGTCCGCGCGCCTGAAAACCTGGGGCCTGGTACTAGTGTGTCTGGTTCTTGCCCAGAGCGCAGCGTCAGTTTTCCTTCCGGCGCGAACCTTTGCGCTAACGGCCTTCAGTGATCTGCTCCAGTCGGCACTCTTGCTAGTGGCGGCGCTCTCCTGCGTTCCCCACATCGTGCGGACTTCGGGCCGCTCACGCCTTTTCTGGCTGCTTATGGCTCTCGGCTTTACCTCTTGGCTAACCTACCAGTTGCTCTGGACTTACATTGAAGTTCTCAAGCAACAGGAGGTGCCGAATCTGTTCACTGGCGACGTCATCCTGTTCCTCCACATCGTGCCAATGATGGCCGCCCTGGCGCTTCGGCCTGACGTTAGACAGGAGGAGCGTGAACTGCGGCTTGGATCTCTGGATTTCGCGCTCCTATTGTTGTGGTGGCTTTTCGTCTATGTCTACACCGTCATTCCTTGGCAGTATGTTTTCGCCGACGAACTTGCGTACAACCACAACTTGAACCAGGCTTATCTGGCGGAAAAACTCGCGTTGCTGGGAGGCTTGGGCTTGCTATGGCGGCGCAGTTCGGGGCCATGGAAGGTCGTTTACGCTCACTGGTTCGGAGCGAGCCTTCTCTATTCCTCAAGCTCCTACGTGGCCAATTGGGCGGTTGCCCGCAATACCTACTACTCGGGCAGCCTGTACGATCTTCCCCTGATCACTTCCATGGCGTGGATGGGACTGCCTGGGCTGCTGGCGCTGAACGCCCCCCTCCACAAATTGGAGGCCGCGAAATCTCTGCCGCGAGGAGTGTGGACGGCGCGGCTGGGCATGTTGGCGGTTTTCTCCCTGCCCACGTTTGCGTGGGTTTCCTACTTCGAGCCGGGTCTTCCCTCCTCCGTGCGCGCCTTTCGAATGCTGGTGACATTGGCCGCCATGGTGCTGATGGGCGGCATGGTTTTCTTGAAGCAACACTTTTTGGATATCGAGCTAATCCGTTCACTGCGTTCGTCCCGGCAGGCATTAGAAGACCTGCAGCTCCTCCAGTCACAGCTCGTACAATCGGAAAAACTAGCGTCGCTTGGGCAGCTCGTGGGAGGAGCGGCCCATGAGCTCAATAACCCGTTGACTGCCATGCTGGGGTTCTCCGAGCTGCTCTCAACCACCGAGCTCAGCGCGGAACAGCGGTCGCTCACAGACAAGATCTCCCTGCAGGTGCAGCGAATTCGCACTCTCGTAGGCAGCCTATTAAGCTTTGCCAGGCAGACGCCTTCGGCAAAGTCCGACGTCGACGTGAATGTCGTTATCGAGACAGCCCTGAAGCTTTGCCAGCCTCAGACACATGCGGCCAACGTGCGCGTCTGTTCCAACCTGGGCAGCTCCGTTCGCCCGGTGCACGGCGATGCCAACCAGCTGCTGCAGGTCTTCAACCACATCATCAGTAATGCATCTCACGCCATGGCAGATCAGCGGGATGGCCTCCTGACGGTGACCACCGGGGCCAGTGCCCTGCATGTAACCGTCCAGTTTTTCGATAATGGACCGGGAATGGCCGATCCGGCGAGAGTATTCGACCCCTTTTACACTACGCGCCCAGTCGGGCAAGGAAGGGGTCTGGGATTAAGTATGTGCTATGGCATCATCCAGGAGCATGGGGGCAAAATTACCTGCCGCAATCGCCCCGAAGGAGGAGCGAGCTTCCTCATCGAACTTCCCTCGGCAGAGGCCTATAAAAACCAAAAAGCGCAGGCACAGGCAAGCAAGGCCTAAGTTGGAGCGTTGGAAGTTTCTCCACCCCAAAAAACGTTTCGAAAGTGCTTAGGTAGTGAATCGACGCATGTCTCAGCTTTCATGCGTCCCAGACTACGTCGTCACGCAATACGAATTGCCAAAGCCTGAGCCGGCTGCAATCATGTCGCGATGGCACGCGATTAGGTTTTCGCCACCCTGTTCAGAAGAGAGGCGAAGTTGGCCCGCAGTGGGGAGTGTACAGGAACCTCTGGTCAAAATACTCGTGCCCGCCCAGCGGACTAAACTTCGAGTGGCTGATTCAAGTGCAATCTAAAAATACAATATTTGCTTAGGTTAAAATTCCCGTCATGAAACGTTTTTGTCGATTGCGCTTCGCGCTCTTTCTTGCTGGTGCAACAGTCACCGCTCTTTTAATTTCTTCTCTGCATGGGGCAGCAGCGGAGCAGCAGGCGGTCTTGGCGCCGGTCATGGCATTCTTCGACGGCATGGCGAAACGTGACGGGGCGGCCATCCGTAGACCCTTGTTAACTGGCGGGACGATGGTACTTATGCGGGAGGGCAAGCCGACTCAGATGACGTTTGAGGACTTCGCGGACCGCGTAGGACGGCCTGGAACAACACACATTTTGGAGCGAATTCATGATCCGCTAGTGCGGATCGATCATGATCTTGCGGTAGTGTGGGCTCCCTTCCAGTTTCTGGTGGATGGCAAAGTCGACCACTGTGGAACGGACCTGTTTAACCTAGTTCGCACCGACGGGAAATGGCTTATTGCGAGTGTGGCCGACACCGGGCGAAAGAATTGCACAGTCAGGTAGACCGATTTGCACGCGGCAGGGTTCGTATAGCCTCGGAAATCATCTCGCTTCGCGGGATACGAGCAACGCAAAAGCGATGGCAGCACTGGCTCTGGTTCTTACCGTCGAAAGCATGGCGCAGCAACGGCCGAGGGATTATGGCCCATCAATCACCACTTAGTTATGTGTTCTATATTGCCGCAACGGCGGAGAAAGTGTGGGAAGGCTTTGTCTCCCAGGAGTCGAACCGAATCATCTTCTCAGGCGCTGAGCTTCAGGCGGAATTTAAACCGGGGGGTACGCTGGCTTGGGTGGGCACGGGACCCGATGGCAAGCCCGTGAACTACGTGCGAGGGAAGGTCCTGCGCTTTGAGCCACATAAAATTTTTCAGTACACATTCTTGATGGGCCAAAATGACAAGCCATCACGCGTAACCGTCGAACTTGAGCCTGAAACCGAAGCCACCAAAGTGACCGTAACCCATGACGAATGGGCTGAGAACGACCCAACCTATGTTCTCTCCTCCGATGGGTGGCCACGTATTCTTTCGCGCTTGAAGACGCTACTTGAGACGGGCAAGACATTTAAGCCCCATTGATAATAAGGGATTGGTCTGAACATTTCTTCGATTTCGGCTCTGACTTCGCGGCCCAGTCACGAGCACACGGAATCGGTCTTCAGATGGAACATTTTCGAATGTCCTGACGTAGTGGTTATCAGATATTGGACACCCAGGAGGCAATTGCTTGCGAAACCGACTCGCTACCTGGCTGCTGATCGTATGCTCCATTACGCCATCCATTCAGGCGTCTGCGCAATCAACCCCCGCTCAGGACGCCGTACCCGCTTCTAAGACGCCCCCATCAGGCGAGCTCTTTCAAACGATCTCACGACTGGATACGCAAGTCTTCGATGCAATCGATCGATGCGACATGAAAACCGAGTCCTCGTTTTGGGCCTCTGACGCAGAGTTTTACCATGACAAAAACGGGCTGATGGTGGGCGGCGAGCAAATCGTGAATGCTATCAAGAACAATCTTTGCGGAAAGGTGAAACGGGAGTTGGTGCCCGGAACGCTCGAAGTTTATCCCTTGCCGGGGTATGGTGCTGTTGAGATCGGAGTTCATCGTTTCCTCCACCCTTGGCAGCAGGATCATGGCATCGTGGGAGAGGCAAAGTTCATTCATGTCTGGCGGTACAAAGAAGGCGTCTGGAAAATCACAAGAGTGATCAGTATTGACCATCATGAGGCGAACAGAGTTTCTAATTAGGTCCTGATTGGTTGACTGCCGAAGCGCTTAGACGGCATAGTCTTGCTTTTCGGGTGGGCGCATACTCCGGATAATCCCCAACTGATGTCCGTGCTCCGGAGCGGCGTAACTGTCACCTGGATCAAGGACAAACTCTGCCGTTAAGCTCAGAACGCGCCTTTCGTTTATAGCCGTGAGGGCGCTAGCTACCATGGCATGGAGAGCCGCATTTTTTCGAATACCGTTTCCGAGCCAAGAATTTACAGGGTGCCGCCCGACGATAATTGCTCCCGGTTGAGTTCGTGCGCACGCTCCTTCCGCCCACTCACGATGAGGACCTCAGCGGGAAAACTAATGCCCTGTTCGGACGAGTACGTCTTGAGGGATTCGAGGACCTCATGTTTCAGTGCTGAAATTTGCTGTTTAGACAGAGCGGCGATCTTTCTGCGAAGTTTTTCTGACATTTCGGATCTTAACGTCCAAAAACTCTCGACCGAAATCGGGGCTTCTATGGAGAACCGCAACAGGCGTTCGGATGTCGCAGCAGCGCCGGCCGCTGAGAGAACCGCCTGCAACTTGCCCGGACTTGCAAAACGAAACGCGTCTGGCGAATCCGGAGCTGGTGGAGGTGAATCGACGTACCTTTCGAGCACTTGGGCCACTGTATAGTGGAAGGGATTCTTCTCGACGAAATGCCACACAGCCATCGCGATCCTCCCACCGGGCTTGAGTACCCTCAAGCACTCACGAAGTGCATCCGCGGGAGATGCGAAAAACATAACCCCGAAACGGCTCACTACGGCATCGAAAGAATTGGCGGGAAAAGGTAGATTTTCCGCGAATGCTACTTCGAAAGTGGCATTGTGAAGTCCCCGGCGCTCGCCCTCTCGACGAGCAGCTTCCACCATTTCCGCAACTGGATCTGTGCCCACCACTGTGCCTTCAGATCCAATCAGCTCGGCGATGCTCAAGGCTGGTTCACCCGGACCAGTGGCTAGATCCAGGAAAGCGCCGCGTCTGGTAATCGCTGCGGCCTTCATTAGAGCCTGAGTGACCGGTGCAAACATATGGCGGATAATCTTGCGGTGCTTTTCCCAGTATTGAGCGGATTCCGTCCATTGACTTATGACTTCGATGTTCTTCTGCATTGGCCGAAGTGGTCGATCGCTGATGACCTAAGTGTTTTTCGCGTCTTCGTAGTTTCGCACGCCGGTCTTTGACTTCGGCGCGGTCGCCCGGCGCCTACTTCCACTGCCACACTTTCGAGGTCGTGTTGCCTGCGGCGTCCACCTCATATTCAAATACCCCGCAGGCATTATTTAGACGCGCCAGCTTCTGCGAAGGCGTTCGATAGTACAGTATTCCGCGGTAGCTGACTGCCCCGCCGGCTAGGAGCTTGCCTGCGCCCGAGCCTTTCCACATAATTGGTTCGCCATCGGCCGTAATCATTGCCCCTTGGCCTTCGCCATAGAGAGAACCATCCGGCCGGGCTTCCGATGTATACGTTCCCATACCATTGACATCAACACCCAACATGGTGCCCGTGTCTTCAAATGAAACCTCCACCTTAAGCGGGTCACTCGACAGGACCCGTCGGACAATTCGTCTGCCTTTGCTTTCGCCTAGCACATCTCCCAACATAGATGACTCCTCCTGGCCGGAACGTTTTGTTCTGAGCGCGGGAAGTATATACTCTTTTCGAACCTTGAACCGTTTCCCAGCACAGAGCCCTTTTTGTTGCACGCTTCTGGGTACCCTGAGAAACTCCAGTCGTGGCCCTAGATCGTCCGCAAAAGTCGGTAGGCCGCGTACGAGTAAATCCAGCGTGTCGGCAAGTTCGATAAGCGACGATCGAGACGCCGAGGCTTCGTCGACATGCAAATGAGGGGCTATTTTTCGAAGCTGTGATCAGGGCTGATCAGAACCTGGATTATTTGCTTATTCCGCCATAGCAGATCTAAACTGCACAACTGCGTAATACGCCGGGGTAGGATATGCGACGCTGTGTGCGGTTGCGTGCTTCGCGTTTTCTGGTCTCGATCTGGTTCGCTCTTACCGCCGGTTGTGGAGGCTCGAGTCCCACGGCCTCACAACCGCCCGGGTCACTGGGCAGCACCATAGACCAGCTAGCGCAGGCCGCAATGCGACAACAGGGCGTACCAGCAATGACGGTAGCTCTCGCGAAGAATGGCACGATGCTGTACGTCAACGGGTACGGCATCTCAGATCTGACCACGGGGCAGGCAACGCAGCCTGACCTCATATTTGAAATCGGCTCCATCACGAAGCAATTTACGGCGGCCTTGATCATGAAGTTGCAAGAGCAGGGACAATTGCACGTCGACGATTCCGTCGCAAGTTATCTGCCTGAATACAACTTTCCGTCAACTATCACCCTTCGCATGATGCTGACGCACACGTCAGGGCTAGCAGATTTCACCAATTTCCCTCAGCTCGGCAATTGGATTAAATATGGCGTGGCAGAATCGACAGTGTTGACGGCGGTGAGCCAAGTGCCATTACTGTTCCAGCCGGGCACCCAATATTCATATTCGAACAGCAATTTCTTTGCCTTGGGCACGATCATCGAAAAGCTGACCGGCCAGTCTTTCTCGGCTTACATCGCGCAACAGATCTTTCAGCCCCTAGGTCTGACTAGTACCTACTACTCCCTTCCCCCCGCGGGTAACGCTGCAACTGGCTACGCCAATCAGGGGTCAGGTCTGGTTCCGGCTATTGCTTGGGATCGTTCCGCCGCATTCGCGGCTGGAGCGCTAAGTTCCAACGTTTATGATCTGGTTCTATGGGATAACGCTCTAATCAACGGCAAGGTTGTATCTCCCGCGTCTTTCAAAGACATGACGACTTCCAACGGATTTCAAATTCCGGGAGGCGGTTCGTACGGGTTTGGACTCGCACTTTGGAGTTTCAACAATCGACCGATTATCTGGCATAACGGGCAAATTGGCGGATTCACCGCAGAGACTGCGGTTTTCCTCGACAGCGGCTTCGCCGTGGTTGTGCTTACCAATGACCAGGACGCAGATCCCGACTCTGTGGTCATCCAGATAATGAAGGCAGTGTGCAATTCGTCGCAGCTCGCTGGGAATTGCTGAAACTGCACCAGATACTTTTAGGACGGCCGATGAAATCAACGATCCGCCGGCTTATTTCAGAATTGGATCCCACAGTTTTGGTGTTCTTTGATGTGATGCCGGTAAAACTTTATGTACCGTATCTGCTTCGAGAGCCAGGTCGATAAGAACGAGATCACTTTTACTCATGCAGGTGCAGACCTCAACTAGAGGTGGGCAAGGTATTCCCACCCGAACTACTCGGTATGAGTCTCGTCGATCCGATTGACTACTACGTGATCGCGACGGACACGCCTGTGCTATCGAACAGCGCAGGCATCGAGTTCCCGAAGCACCGAGGTCATAAGGACCCGGTTGAATTGTTGTACCAACGCAGGACTCGGAGTGCCCGCAGTGTGTTCCAACGACTCGCACTGCCAATAGTGGTCTCCATTTCCAATGGGATATGTTCATCATAAAGAACATTGAGCGGCCAGCGGCCGTTCTGGTGGCGGCGCTCGATCACGATCTCAATGGCCTCGCTCACTCGGCGGTCGGGCTTAATTCCCGCATTGCGAAGATAATCCAGCCCCCGCAAGACGTCGTAGTGCCAGAACGTGGGGAACGAGAAACGGAGCCAACGTTTATCGATGACCTCTCCGGTGCGAAGCGAGCGGAACATGCGCCGCTTGAGCAGATAATTTTCGCCTTTGTGGCGGGCCTTAGTGATGGCCGCCGATTTCCGACCGGCTCGTTCGTATGCTAAGAGCCCTTCGAGAACGCAAATCGTGGTATGGAACGAAGAGCGCCGGCTTAGCGGACGTTTTGCTGAAGGTTCAACCGCCTCGCAGTTCCAGCCCCCATCTTCGAGCTGCTCGCGCAGAAGTTTACCGGCCAGTGCGTGGTTTGGTCGTTTGAAATACGCCCCAAGGGCGAGGATTCTGCCGTTAATGCAGGGCTCGGTTTCCCCATGAAGGAAAGGACGGTTGTTGAGCGGCTTAAACACGAGTCGCGTGTCGACGCGGCCAATCATTTTGCGGGCCTGCTCGCTGGTGGGCTCAAGACCGAGGTCCATCAAAACGACGAGACTGTAGAGGGTAAGAAGCAGGCCTGGGTCCGCCTGCCGCCCACCCCAATAGCCAGCCGCGGATTGCAGGGAGAGGAGTTTGGCCCCCCAACCTTCGGTGGCGACCCGCGACCGCTCGGCCGCAATTCTGTCGGCGTCTTCATCGGTAAGGTCCCGCATGACCTGCCACCGTATGGCGGGGTCAGAATCGAGGAGCCACTTGACGTGTGCAGGCCGGATTGCGTAGCCCTTTGGGCGCATCGCTCTCTTATAGCAAATGAGGGA
>JAFAWX010000184.1 GCA_019241535.1 Acidobacteriota bacterium | reverse complement strand
CGGAGCAGGTGATCGTATAATGCCGCGCAATGCCGCATCCACTTCCCAGAGCTGCCAAAGGATTTTGTTCTCGGTTTAAAAGCAATGTCCTCTGGGGCCTTGCCATTGAAATTTTACTGTTGTTGCCATTTTTCGGCCGGCCCTGGGCCGAGCGATTGCCGATCGGCCAGTCGCTGAACAATTTCGCCATGGATGCAATGATCCGGGTCTATGCAAATATGGGTCACTTACCTAGACCTGAGCTCGCCGTGGGCTACACCTTTCTCGATGTGGATGATGAAACCTATGAACAATGGAACGAGCCCTTCTATACGCCTCGCAACAAGATCCTGGAAATGATTCGCTGGGCGACGCGCGGCAAGGCTCGCATGGTGATCGTGGATATCGATCTGTCGAACTCACTCCGATCGATGGATCGGGATGCAGGCGGAGGTACGACGCCAGCAGGCGATTGTGGGCTCGCTAGATACCTGGGCGGCCAAGTTCCGCCTGACTGTGCTGGCGGTGCCGCGGCGGTGGGGGGACCTGAAACCACGCCGGTTGTCCTGCTGCGGGCTTTTCAGAATGAAAGGCAAAACTCTCCGGCTGCTTGCAGCATTGAACGAAGTTCGTTTTTTGAAAATCCACGTCTTCCCCTCCCTCCAAACGTTTACTGGGCTACGGATTTTTTTTCCATCGATCCGGACGGGGTGGTGCGTAGTTGGAGATTGTGGGAGCCGGGCTGCAGAAGTGGAATGCCGACGATTACTCCGTCGGTTCAGTTGCGGGCTGCTTCCCTGATTTTCCACCCTCAGGAGAACCTGGACTCGTGGCTGAATTCCTACCTGAAGCCGAAAAGCTGCACGGACTGTGACCCTAAGCGGGGGTATGCGAGCAGCAAGATCGCCAATCACTCCTATGTACTGGAAAGCCAAACCGGGAAATCACCCCGTTTAGAAATCAGCGCGGCGAACGGCGAAGCGGACGATGTAGGACAGCGCATCGTCTATGCCATGCGATGGGAACCGAATGCTCCTCAGGCGGTAAACCAAAGGGGCCAAGTCAACTTCGAAATCTACGATCGTGTGCGGGCGATGGAAGTAGTAGGAAAGAATCCGCCGAGGGATCCGGCCAATGTTGAGGATCGGGTAGTGGTCATAGGCGGAAGTTACGAGGATGGACGCGATTTCTATGAGACCCCGCTCGGCCGAATGCCGGGCGCGTTAATCATCATCAACTCCATACACTCCCTCACCCAGTATGGACAGATCCAGCCGAAAACGAGATTCGTTGAATTCCTGCTCGGCGCGGCCGGGATTGTCATCGTGGCAGCCTTCTTTGCATGGATCCATCATCTCTGGGCTATGCTGCTGTCGGCTCTGGTAGTCCTATTTCTAAGCGGATTTGTGAGTTTCGAACTTTTCAAATCTGGACAGTGGCTGAATTTCGCCTTGCCCCTGCTCGCCATCTGGGTGCATAACTTCCTCGACGCGGCTCGTGAAGGTTTTAAGTTGAAGGAATAAATTGCCATGTGTACAACTGCCTCAAGGATCTATATGGCAGTCTGGCTCCTGTTGATTTCAACTGCCTGCTGGGCCGCTACGGAATTTCCGCGCATCGACAGCTTCCCCGGGGCGCCGGAGGATTACGAGTTGTTCAGAAATGGTCAAACCATTCCTTTGACCTACTACATGCCGGTCTTGCCCGGTGACAAAATTCTGGTCAAGCGTGCGAATGGGTACATCCGGCTGCTGCTTGGTCCTGATGGCAAGGTGGTTAGAATTTGTGCTTCGAACACTACCGAGCCCCATTGTGACGCCCGTGGGCCCTTTACGGTTTCCGATTCGGAGGGCCAAAAAGGAGCTTCGGCAGCCGTATTTGCGGAGATCATCGCCCAAATCGGCCGAGGCCTGACATTCATAGAAGAAAAGGGCGTAGCCAAAACTCACACGAGAGGTGGTGCGAACCCCGCCACGCAAATGGACTTAGGCGTGAAAATGCTCGAGGGACGGCTGCAGGCCATTGTCGGCGGCTCGAGAAATCTCGCCCTGAGCTGGCAGGGAGGGTTGAGCCCTTTTCAGTTGGTGATTACGCGCGAGGAAGGTGCCCAGACGGTGCTTGAACTGAAGTCTTTGAGCGACCGGCAAATTGATAACAACCCAGTAAGCCTTCAGCCGGGAATGTATTCTCTTGAGCTCTCGGACGCGTCGGCCAAGTTTGATGCCCAATTCATGGTGGTCACCGACGCTGAACTGCCTCGGTTTCCTTCTGCTTTGATCGATGAACAGTTGCCGCCCGAGATGCGGCAGACTGCGCAAGCTGCCTGGTTGGCGGCACAAGGAGCACGTCGCTGGCGGTGGGAGGCGTACTTACGTCTTGAAGGGTTGCCGCAGGATTATGGCCCGGCACGCCGCCTGCGTGAAGCATTGAGAAATGGGATGGTTCCGCAAATCCAATGAAGACACTCGCTAGCCCTGGCTAGCGAGTCGCTCCTGCCCGGTGATTGGAGTGCTTTCTATGAATCATAAGATCACGATCTTATTAAGTCTGTTTCTGTTTTTCTCATGCTTATCGAGACAGAACGTGGCGTGTGCGCAGGGACACGACACCCGAAAACGCCTCGCTTTGGTGATTGGCAATAATACGTACACACATTTGGAAACCCTCGCTAATCCTGTTAATGACGCCAGAGCTATGCGGGACTCGCTCACCGACTCGGGCTTTCAGGTGCTTCTTCGCTTAAACCTGGATCGCGAGAAGATGGAAGAGGCGATCGCCGAATTCATGGAAAAAATTGCGCAGGGCGATGTCGCTCTTTTCTATTACTCCGGGCACGGAATGGAAATTGCCGGCGAGAACTATCTGCTGCCGGTTGATTTCGATGCCAAAAACAGCACCGAGGCCAAGTATCACAGTCTGCCCGCCAACCAAATCCTGGATGCGCTAGCCGACAAGGGCGCCACGCTCAAAATATTGATATTAGACGCCTGCCGCAACAATCCATTCATTTCGGCAAAAGGCTTCGGACGCGCAGGACTGGCCACGATGTCCGGGCCGCGAGGCACTCTGATTGCTTACGCAGCAGCACCTGGCGAGACCGCATCCGACAATCCCCGTGCCGCTAACAGTCTTTACACAGAGCAACTGCTTCGTGCCATCAGGCAGCCCGGACTGTCGCTCGAACAGGTCTTCAAAGATACAGCTATTGGCGTAGTCGAAGCCTCCGACGAGCGGCAGTCACCCTTCATCTCAACTAGCGTGATTGAGATTTTCTATTTCAGGCCCGTTCGCTCACAGCAGAGACCAGAAACAACCGCGGAAACCGCTGCTCCCGTTATGCCCCTGCGCGAAAAGTGGGCGTTGGTGGTGGGTATCGGAAGATTTACCAATTCTCGAGTCCCTCCGCTCCGCTATGCCTCGAAAGATGCAATGGACTTCGCCGAAGTTCTGACAGATCCCCAAATCGGTAAGTTCCCTTCAGCGCATGTTCGCGTTCTCCTCGATTCGCGGGCAACTTTCAACGAACTCCGCAGGCAGCTGAATTGGCTGGCGAGAACCGCGGGGCCCGATGACCTTGTCGTGATTTATCTGGCTTCTCATGGATCTCCCCGTTCCATGGACTTAGCAGCTGAAAGTTACTTTCTACCTACGGACGTGGATCTTTCCGATCAAGACAGCTTGTACGCGACCGGGATTTCGATGAGCGAGTTTTCCAACTTCGTTCGTTCGCGCCTGAAGGCGCAAAGACTCATGCTTCTTGTCGACACCTCGCACGCCGGCGCCATAACACTGGGTCAGTTCGTCAGCACGGTAAATGAAACTGTGACGTTGCTGCGGGAAAGGACCAGGGTTGTCATTACCTCCTGCAATACCGAGGAAAATAGCTATGAGTCGGAAAAATTTCAAAACGGGTACTTCATACACTTTCTCATTGAAGCTCTCCGGAAAACCCGGGGGATGATCTCTGCGGCTGACCTGTACAACTCAGTTCGCACGAGTGTCTCGGAGAGTGTGATGAAGGATCTACACGCCCGCCAGACTCCGATCCTCAGCATGAGCGGACTCGTTGGACAGGTTTTCCTCGGGCAACAAGGTAGCTCCCATTAAACAGTTCCCGGCTGCTCGCGCCAGGCACGTGACGCTTATCCGTCTGAAACCGGGTTCACAAGGATACCTATCTTATCGATCGCTACCTCGACCAAGTCCCCGGCTCGAAGCGGGCCCACTCCTTTCGGGGTTCCCGTAGCGATCAGATCTCCCGGCACAAGGGTCATGACCTCGGCAATATGCCGGATTACCACGTCGAGCGGGAAGATGAAATCCCGCGTGTTGCCCTGCTGGCAGGTCTCACCGTTCACCCGGGTACGAACTTCGATCCCGGCCCATGGGTCGAGCTCGTCAGTAACCATGGGGCCTGCGGGACAGAAGCTGTCAAACCCCTTGGCTCGCGTCCACTGCCCGTCTTTATCCTGCAGATCTCGCGCGGTCACGTCATTCACGCAGGTGTAACCTAGTATGTAAGGTCGCACGTCCTCATCGGGCAGGATATGACCGCACTGCCGGCCGATGACAACGCCCAGCTCTCCCTCGTAGTCAACGCGACTTGACATGCGCGGCCGCACGATCGATGCTCCCGGATTGAGCAGCGCAGAGGGTGGCTTCAGGAAAATCAACGGCTCCCGGGGCACCGCATGTCCTAGTTCGCTCGCGTGCTCGCGGTAATTCCTCCCCACGCAGACAATCTTCGAGGGGGCGACGGGGGCGACAAGTGTGACATCTTCGACAGGTATGCGACAGTCCGGGCCCCGGCTCAGATCCGGTATGGCGCCGCCGGATGGCGGGATCTCAGCCATGCGCGTGATCGTCAGACGGCCGGCAGTAGTCTCCACCAGGCCAAAATGCTGCTCGCCGGCGCGCTCGAAACGGCAATATCGCATGTGTGAATGTTCGACGCAGTACGCTTTCAGCTGCCGCCGGTTTCAAGACGGGATCATCAGGATCCGGGAGCAGCATACAAACGACATTCTTCTGCAAGCATCCTAGGCCACGAGAATCTTTGTCAAAACCAGTAGGATGCGCGGCGAGAAAGGATTCGTGCACGCCAATCCGAAAACATATCCAGGTCCAACCCTACTTGAGGAGAAAACGCCTTCGCGGCTGCGCCGCTACGGCGGCCTTGCCCGCTCGCTCCTCCCCGGCCTGATCACCGGTGCGGCAAACGACGATCCCTGCGCGGTTGGTACTTATGCCAAGGCGGGCGCAGCCTTCGGGTTTTCGTTCCTGTGGACCGCTCCCGTGACCTTCCCCATGATGGCGGCCACTATCTATCTCTGTTCGAAGCTGAGCCTGGTCACGGGCAAAGGAATCGCCGGGGTCGTACGTGACTATTACCCGCGCTGGCTGCTTTATTCACTCGTGAGCACCCTGTTCGTTGCCAACATACTTGAGGCGGGAGCCGACATCGGGGCAATTGCGGCGTCGCTGCGAGTCTTCCTGCCCGTTCCCGTGACCGGAATCACTGTCGGCATTGCCGTGCTCATCCTCATTTTACAGAGTTGGGGCTCCTATGAGTTGTTGCAGAATATCTTTGGCACCCTGGCGCTGGCACTGTTTGCTTACGTGGGCGCGGCCTTTCTGGCCAGACCCGGGGTGCGCGAGCTGATCTGGCCGACCATTGTGCCGAAGGCGCACTTCACGGGCGACTACCTGGCCATGCTGGTGGCGCTGATCGGTACCAGGTTGTCACCTTACCTATATTTCTGGGAATCCAGCCAGAAGCTGGAACGGGAGAGCATCGTTTCCCGTACGAGTCCGGAATCAAGAGAAAAGTTGCGTTCCGCAGCCTGGGATGTGAACACAGGAATGTTCTTCTCGAATCTGATCATGTATTTCGTGATCCTGTGCACGGCGGCGACGCTGTTTCGCGCCGGCCACACGAATATCGAGACCGCAGCAGA
The DNA here is from genome assembly GCA_019241535.1 of Acidobacteriota bacterium. Classification (GTDB taxonomy): domain Bacteria; phylum Acidobacteriota; class Terriglobia; order Terriglobales; family Acidobacteriaceae; genus Gp1-AA145. The sequence continues at coordinate 12,795 of JAFAWX010000184.1, read as the reverse complement.
GGCGGCACAGGCACTGCGCCCGCTCGCCGGGTCCGCGGCAAGTGTGCTGTTTGCCCTGGGCATTCTGGGGGCCGGAGCGCTGGCCGTTCCCGTCCTCACGACCGGTCCGGCCCACGCCTTGGCCGAAATCTTCGGCTGGCGCCACGGTTTGCGAAACGCCCCGGGAGGTGCCCCCGAGTTCTATGGAGTCATCGCCCTCTCGACCGGCGTCGCTATTGCCATCAGCCTGCTGGGATTTAATCCCATCGCGGCTCTGTTCTGGGCCTCCGTGATCATGGGCCTGCTTGCTCCGCCGCTGATGCTGATCATCATGCTGGCGGTGAACAACCGCAAGATCATGGGGAACCATTCGAACAGCCGGGTGCTGAAGCTGCTTGGCTGGCTGACCACCATTGCGGTAACCGCTGCCGCGGGCGCGCTGATCTGGAGCTGGATCACATAGACTGCTCATTGCGCAGGCGCGCCTTCGGCAGCCTCCTCCGACCGAGCGCTCTCATTGCCTCGCACATCGACGGCCGATACCGAATAAAGGTACCGTCCCCCGATGGCTACCTGCGAATCACGAAAAGCCGGTGCCGTGACCGGTTCGGGGTTTAGCTTTCGCAACTCGCCACCCGGCTCGCGGCGGTAGATGTTATAGCCGGCAAGATCCGGTTCCTGGTTTGCAGTCCAGACCAGATCGATGAACGGCTTTTCGTCCGGTCCGGAAAAAGCGGCAGCAAGTCCGGCCGGAGGTTCAGGAGGAAAAACGTCGTGGGCAACCACGCGTCGGGTGCGACTGTCTTCACCTTCGACCGATTGCTGCGGTCCGGTGCCGCCAGGTACCAGCGTGACAACCGTCAGTCGGTAGTCGTAGGTCTTTTCCCACTCGAAGTTACGGTCGAGAATTTCGGGAGAAGACTGCCCTGCGGCCTCGAGCTCCCCGGCTATTTGATCGGTTTTGGCACCGGCCTCGCGACGGTACACGCGATAGATAAAACGCAGTTCGGGAACAGCCGGAAGACTCACCGCAGACCACGTGAGCTTCACTCCATCGCGACCGAGCTGGGCCTGAAAATCATCGGGCGGCGGCACGGTGGGGCTGGCCGGCACTGAAACGCGATTCGAGAGCCCTGCAGTCCTGCCGTAGGAATTCTGAATTTGAACGCCGTACCACACCAAAGACAACGGGTTCGTGCGCTGAAAGTCTTGCGTCAGCCGATCAGCATAGCTGGCTTGAGAGCGCTGGTCCGGCGGCCTGCGCCCGGGCGTTCGCAGCTCGGGCAATCTGGCTACTTCTGTCGCGCAGTCGTTCGCAGCCGCCGTCAAGCTTCGGCAAACCTCGGTCACCCCCGGATGGCGGATGCGTTGCTTATCAGTGGTCTCAAAAGGCGTCGACCAGCTGAGATAAACCCTGTCGCCTTTGCGGGTGGCGCGCAGGTCCCTCACCGGCCGTGCGAGCTCAAGCGAGGGCGGCATCGGAGGCCCAGGACTGCCGCAGCCTGCCCACAAGCCTGAAGCAAATAAGCACAGGCCCAGCTTCAGTCCTTTGACCTTCATCGGATGGCGAACAGAGTATCACCGGGCGCAGGGTCTGTTCAGGCAGGCACAGGCTGGGGCCTGCCGGCCAGCAACTGCCGCAGCACGTATTGCAGGATGCCGCCGTTGGCGTAATAGAGCGCCTCCTGGGGAGTGTCGATGCGCACTCGAGCTTCAAATTCTGTCACCCGTTGCCCGTCGGCCGCCCGCACCTTGACGCGCTTCCCCGGGCCGAAGTTCTCGACGAGCGACGCAATTCCGCTCACATCGAACGTCTCCTCCCCGGTAATTCTGAGCGAATCGGCGGTTTGTCCCGGCAGAAACTCAAGCGGCAGGATTCCCATGCCGACCAGATTCGACCGGTGAATCCGCTCGTAACTTTCGGCAATTACGGCCCGGACCCCGAGCAGCCGGGGTCCTTTGGCCGCCCAATCACGCGAGGATCCCGAGCCGTACTCTCGTCCGGCGATGATCACGAGCGGCACACCTTGGCGGATATAGATTTCCGAGGTGTCAAAGATCGTCATCTCCTTGCCGTCCGGCAGGTGGCGGGTATACCCGCCCTCCCGACCGGGCACCATCTTATTGCGCAACCGGACGTTCGCGAAGGTGCCACGCACCATGACCTCGTGGTTACCGCGACGCGAACCGTAGGAGTTGAACTCGGCCGGCTTGAGGCCGCGCTCAAGCAGATACTTTCCCGCCGGGCTGTCTCTCTTGATCGAGCCGGCCGGAGAGATGTGGTCGGTGGTCACGCTGTCGCCAAGGACGGCGAGCACGCGCGCGTTCTTGAGATCGCTCAACGCCTCGGGGCTGGCCGACATGTTGTCGAAGTAAGGGGCGCGCTGGATGTAGGTCGAAGAGCCATCCCAGGCATAGGTATCGCCCTCCGGGACCTTCAGCGCCCGCCAGCGTTCGTCGCCGCGGTAAACGTCCGCATAACTTTCCTGAAACATGCGGGAAGAAATCGAACGCTCGACCGCCTCATCCACTTCCCGCTGTGCAGGCCAGACATCGGCCAGGTACACGGGCCGGCCGTCGCGTCCGTGGCCGAGCGGATCATGCCGCAGGTCGAGATCGATGCGCCCGGCAATGGCAAACGCGACCACGAGGGGCGGCGACATGAGATAGTTGGCGCGCACCTCGGGGTTTATGCGTCCTTCGAAATTCCGGTTTCCGGAAAGCACCGAGGCGACGACCAGATTCTTGTTTTCAATTTCATCTGAAATTGCCGCGGGCAACGGCCCGGAATTGCCAATACAGGTTGTGCAGCCATAGCCTACGAGATGAAATTTCAGTTTTTCAAGATAGGGCATCAGCCCGGCACGCTCCAGATACTCGCGCACGACTTTTGAGCCCGGCGCTAGCGAGGTCTTAACCCACCCCGGAACCTCGAGTCCGCGCTCGACTGCTTTTTTCGCCAGCAATCCCGCAGCCAACATGACCGAGGGGTTCGAGGTATTGGTACAGCTGGTGATGGCGGCAATCACCACGCTCCCATGACGCAGATGGCCGTTGGCCGCGACGCTTGCAGTAGCGCCTTCTGACGGCTTCATGAGCGACGGCAGGGATTTTTCAAACGACTCTTTCGTCTTTGAGAGCGGCACCCGGTCCTGCGGGCGTTTGGGGCCGGCAAGACTCGGCTCGACGCTTTCAAGATCCAGCGAAAGCAGCTCGGAGTATTCCGCTTGCGGCGTTCGCTCGTCATGGAACAGGCCCTGCTCGCGACAATAAGCCTCGACCAGCGAAATCTGCTCTTCGGAACGTCCGGTAAGGCGGAGATAGTTGAGCGTCTCGCGATCAATCGGAAATAAGCCGCATGTGGCCCCGTATTCCGGGCTCATGTTGCCGATGGTCGCACGGTCGGCAAGCGGCAACTCGGCCAGCCCGGGCCCGAAATACTCGACGAACTTGCCCACCACCCCGTGTTTGCGCAGCATTTCGGTAATCGTGAGCACCAGGTCCGTGGCCGTCGCTCCTTCCTGTAGCCTGCCGGTTAACTTCACCCCAACCACCTGGGGTATAAGCATCGAAACCGGTTGCCCCAGCATGGCCGCCTCAGCCTCAATCCCCCCCACGCCCCAGCCGAGGACTCCCAGGCCGTTGATCATGGTGGTGTGGGAATCCGTGCCAACCAGGGTGTCGGGGTAGGCGAGGTGCGTGCCGTCGTCTTGCTTCACAAAAACCACGCGCGCCAAATATTCCAGGTTGACCTGGTGAACGATTCCGGTCGCGGGCGGCACGATGGCCAGATTGCGAAAGGCGCTCTGTCCCCAGCGCAGGAAGGCGTACCGTTCCTGGTTGCGCAGGAACTCCAATTCGGCATTGAGGGCGAACGCCTGCGGCTTTCCAAACTCGTCGACCTGCACGGAATGATCTATGACCAGTTCGGCCGGCTGCAGGGGATTGATCAGCGATGGATCGCCGCCGAGAGCGTTCATGGCATCCCGCATCGAGGCGAGATCGACAACCGCCGGAACGCCGGTGAAGTCCTGCATCAGCACCCGGGCGGGGGTAAAGGCGATTTCTTTCTGCGGTTTGCTCTTTCCCGTCCAGGAAGCCAGGGCGTGGATATCCTCCGGTTTTACGTTCCGCCCGTCCTCGGTGCGCAGCAGGTTTTCCAGCAGAATGCGCAGGCAGTAGGGCAAACGCGTGGTCCCTATTCCCTGCTCATCGAGCACATTGAGCCGCTCGATCTGGTATTTGCGGCCGCCCACCTCGAGTGTCGAACGCGTGTGAAAGCTGTTCATGACTGGCCTTCCGGTTCAGTTTTGTGTTGGCAATAGTTTAGTCGTTCGGGAGAGGTTGCGTGAACTCCGAGAACGCCGCTCACCGGGCGCGCAGCAAAAGAACGGGCACCCTGATACTGTGCTGGACTCGGCTCGCGGTCGTGCCGAGAAACAGATCGGCAAGGAAGCGGTGGCCGTGGGTGCTCATGGCCACCAGGTCGCAGCCCTTCTGCTCGACCCAGTGAATGATCTCGCGGCTGGGATCGCCATAAGCGAGCTCTGCGGTTGTGGGAATGCCGGCGATCTGGAATTCGCCACGCACCTCTTCAAGGTAGCGGGTATCCTCGGTGATCTCCGGGCTGACGGCGTCGCGGCCGTAGGTCCGCGCCGCCCAGCCGTCGGCGACGTGCAGCAGCACGACACTGCTGTGGGCCAATTTCGCCAGCTGCTTCACATGAGCGATGATCGCGCGATCGGTCGGAGTACCGTCAAGCGTCAGCAAGATGGTTTGATACATCGCAATCCTCCCCACTTTACCGTCCGCTGATGACGTGCCAGGCAGTTTCGATCGAGTCCGGCAGACCCCACAGGTCGAGCGCGGTAATCAAAATGGCGCTTCCCCATCCGGCGATCATCAGAAATTTTCCGTTCTTCCACTTGCCCATCCTGGTTGAGGAAGTGGTAAAGCCGAGCAGGGGAAACATGGCGAATGGCAGCTGCAGCGCCAGGACGACCTGGCTGAGAGTCAGCAGGTCGTTCACGCTGGCGTCCCCGCGCAAGGCGATTATGAGAACCGCGGGAGCGATGGCCAGGGTACGGGTGATCAGGCGGCGCAGCCAGGGTTGCACTCGCCAGTGCATGAACCCTTCCATCACCACCTGTCCCGCGAGGGTACCGGTTATGGTGCTGCTTTGCCCGCTAGCAAGGAGCGCGATTACAAATAACGTGCTGGCGAGAGATGTGCCGAGCAGCGGAGCAAGCGTCAGGTAAGCGATACGGATCCAGTCGCTCGCGCCGCTAAAACTGATGACCCGGCCGCCGGCGACAATCACGCTGCTTTTTCCGTGGAAGACCATGGCGGCAAGCACCAGAATGGCGGCATTGACAAAAAAAGCCATGGTCAGCGCCAGGGTGGAATCGAGCGTATTGAAGCGGATGGCGCTGCGTATGGAATCGGCATCCTTCTGCAGCCTGCGGCTCTGCACCAGGGCCGAGTGCAGGTAGAGATTGTGCGGCATGACGGTGGCGCCGATCATCCCAATGGCCACATAAATCATCCCCCGCTGCCCCAGGCCGGGGGTCACCAGGGCGCGGCCCATCTCAAGAAATTCGGGGCGGGTCTGCGGCAGCACGAAAATCTCGATGAAGTAACAGACCGCAATCGTGGCAATGAGCAGAACAACTACGGCCTCGATCGTCCGCATGCCGAAGCGCTGTAGCGCCAGCAGCAAAAGTACGTCGAGGCCGGTAATGATGACTGCCCAGACAAGCGGGATGTGAAACATCAGATTGAGGGCGACGGCACTGCCGAGGACCTCGGCCAGATCGCAGGCGGCGATTGCCAGCTCACAGAGCAGCCAGTTGGGCCAGCGCGTCCACTCCGGATACCAGTCGCGACAGCATTGCGCCAGATCCCTTCCCGTCACCACTCCCAGGCGCGAGGCAATCACTTGCATGAAAATGGCCATGACACTTGCCAAGGCCACAACCCAGAGCAGCCCGTATTTGAATTGCGCTCCCCCGGCAAGATCCGTCCCCCAGTTGCCCGGATCCATATAGCCGACGCTGACCAGAATCGCTGGTCCGATGAAGGCCCGCCACTGCTGCCAGAATCCCGCCGTGTGATGCGGTACGGCTACCGTGCCATGTATGCCCTCAAGCGACGGGTGGAGAACCGTGATGTTTGAGGAGGGGGTGCGCGACTCTTCCTTCAGGGGTAACGAATCGTCCATTGACCGTTCCGCCTATTATCTTAATGGAACCCGTCGATCCCGCACCGGCTGTTGAGAGCCGCGCTGATCCGTGTGCGATGGGGACGGCTAATACAGTGAAGGACGAGCGTACTTTCAGAAGCTATCGTCGGCGCTGAGTGCCGCCCGGCTCTGCTCCCGGGCGGCTTCGAGCAACTTCCAGTCGCTTTCGACTTGCTCTTCGGAGGTTCTGATCGGCTTTGCCGGTTTGAGCTCGACCTCAAGCCGGGTCAATAGAAGGTCTTCGACTAGCTCGGGCGGGGCAGCGAGCCGCAGTGCGTTGCCCCGGCAAAGACCGAGCGGCACCGTACGGCCGCCCAAAGGAACTTCCCGGAAGGCCTGGCCGCGGTTGTCCAGTTCAAGCGCCGCACGGCTTTGGAGCTTTCGCCAGTCGGCCACTTCGCTCGCTTCCGCGCTCGCCTTCCTGATCCGGTTCAGCTGGCTCGCGTAGGCGCGGCGTTCGGCTGCGGTGAGCGGCCGCTCCAGCCCCAGCCCGGATTCCGCGGGATTAAAGATGAGCGCGCCTCGGGCAGGATCAAAGCGCCATCCCGTCCAATACGCCGCTTCCACCGCTCCCACCACAAAGGGGTGAAAGAGCAGCACGGGTGTAACGTATTTCTTGGCAAACACCAGAGACTCGATTACACCGTGCACGGGCCGGCTGCGCTTCAGTCCCGGCACCTGCGGGATGATAAAGCTGGTCAGCTGCACTTCCGGATGATGACGACTGTAACTCACCAGAGATTTGGCCGCCTGCTTGGGCGTCATTATTGCCAGGTCGGCAACAATGCTGCGATGCACCGCCCGGGGATAGTAAAAGTTGACAATCTGCTTGGCGAAATCGGCGCAGTTACTCTTCAGCAACTCGTAGGAAGCGGCGTTCGGGGAAGCATTCAAGATCGCGATCAATTGATCATCCTGCTCCGGCCGGGTTGAAAAGCGAAAGCCGTAGAGCGTGCGATCGTAAGCTGATCCGGCGAGCTGATAGCGAGGTTCAGAACCCGCAGTCTTTTCTGCCGGAAGCGGTAAGCTGTCAAGATACTGCCGGCGCAAGAAAGCCACCAGCCTGGAATCGGCAAACAAGGGCACATCTTCCGGGTTCTCTACGGCGTAAAGATAAGCAATCAGAGGCACGGCCAGCCAGTCGCGGCCGGCAATGCCGTGGTAGCGACTGATCACCGCACCCCGTTCTCCCGGCTGACAGCGGCGCAAAACCGTCGGTGAATCGGCGCAAACCCGCGATAAATACACCGCCGCATGGCCGGTACCGGCAAAGGTGCCGTCATAGCTATAGGGTTCCTCAAGAAGCAAAGTGACCTGCGCGCTCAGCTGCTGCGACACCCCGAGCGACAGGACTGCCAGACAGAAAACCATTGAGGTGCGGTATTTACTGAAGCCGCGCATCGCAAGCTCATGTTATCTAAACCCGCTTTGGAAGCGGTTGTTCCGGAAGATGCGTCGAGGTTTCGACTTTAGTAATGAGGGCTTTAGGAAGCACAGCGCGAGCGCCGATCGGAGTCGGCTCGGCGGGAGTACCGAAAACGTCTCTTCCTGTCGCCTAGAAAAGCTTTTTGAACTCGCGCAGTTCGCGCCCAAGCTCTTCGAGCTGTCTTCTTAGCAAAGATACCTCGCCCTCAAGTGTGCCGACCCTTTCCTCGAGGTTCCCGGAATCAGGTGACCCAGGGTGACGCGGCGGAAGCGGAGCGATATCGGCCTGCGACTCGGGAAAAAACAGATGCATAAATCTCGACTCCTTGGTGCCCGGCTGGCGGGAGAGCATTCTGACCAGGGGCGGCTCGCGCTCGATCAGCCGCCGCAGGGTCGATTGAATGTCCTCGAGAGTTTCAAAGCGATACATGCGCTCGGCGCGTCCGCGCAGTTCTCCGGGAGTTTGCGGCCCGCGCAATAAGAGCAGGGTGAGCACGGCAATTTCTCGCCGGTCAAAGTTGAAGACTTCCTGCAGGCGGTGCTCATATTTGGCCACCCGGCTCTCGGCTCCTCCCGCAGGGCCAGCCAGGCGCTTCTCGCCTAGTGAGCTGAGAGCCTGGCGAACGGAATCCTCATCGAGCGTCATCGTCGGGTCGCGATTATTTTTCTGATTGCAGGCATTGACCAAAGCATTGAGCGACAGCGGATAGTAGTCAGGCGTAGTGATGTCTTTTTCCACCAACGACCCGAGGACACGGGCTTCGACTTCATTCAGCTGAAGATCGGGGGCATGCATAGGGGACGGTTCAGAATGCGGTCACGGGCAGCACATCATCTTCGGACGGGCTGCTACAGAATATATCGGCTGAGGTCCTGATCTTTGACGATATTGGCAAGCATGTTGCGCACGTAGTCGGAGTCTACCGTGAACTGTTCCCCCTTCTTGTCAGGAGCGGAGAAGCTGATGTCGTCGAGCACCCGCTCCATGATTGTGTGCAGGCGGCGGGCGCCGATATTTTCCGTGCCTTCATTCACCCGAAACGCGAAGCGGGCGACTTCCTCGAGCGCCTCGCGCGTGAACTCGAGCTTCACGCCTTCGGTTTCAAGGAGCGCCGTGTATTGCTTGACCAGCGAGGATTTGGGTTCGGTCAGGATGCGTATGAAATCCTCCATGGTCAGCGACTGCAATTCCACCCGAATGGGAAAACGACCCTGCAGTTCCGGTATCAGGTCGCTCGGCTTCGAAACGTGGAAGGCCCCGGCGGCGATAAACAGAATGTGATCCGTGCGCACCATACCGTAGCGGGTGTTGACCGTAGTCCCCTCGACAATCGGCAGAATGTCGCGCTGTACGCCTTCGCGGGAAACATCGGGCCCATGCCCGCCTTCGCGGCCAGCGATCTTGTCAATCTCGTCGAGAAAGATGATGCCGGCATCTTCCACGCGGTCAATGGCCATACGCGTGACCTGGTCCATGTCAATCAGTCGCTGCTCCTCTTCCTGAATCAGGTATTCCAGCGCCTCGTTCACCGTCATTTTTCGCTTCTTGGTGCGCTGGCCGAAGATATTGGGCAGCATGTCCTTGATGTTGACATCCATCTCCTCAACCCCCTGGTTGGAGATGATTTCAAAGGACGGGAAATTCTTCTCGCGAACCTCGATTTCGACCGTGCGCTCGTCGAGTTTACCTTCGCGCAACTGCTGGCGCAGCTTCTCGCGGGTGCGGGAGTGGGAATCCCCGGTGGAAGCTTCGAGGGCGAATCCCGGCTCGGGATGGGCGGGCGCGGCGGGCGGAAGCAGGATATCCAGCAGCCGCTCTTCGGCATTCAGTTCCGCCCGGTCAGCTACATCTTCCAGCTTTTCCGCGCGAATATTGTCGATCGCGATCTCCACCAAATCACGGACCATGGATTCGACATCGCGCCCCACATATCCCACCTCGGTGAACTTTGAGGCTTCGACTTTCAGAAAGGGAGAGCTCGCCAGCTTCGCAAGCCGCCGGGCAATCTCGGTTTTGCCGACTCCTGTCGGTCCAATCATGATGATGTTTTTGGGGATGACTTCCTCGGCCAGATCAGACGGCAGCTTTTGTCGCCGCATGCGGTTGCGCAGTGCGATGGCAACGGCGCGCTTGGCGTCCTTCTGGCCGATGACGTGCTTGTCCAATTCAGCGACAATTTCCCGCGGTGTCAGCTCATCAAGCCCTAGCTGTTCTTCTTCGGCGGTCGAGGGTAAATAAATGGCCATGTCAATCGCGTCTTTTGCTTTCTGGTCTTCCAGCCCCGCAGACTTCAGAGCCCAGTTCCCCTTCTCAGAGCTCCTCGATGGTTACCTTCTCATTCGTGTAGATGCACATCCTGCCGGCGATCTTCATGGCCTCTTCCGCAATGTGACGGGCGGAAAGCTGCGTGTGCTCGGCAAGCGCCTGGGCGGCTGCCTGGGCGTATGGTCCGCCGCTCCCGATGGCCGCAATACCCCCATCCGGCTCTATGACATCCCCCTGCCCGCTCAGCAGAAATGTCTGTTGCTGATCAGAGACCAGGAGCAGGGCTTCCAGATGCCGGAGAAACTTGTCGGTTCGCCACTCCTTGGCCAGCTCCACGGCCGCGCGACCGATATTGCCGTGATACTGCTCCAGCTTCCCTTCAAAGCGGCTGAAGAGCGAAAAGGCGTCGGCCGTCGAACCGGCAAAGCCGGCCAGAATCTTATCTTGATAAAGGCGCCGGATCTTCTTCGCCGAATGTTTTATAACCCCTTCACCTAGAGTAACCTGGCCATCGCCGGCCATGACAACCTGGCCATTGCGGCGGACGCACAGCACTGTAGTGGAATGGATCAGACGCTGCGGGGACATGGAGACGAGTTGTCATTATAGCAGTGCGTAGGGGATCGTCCCCCACCCGCGACTTACGCCCGCGGGCGCCGGAACTGCTTGATTCGAGTCCGTTTGGCGGCCGAAGGTCGGCCGTCTTGGCCGTGCACGGGGTACAACATCTTCAGTACCCTAGCCGCTCGCGCCCGTTCGGGCGACCATGAAACAGGGCGCCTTTGGGCGCCCTCGTAGTTCGGGAATTCTGGGGGCGATTGCGTCTCCTTCCATGAGCGTCGATTCTTGCAAGCGTGAAGAAGAGCCGGTTTCGAGCACCTGGCAGAGCCTTGTGCGGGGCGCGCTGGTCTTGTTTCTTGCTATGGCCGGACTGGTGCTGGCCCACTCTTTCTGGCCGCCGGCTTCCCCGGGCGTCGAGCGCCAGGCACTCGAACGGCAGGCACTTGAGCGGCAGATACTCGAGCGCCAGATGCAGTCGCTCACCGAGCAGCTTGACGACCTCAGGCAGCAGCAGGCAATGCCCTCGCTGGTGCTGAATCGTTATCGTGATTCGATCTGCTACATTTTCGGAGTTTATCAGGTCGCATTCGCGCACCACCCAGCACTGGAACGAACGCGAATTTCCGGTAGCGGCTTTGTCGTGGGGGACACACTCATCGCCACTAATCGTCATGTAGCCGAACCCTGGTATGGCGATCCCGATTCCGAGCGACTGCTCAGAAAGGGTGCCACGCCGCAGCTTGAGCAATTGGAGGCATATTTTCCCGGCTTGCCCGCGCCGGTAAAAGTCACCCCTGCCGCCTTATCCACCACGGGAGATTTGGCACTGCTTCGGACAGGCGACCCGGCCGCGGCGAGTCTTGTGCCTCTGCCGCTCGCCGCAGAGAGGCCGAATCCCGGCGAACTTGTGGCGGTCGTAGGCTATCCGATGGGTGTGTTGGGCATGATGGCCAAGGCCCCGACCGCGGTTTACGCCCGCCTGGCGATTCGGCAGGACGATCCGGGCACGGCCGGGGAATTGGCAGCACTTTCCCTGATCCGTCCGTCCGCGACTTACGGCCACCTGGGAGATGTGGTTGGAGACAAGCTGATTTATGACGCCCCCACGGCTCACGGCGCCAGCGGGGGCCCGGTATTTAATTCCCGCGCGGAAGTTATCGGAGTGAATGCGGCCTTTATCGAGGGCTTCTCAGGAGGAACGCTGGGCGTCTCCTCACAGCAGCTTAAGCCGCTTATCAGGCAGGTACAGCAGAAAACGTTTTGAGCGGTAGACGGCAGCCAACCTGCAGTTCTCGGCCATCGCAGCCCCGGAGCTTAAGTTCCGGCCCGGGTTTTGAGCTGGCCACTTATGATCTTTGGCCTTGCATGGCAAGAACAAAGAGGCGTATTGCGAGTGGGAGCTGGTTGGGCAAAACCAGCATGCGTCCGCGGGCAAACCATCGGCCTATGGGGCGACCGGCGCCGGCCGGAGTTCCATTCAGCGTGTACTGAAAGACCGGGGCCAGGTACAGGCCGCGAGGTGACCTGCTTTCCAGAATTCCCAGGGATTTAGCGTCGAAGCGGTATCCCCCGCCGGCCAGCCTGGTGAAGTCGCAGAGACTCCCGCCTGCCTCGGTCGATGCGGCGCGAAGCGAGATGCTCAATCTCATAGTCGCATTGCTGTTGGCTGCGAAGTTTCCCTCGGAACATTCGATCAAGATCCACTCTCGCCGCGCCACCCGATAGATGATTTTGCCGACCTCCTGGTCCCGGCAGTCCTTGACGATCATGCCCAGCCGGGTCGAGGAGAAATCCTGCCAGACGCCGTACAGCAGCCCGGAAAGCTCGAACCTTGCGTCCTGGATCTGTGGCCACAGGTCCGCCGCTTTGAGCTCGAGATTTTTGGCAAACATTTTCTTGCGAGTTCGTAAGCCAAAGACGATTACCAGCGTAAATAACACTGGCAGCCCGATGACAATTGCGTAGATGCTGAAGTTCAAGACCTGGCAGTTTGGCTCATCGAAAAAACTGAAGTTCGAATTGGCGGGCGAGATTAGTGCGCCTACTCCACTGATTTTTCTCGTCTAGACGCGATCAGGCCGCTTCCTGGCTGCTGCCAGTATGCTCCAATCTTTTCAGATTGCGAAGTGCGTCATTCATGGCGCGGTGGTTGCTAGGAGAGGAAATCTTAAGGGTATCTTCGACGGTGTCGAAGATTGCTGTCCGAGCCGCAGTAATCCGATCTCGAACCCGGCTGGGGTCGTTTTCCCGAAGCGCAGCCTCATACAAAGCTCGCCAATCGGGACTTGTCGCCAGCGGTGCGCGCATATCAAGATCCTACTTC
>JAFAWX010000110.1 GCA_019241535.1 Acidobacteriota bacterium | reverse complement strand
CCGTGTGTTGCCGGAGGGGGCCGAGATCAAGGTGCGGACCGATACCGCGATTCCGGCAAAGCCGGCTGCAAACTCCAAGTACACGGCCACGGTGAGCGATGATGTCACGGACAAGTCCGGAGATGTTGCCATTCCTCGCCAGTCTCGGGCGCAATTGGTAGCCGTTCCTACTTCCGATGGCAAGGACACCAATCTCGACTTGCACTCTGTTACCGTGAACGGGAAAAGATACCTGCTGACGACTGAGGCTAATAAGAGTTCCGCCCCGGGAGGGCTCGGAGCAAATAAGAGGACGGGTAAGTTCGTCGGCGGTGGTGCAGCGGTGGGCGCTGTTTTGGGGGCGATCTTCGGTGGCGGCAAGGGAGCCGCGATCGGTGCCCTTGCAGGGGGTGCCGGAGGCGCTGGCGCCCAAGTTTACACTGGCCGAAAGAAAGAGCTCCCGGCAGAAACTGAACTCAAATTCAAGTTGGCTCAGGATCTTCAGATGCGGGCAATGGCTGCATCCTCAAGCCCCGGGCTAAAACGTCGACCCCCTTCACAATGAGCCTTTCGACTCTGAGTGGCAAACATTCGCCCGAGGTGGGCAACGCCTCGGTAGTGTCTAAAATTGGACACTACCACCGCCCGTGAATGCTCGCGTCCGTGTTTCAGATCGGGACAGGATGTCAGGAATTTTCAGGAGCAAGAAACGTCATTGTAGAATTGAATGCTATCCGGCCTATTTAACTGGAGCCAGTATCGCATCTAAAATATCGGGGTTTGACTCAACTCTCACCAGATGCGGGTAGCGAAGACCGCCATGATAATTAACGCTTAAGGTAATGAACTCCTTGTCGCGTTTCAGCAGAAGCTTGATAGGTTCCTTGTTGTTCTCAGCCGCCATAATGGCTTGGCGGAGGTTGGCAACAGTGAAATCCTGATTATTCACGGCCTGCAGTCGCATACCAGGCGTCATACCGGCTTTGAATGCGGCGCCACCCCACGAGACCTCGCCGACAGTGCCTTGCGGACCACCCTCATCATTACCATCGCTGTCGCTGCCCTTTACGGACAACCCCAGCGATGTGGCGAAGCTGGTCGGGCGAGACTTATCCATATGCTTCATCCACTCTGGTTCGATGTCGTTGTAAGCAAGCCGATAACCACCCTGGTTAATGCCGTCCTCGGGCACGTGCGCTTGAACTTGATAAACGTGAGTGCGGAAAAACGATTTCCAATCGTAGGACTGTACTGTTTGCAAAGCTTTGAGCAGGTCTTCTAACCGGTAAGTCACAGTAGCGTGACTTCCATTGTCGATTCCGAAGAAGAGTTTTGCGAAATCGTCGAGCGATTTTTGTCCCCCACTGAGCGCGCGAATTTTTGTGTCGGCATCTAGCCAGATAAGATCCGATTCCGCGTAGTAGTCGTAAGCACGCTGCCAACTGGGCCAAAACTCAGGCGTGGCACCGTGAGACGAGATGATGGGCTGGTTCGTGGTGTCTTCCAAGGGACGCCAACCGCGTCCGGGACTAATTTCGAAACCAGCGGCGATCTGCGCGATCACGTCGCGTGCCTGCTCGGGAGTGCGCAGGCCGGAGCGCGCTGCCAGAACATTGCCGTAATAATCCGTCAGGCCTTCGTAAACCCACAGCAAATCGTTCTGCATAGGCACGTTGAAGTTCGGCGTCCACAAGTCAGCAGGGCGGCGAAACTTTCCGTTCCAGGAATGTACATATTCATGGGGCAGAAGACCACGAGCCGAAATCCCTGCCGCCCAATCGGTAAAGTAGTTGGCGCGGGTGCCATCCTCGCTCGACTGGTGATGTTCCAGTCCCTTCGGGCCAACCGAGTCGCTCAGCGAGAACAGGAAGTCGTAGTGATCGTAATGGCGAGAGTTGAAAAGCTTCTGCGCCTGGACCACAAGATTTTTATGGTACTCAACTTGCTCCGAAGTAATCTCCAACTGCTCGGGCCTATCTGCGAAGAGATCAAGGTAAACGGGATTGTCGTTTCCCGTTGAAATATCCACGCGACGGTAGTTGATGCCCGCATATACAGGCGAGTCGATCAAGGTCTCTAGCGGAACATCCTTGAACTGGACCCGGGCTGTGTTTTCGGACTTTGTATCCAGTGAAGTAGCGAACTTCCAACCCTCGGGCAATTTCAGCGCGGGAGAGAACTGAATACGCCGAGCGAAATATCCCGCAGGATAGAGAAGCACGTTATTCCAGCAGAGATCGGCAATACTGGTGGAGATGCGGCCCTGCTGCGGTCTAAGCGGAGCGAGATATTGGAAGGTCACTTCGAGCATGGTTGCGCCCTCCGGCACCTCTACATGGAACGCCCAGACATCCACCCGATCGCGCAGCCAGGGAATATTCTTGCCATTGGCGGTGAAGACAAGGCCTGCAAGGTTAGCGACCGGGTTCGAGGGAGAATGCGTCCCCGGCAGCCACTGCGGGTAGAAAAGCGTAATCTCGCCGGCCTTTACAGGAATCTGCTCGTGCACATTCAGCACGCGGTCGTTAACGTTCGTCAGATCGACGAGGAGAGAAATCGTGCCGCCATACGGCCTGTCAACGGCGGCGGGGACCGCCGGTGGGAGCACGACTGGCTGCGGATTGTCCGCATTCTGCCCGTATACGGCGCAGGTTAGAAGGAAGCAAAGGGCTGCCTCGGCTAAGAAGTAATTACGGAATAACCAAAGCGGCATAGCCATACTCTGAGACTGCGAGATACTGTATACCACAGCGACGGACCATCAGAAACGGATGGTGGCTAGGCAGACAGGTGGTTGGATGCGCTAATCTCCCGACATTTCAAGAACCGGCGGAGTTCGGCGGCATCTATTCGTCTCCCCCAGAGTTCACTTCTCGCGCCAGGGCCCTCAAGGAACACACCTCCTCTATCGAGCTCGCAACCATTCGCGGAGCGAAGCAGGTCACTTTTCCCCGGCAAGGCGCCGAACAAAAAACTGCTCTTTGCCTATGGCAGGAGATACGGCGATGTCGAAGAACCCCACCATCATCTCGTTATAGGTCTGATCGCCCCATTGAACGGCTGCATCCGGATTTGGGTTGTGGGCATTCCTGCGGGAGTTGTCGTACCAGGCGATCGCCCGAAGCTTCGTGCCGCCGGCGAGCATCCGAGGAACCGTCAGACGGTAGCTGAGTTGCCAGTAGAAGTGGTAATTCACGCGCAGGAGAGTCTCCTGCGTACCATCGTCATGTACGATGTCGTATTCGAAGCGCTTTCCCCGCAGGTGCATGTGGGGGAAAAAACCAAGAAGCAGGCAGTTATTGGGTAGCGTTCCTTCGACTTCAACCCGATAATTGTCGGTGTTCGGAGGAATAGGAATGATGTCGTGGTCATTGGCCAACTGCAGGGTCAGCACCCTTTGCTTCGGCTCACCTTTTATAAAGACCAGCCCAAGACTGGTCTGATCCTCCGTCGCATGGCCGTTGGTAGTGTAGTGAAGCTGGAAGACGAGATCGGAATGGGCAGGAATATATTTGGCCGTGCCTGTCGGCCAGTTTTCCGGAGAACTGCCGGGCGCGTAGACCAGCAGCAAGTCACTGGTGGTCGAGTGGGCTTCATGCATTAAATGCGGGTCGTGCAATGTGGATGCGGTGAAGGGTACGCCCACGGGCGCATCTCGCAACCAGCTCGATTCCGGCGGACGCACGTACACCACCGCATGATGGACATGGTCGCGTGCTGAGGGCCGCAGTTCCGAAGCTTGAATCCATTTCCCATCGGGGAAGTTCGTAGGCACGATTTCATAGCTGTATTCGACTTCGCCCGCGGCGGGTATGTTTACCGCACGGGGCATCTTCACCACGAGGTCAGGCGGCGGAATGTTCCACCCTTTAGTCCAGTGCGGGTCGGGGGGTGCGTCCTGTGGATTCCCGGGCGGCGCGCCGCTTCCTACCCAATTGGCAATGGTGGTCAGTTCCTGTTGGTTAAGGGAGAGATCGTTAGAGAAATGTCCACAACAAGTATCCGCGAACCAGGGAGGCATCGTTCGCGCGCTCACCGACTCAGCGATAAGACGTGCCCAGGGCCGGGCATCTTGATAAGTAACCAGGGGAAAAGGCGCTATCTCCCCCGAACGGTGGCACAGCTGGCAGTGCTGCTCAAGAACGGGAAGAACGTCGCGGTAAAATGTCGGCCGCAGCTGGTGCCCCTCGTTAGCTTCGCCCGGGCAGAGTAATACCAAGGTTAACAAGAGAAAGATCGAGCGCGCCACCATTCCATAATTATTGCGCAACCCATACCCCGCCACCCATGTTCCCCGGACTACATTGATTACCGAAAAGAGCAATTCCAACGTAGGGGGAGGGAGGCTCGTGACCCATTTAGTCAGAACCGACTTATCGAGAGAAATGATTTGCGCCACGGTGGCGACGGAATCTTTGGAAATCACGTCAAACGTGCCGAAAAGCTCACACTCCCGGTGCTAACGGCACTTCAAATTGCTGTCAGCGGCACGCAAATAGCAGTCGCGATGCGGCTCTGGTTGAGGGCATCACTTTGAACAGCAAATCCTGGTAGTAGGTCAGCTCCCGCTAGAATGGCGGACCTACAAGGGTACTCGGGGATTCCCCCGGAGGCGTTTCACGATCCGAGCAGCCCCAGGACAGTCTCTTCGATGGTCTTCCACGCCTGCGAGCGGGGATCGATTACATCAAAATGTCTCGCTCCTGCGATTTCGATGAGCTGCACATTCTCCTTCTTGTCCTGTGTTCGCTGCTGTTTGGCGGCTACGTAATCTCGGCTGAAGAGCGGAGGGACCGTTTCATCGGCGGACCCGGAAATCAGGACTTGGCCAGCATTTGGGATCGACAACTGCATTGGGTCGGCCTCGCGGTAGTGATCTGGTACATCCGAAGGCGTTCCGCGAAGAAACGCGACGACGGCATCGTTGCTTAGGTGAAGTTGGTAAGCTCGATTAAGATCAACCACTCCTGCCAGAGAAACTACGCGCTTGACCCCGCTCTCATGGGCTGCCAGGCACAAGGCGAGCTGGCCGCCGGCCGAGTGACCCATTACCAAGGCATTTTGCGCGTCGAAATTGTGCTGCTGCGTGTTTTGTATTAGGAAGTGATAGGCAATGCGGATGTCCGCGAAGGTGCCAGGCCATGCCCCGCCTTCATTGCCCACACGCCGATACTCGACGTTGGCAGTCGCGAGCTGCTTGCGAGTCAGAGCCGCACACAAATGGCCCGCGTGATCCAGGCTGTATTGCGAACGCCAGAAGCCGCCGTGAATGTTGAAAACCAGCGGAAACGGTTTCCCCTTCTTCTCTCTCGATACAGGCATTCGCAAATCAAGAAACTGATTTCGATCCGGGCCGTAGGGAATGCGGGCGTCAGCAGGTGGCGGCGGTAGATTGAGAATGTCTTCGGTCACGTTCTTGGGCATTCTAGCCTAGTGATGTGCGCTTGCATCGAGCTATCTGCTCGTACGAAGGATCGGAGCGCGCGGCATGCTGCACTTCGCCCTCGGGGACCCCGTCATCCAGAAGAACTCGAATGCAATCGGAAGGATCGCTGGGTGCCAAAGTGCTCAACTGCTCTATGCTGTCACGATTTCGAGCCCAAGCACCTTATTTCCGCGGCAACTGCAGTTCACGCTCTGCTCAGTGTGCGCCTCAACACTTTCCCCCATGCCGATACCCGAGTCGATTGGTGTCAGTCGAGGTAAATAGGCCACTTCACGATGAAGCTCCGAAGAGCAGATAAGACATCGCCAGGTTTGATTGGTCCGTTGGACCTCATGACTACGAGGCAGATTATTGTAGGCGATAACATCTCGATGCCGATTGTTTGCCCAGGGGGATGGTGGGCACGTTGGGGGGGCAACTGAGAGGCCCAACCCGTTACTCAAGAATCGGTCGAAGTGATATGGATTGTGGTATGGACATGTACTGGGCGGAAAATAGAGGCGCTGGCGGAGAGAGAGGGATTCGAACCCTCGATACGGTTTCCCGTATACACGCTTTCCAAGCGTGCGCCTTCAGCCACTCGGCCATCTCTCCGCGATTTATAATCAACAACTTGCAAGATGGTTATTGTGTGTTACATCGTGCCATTGTGCAATGATCGTCTCTACAGCAGAATACCTGCAGGGGCGGGTATTCGCGTTATGGGGTCAACGAACGTCACACAATTGCTCAAATCCAACCGTTTTCCACGGAAGCAGACGGGCCAACGGATTGAAACAGCCTCTGCGTTCTTTCTTCGTTATTACGTTACCACGCCAGAGGGTGTGCGGAAGCAAGAGTGCGTGAAACTGGCGGACAAGTCCGAGTTGTACCGCTCATGGGCCGATGTCGAGCCGCTCATCACACAAGAGTTGGAGCGAGTGAACAAAGCCACTGACGTTCCAACTGGGCGCATGATGCTCACGGATTTCTTTGAGAAGCATTATCTGTCATGGGTTGAAGCAACGAAAGCAGCCGCTATCTTTGAATGCTACAAAACGAATTGGTTCAGCAAACTGAAGCCACATGTCGGAAACATTGCGTTAGTGAATCTCACGACTGCACAGGTCACAACGCTGTTGACGCATTACGCGAAATCTCATGGCGGAAAGGCTGGTCTTGGCAGCCAAGCCTTGAGCCGTATCAAGTTCACACTCAGCGGAGCTTATCAATACGCCATCGCTCTTGGATTGATTTCCAACGACAGCAACCCTGTGCGTGGAGCAAAGTGGCTGGTCAAGAAGGAACGGCCCACTCAGCAACCTACGTACTCACTCGAAGCTGTTCTTTCGATGCTGAAAGTTTTGGAG
>JAFAWX010000054.1 GCA_019241535.1 Acidobacteriota bacterium | reverse complement strand
AACTACGTATCTTGCTCGCCCTTCCGTGTGCTCACGGCACGCCTGGCGGCAGCGCAGGCCGCGGCCAGTGAACGATCGAAAGGGGAAGGGGGAAGAACGAAATAAACCCTGCGCGCAGAGCCCGGCAGGCGTATACCGCAGGGAATTGACGGACGTGCACAGGGCCGTCCCGGGCTGAAGGATGCGATCGGAACAGTGCTGGTGAGCACTGTAGCCGGGTATCTACGCCCATCACCGCGCCTGGCTCCGCTTCTCCCCCCCTTCTGCTGAATGTAAAATCATGCCTCAATACGGTCGTTCACGATACCGAGGAAACCTAAGGCGTGGCCAGCAAGCGCCCCATTCTCCGTTACTTCGTTCTGGCCCTTTTATTTGCCACCGCAGTTGCTTACGAAGTTCCCTACCTGCGCGATATTCTGGGCGATGAGAAACGCGAGGTAACGTTCTTCGCGATGGATCCAGGAACTGACCGTGTAGGGTTCGTGACTCGCGAAGCCATCAATGCCGGCATTCGCAAGGAAGATGAGGTTATGGCAGTCAACGGGCGGCGCTACGATGGCGCAGGCGACTTGGGCAGAGCTCGTCGCCTCACGCCGGTTGGGGGGAGCATCATCCTGGCACTGCGCTCTCCCGGAGGAACCCGTCAGCGCACCGTCGAATTGCCCGTGCGGCCGCATCGCGCCACCCTGTGGGAGACTGTCGGCGAGCTATTGCTGTACTTTTTCCTGCCGGCCACCTCGATTCTGCTCGGTTTCTGGGTAGCTGCGTTGCGCCCGCGCGATCCCATGGCATGGCTTCTGCTCGTACTCATGCTTACCTTTCCCCACATCTTCGAGAGCTACAAGGTCGAGGGCTGGCCTCCGGGGTGGCGGGAAGCTGGCATGCTTTACCACACGACCCTGGCAAGCTTGTTCCCGGTTGTAATGTTCCTGTTCGGCCGGTTTTTTCCTGAGCCGTTTCCGCAAGGCAGAGTACTGGACAAGTGCTGGAGGTGGCAGCAGTGGCTTCTCGCGTTGCCCTTTGCCTTAGTCGCCATGCTGAGCGTAGCCATCTCCGTGGGCGACCTGGGCCACTATCGGGCGGTTGCCGCCCTGGAACATGTCACTGCCCCCTTAGACCGCATCATGCAGTTCGACGCCTACTGGCTGATCAGCAGTTTCTTCGCCGCCGTGGCCATCAAGTACAGCCTGAGCACTTCCCGGGACGCAAAGCGGCGCTTACGCGTTCTGTACTGGGGGGCGATTGTCGCCTGGACGCCGGCTCTGCTGATCACCATCTATGCCCGCGTCATCGGCAAGTCGGTTGCGGAGGTCTTCCCGCAGTGGGCCATTTTGGCAATACTGGTGCTGCTCATCGTCTTTCCTCTGACTCTGGCCTACGTGATTGTGGTCGAGAAGGCCATGGACGTGCGGGTCGTACTCCGCCAAGGGCTCCAGTATGCCTTTGCTCGTCATGGGATTCGAATTCTGCAGATCGTGGCCATTTCGCTGGTTATCAAGGGTGCTTTCACATTTGCCAGTCACGAGCACGGCAACCGTTCTCAGAACATCGCCGTGATCGCCGTGGGTCTGACCGCGGCCGTCAGCATACGACGGGTCGGCAATCGCCTGCGTGGCTGGACCGACCGTCGCTTCTTCCGTGAAGCCTATAATGCCGAACAGGTGCTGACGGAACTGAGCGAGCAGGTGCGCACCATTGTCGAACCCAGGCCCCTGCTCGAGACCGTCATCAGGCGGATCGCGGAAACCCTCCACATCAGCCGCATCGCAGTGCTGCTCGGCGGCGACTTATATGAGCCCACTTATGCGTTCGGCTACGGAGATGTGCCGAAAGTGTCGTTCCTGCCCACGGCAGGCACGGTGAAACTGCTCAGCAACCATAAGGAGCCGGCCCGGGTATATCTGGAAAACCCGGATTCCTGGGTCAACACCCAAGACGACGTTAACGAGGTCGAACGCGACACTCTGGCCCGGTTGGGCTCGGAGTTGCTGCTTCCCCTGGCTGTCAGGGACAAACTGCTGGGCTTTATTTCGCTCGGTCCGAAAAAGTCGGAAGAGCCGTACACCGGCTCGGACGTGCGGCTCTTGAAATCGGTGGCGATCCAGACGGGGCTGGCGCTCGAGAATGCCAGCCTCATGCGCGCCATCGCCGATGAGGTCGCGCAGCGCGAGCGGCTCAACCGCGAAGTCGAAATCGCCCGCGAGGTACAGGAGCGGCTCTTTCCCCAAAAATTGCCGGCAATTGCGGGCCTCGACTACGCCGGACACTGCCGGCCCGCCCTGGGGGTTGGCGGCGACTATTACGATTTTCTCGACCTGGCACAAGGACGCCTGGGCGTCGCCATCGGCGACGTCTCCGGCAAAGGCATCGCCGCCGCCCTCATGATGGCCAGCCTGCAGGCGTCACTGCGGGGCGAAGCGACGCGTGGTCCAGAGAATCTGGCAACGGCGGTCGCCAACATAAACCGGCTCGTCTACGAAGCATCGCAGTCGAATCGTTACGCCACCTTCTTTTACGGCCAGTATGATCCCGACGAGCGCACCTTTGCTTACGTGAACGCCGGCCACAATGCGCCCATGTTGTTTCATCGTCAGAACGGCGCCATGGTCGTGTCGCGCCTAGAAGTCGGCGGTACAGTGGTCGGACTGCTTGAAAGTTTTCCTTACCAGCAGGGTTGCGCCAGGGTCCTGCCGGGAGATGTGCTGGTTGCGTTCACCGATGGTATCAGTGAGGCCATGAACCACAACGAGGAAGAATGGGGAGAAGAGCGGCTGATAGAAACCGTGCAGCGATGCAGCGGGCTCGGGGCAAAGCATATCCTGGACCGGATTTTCGTGGCCGCCGACCAGTTCGCCGCGGGCGCAAAACAGCACGACGACATGACGCTGGTGGTCTTGCGGGGCTTGGAGGTTGAGGGCAGCCCAGGTTGAAACCATCGCTGGAATGCTTGAGCTCAGGGAACTGTCGCTCGCATTCCAGAAGATGGGGCAGACAGTGTACAATGGCGGCCGATCAAAGGTGCAAGCAACTACGAACCCGGCGGCTTTGAGCTGCCGCCGCAGAAAGGATCATCGAGATGACACTCTTAACGAGAACTGTTCTCCGGAGCCTTTGCACGGCACTGCTGCTGATCCCTATGTTCGCAGCCGCCCAGGAGGCGGACAAAGAAAAGTTAACGGCAATTGAAAAAGAATTTGCGGCAAATCCCAACCCCGGCCCAGATGCGGCGGCGGTGGCCCAGAAATATCTTTATGATGGTTCGCTCAATCAGGTGACTGGAATGGGGCGAGTTGGAACTCTACCCAAGTCGAGAGTAGTTGAGCTCAACAGTAAACCCGATCCCTCTGATCCGAACGTCAAAACATCGAGCAACATTTCCGATCTCCATGTTGACCTGTACGGCCAAACTGCCTTGGTCAGCTACAAAGTCACCGCTACGGACACCGGCCACAAGGATGCGGCGCTGAATACCACCGATCACTACGGCTGTCTGGACACATTTATTAAGCGCAATGGAAATTGGTATGTGATCGGCAACGCCTGTTCCCCGGCCGAGCCTCTGCCGCAGTCGGAGTGGGAGGCTGTCAAAAAAGCCAGAACCCAAGCACCCAAAGATGTGCAGGACGCCTATCACTGATAACCGCAACCGGGGCCATAAACCCGCAGCTCATAAGTGCGGCCTCTCCCAGCGCAGTGAAATCTGACGAGGTGCTTCGGGTTTTCACCTGGCGCAAAGAAGACAGCTCGAGCGGCTTCGGGCCGAGAATAAAGAGGCGGCGCTCGAATGAAAGCGGCATGCATCTTTCCTGGGCGCACTGAATGTTTCAATTGCCAGCCTGATTACGCTTCCAGCCGGCATCTACTCCCGCAATCCCTGGATGCAATTGATCCCCGAAGGAGGATGCGAGGCAAGAACGATGCCGCACGTCAGCCCGGCGATAGTCACATCGTGAAGGCCGGCATGATCCAAACCGTTTACAAAAATGTTGATTCCCACTGAGCCGTTCGCTGATTAAAACACCATCGGCATTGCCGGTAATGCGATTGCCTGAAACGATACGCACTGGCGCCAATCAGTGAGAGCGGAACGGCAATGGTGTAAGGAATGCCACCGGGCCTTCGAAGCTGAGCGCCCGCGGCAGGTCAGAACACTAGACCAGCACAAGCATTAACCTAGGCTTCAAGCACGGCCCCGGAGTGGGTCGGTCCCGGCGGTATGCGCTATTTTTTCCTTGACAGTGATTCCAGCGTTCATCAAGTATTAATACGTTTTAATAAGGACGGGAAGCGGCTCGCCGAAATCGGCACGAAGCTCCGCAAAATCATGTGGCGAAGTCGGGAGTCTTTTGCTGCTTTTCCGCAGTCTGAACCAGCTCCGACCCGCTCATGCGCACTCAGAATGATCTCAGACTTGCGTTTTAGAGCGGCCACATGCGAGATCGTGGCAGCTGCCGGAAGAGATTCTGTAGCATTCAACCATTCCTAGCCATGGATATCTACTCGATGAGATCTGCCAACAATTTCATGCTGGTCGTTCTCCTTTGTGCTCCCCTTCTTCAGGGGCAAATAAAACCGCAGCCTTCCCGCCCGGGCGACGGCACGATCGCGCTCCGGGATGGGTGGGAGCTCGAGTCTTCCTGTAAGGTCGACAAGCCGGGAGAGGTGGTCTCTACCCCTGGATTCATAACCACAGGCTGGTACCGAGTCAGTGTCCCGACCACGGTGGTCGCAGCTCTGGTCAAACGTGGAATGTATCCCGATCCCGATTACGGCATGAATTTAAGGAAGTTGCCGGGCGTGACTTATCCGATCAGCTCGAACTTTTCCAATGTTCCCATGCAACAGGACAGCCCTTTTATGGTGCCGTGGTGGTATCGCAAGCAGTTTATCTTGCCTGAGCATTTCAAGGGCAAGACGATCTGGCTCGATTTCAATGGCATAAATTACCGGGCAAATATTTTTCTGAATGGCAGACAGATCGCAAACAGAGACCAGGTCGCGGGCGCCTGGCGGACTTACGAATTTAACGTTACAAATGCCGCCCGAGTGGGAGGGGCAAATGTGCTGGCGGTTGAAGTTTTTTCACCGACAGA
Organism: Acidobacteriota bacterium; assembly: GCA_019241535.1. GTDB lineage: Bacteria > Acidobacteriota > Terriglobia > Terriglobales > Acidobacteriaceae > Gp1-AA145. Next base: position 10,906 of record JAFAWX010000054.1, on the reverse strand, counting down.
AAAAGACCTCGCCATCACCTTTGTCGATTGGAACCCCGCGCCCCCGGACAAGAACATGGGCCTGTTCCGCGATGTCGAGCTTCGAACGAGCGGCCCTGTGGCGGTTCGCTATCCGGCGGTAGTTTCAAAGCTCACAACCGACCACAAGGCTCACCTCACGGTGACCGCCCTGCTGAAGAACGCCACCGACCAATCGGCTAAGGGTGTCGTTACGGGCCGTTTCGAAGATCGCGAGTTTTCACAAGAAATTGAGCTCGGTCCGCGCGAAGAAAAGGACGTGACTTTTGATCCCGAGCGGGTTTCACAGCTGAACTTGGAAAGCCCTCGTCTGTGGTGGCCAGCGCAGGTAGGAAAGCCTGAACTTTACGATCTCACGATTGTCTTCCAAATCGAGGGAAAGGATTCCGACAGGGCCAACAGCCGCTTCGGCATCCGAGAAATCACATCCGAGCTGAACGCCAGCGGCAAGCGAGTATTCTCAATCAACGGCAAAAAGCTTCTGGTGCGTGGTGGCGGATGGGCGTCTGACATGATGCTGCGGGAGGACTTGCGGCGCCTCCGAGACCAGTTAGCGTACGTCGAGGATATGGGTCTTAACACCATACGCCTCGAAGGCCAACTCGAGGGCAAAGAGTTCTTCGACCTCGCCGACGAGCGGGGGATTCTGGTGATGGCGGGTTGGTGTTGTTGCGATTTTTGGGAACGCTGGCAAAACTGGACGGGTCCAGATCACGCTATCGCGGAACAGTCCTTGCGAGACCAGATTCATCGGCTGCGAGCCCACCCGAGTTTGCTGGTTTGGCTGAACGGAAGCGACAACCCTCCGCCGGCAGACGTCGAGCAGGCTTACCTGAAAATCGAACAAGAGCTTCTTTGGCCCAACCCAGTGCTCTCATCGGCAACCGGAAAACCTACGACGGTTACAGGTGACAGCGGGGTAAAAATGACCGGACCGTACGAATACGTGGCGCCGGCTTACTGGACGGAAGATTCAGTGATCGCGAACCATGAACAGACTTGCAATCCCGGCGGCTGCGGCGGCGGTTATGGTTTCAATACGGAAACGAGTCCTGGACCTGCCGTGCCGCCTATTGAAAGCATTCGGGCCATGCTACCGAAAGAACATTGGTGGCCAATCGATAACTGGTGGAATTTTCACACCGGGGGACAATCATTTAAAGACATCCACATTTTCAGCGACGCCATCAACGCCCGCTATGGCACGGCTAAGGACCTGGAAGATTACACCCGAAAGTCGCAGGCCCAGGCTTACGAAGGCATTCGCGCCATGTACGAAGCCTACAGCCGTAACAAATATACCTCGAGCGGAGTGATCCAATGGATGCTGAATAACGCCTGGCCTTCGCTGATTTGGCATTTGTACGACTACTACCTGCGGCCAGGCGGAGGCTACTTTGGTGCTAAGGCGGCGCTTCAGCCCTTGGATCCGGTTTACGGCTACGACGACAAAACGATTTACGTTGTGAACAGCCGTTATGAGCAAGCCCCCGGCTTGCGGGTAAGAACGAAAGTTCTTAATTTGGATATGAGCGAGAAGTTCTCAAACGAGAGCACGGTCGATGTGCCCGAAGACGGAGTGACGAAAGTTGTCACCGTGCCGGAAATTTCCGGCCTCACGCCGACCTATTTTGTGGTTTTGCGAATCCTCGACGCAGAAGGAAAGATTGTCGGCTCCAATTTCTACTGGCTGTCCACCAAACCCGAGACCATCGACTGGGCACACTCGAATTGGTTTACCACTCCCACGCTCACTTACGCGGATTTCACATCGCTTTCACAGCTGCCGCAAGTGAAGCTCAGGGTATCGGCACGCACCGAACGACGGGACGCAAACGACATCACAAACCTGGTGCTCGAGAATCCGACAAGGAATTTGGCATTCTTTGTAAGACTTAAATTAGACAAGGGTGAAGGCGGGGAGGAGATTCTTCCGGTACTTTGGCAAGATAACTACGTCTCATTATTGCCGGGCGAGAAACGCGAAATCACGGCTACATACCGGGCACACGATTTGGGAACGGCATCTCCTCATGTAGAAGCAAAGGGATGGAATGCGGATTGAGTTGGCTCTCTAGGTCAGTTGTGATCTACGGCTGGGTGGGCCGGCGAGGCAGAGCTTTTGAGCGGTCTACTACCCATTGGGGAAAACCCGGAGCATTCGCAGGCGGATGGCCGCGCGTAATAGCCCAATGATCGATCCAGTTTGTCCCTTCCTCGCCAACATACAGATCCGGCATCGCGTAGGCTGGATCGTTCTGCGCGTCCTCGAGGCTTACGAATTCATATCCGCGCCCACGCAGTAGCTCAAGAAGCTCGCCGATATGGTCGGCTTCCAGCCAGTTCGCGTGCAGAAGGAGAACTTGTTTGGGTTCGTACCCGATGAGATCTTTCGAAAGTTTCTCGTAATATCCGAAGACTTCGCCAGTGTAGGACAGATACGAGCCTAACAATTGTTGCTCGAGCGCAGTGTCGCTGCGGCGCCGAGCATCTTCGTAAACCCCCGCGTACATCCAGTCCCACGCATCCATGGTGACGGCAGCGATGCGATAGCCTCTTTCGACGAGAAACGCCTCGGCCTGGCGGCGGGTCTCAAGATCCCGGCCGGTATCGAGATAGGGATGTCGAAAATACCGTAGTTGCAGGTTGTGTTGCCCAAGCAGCATTCGCGTAACTGTTTCGCCGCGAACGATTTCCTCCTCCCACTGCTTCAGGCCAACGCGGTTCAAAGAGGCATGGCTGAAAGTGTGATTACCCAGCTCAAACCCGTAGTCGAGCCACATGTTGAGGGCTTTGATGCGGTCGTCGATTTCTCCAAATTTGTAGAGTTTCCGTTCGTTCACAAAACCAACGATGGGGACTTTTTGAGCCCGCAGCGTGCCCAGCAGCTTAGTAGTCATTTCAAGAATCTCGCTGGCACTCATGAAGCTCGCATCAGCGGCGGGCAAATCATCAATGGTAACGGCGAGCTGGCGGTGGGACGGATTTTGCGCCTGGAGCTGCACTGCGGTAATGCTCACCAACAGCATAATCAAATGAGATCGTCTGATGAAGGCATCCATAACTTTCCTCCGCCCATTGCCTGCGGCCAGTTAAAGCGCTCTTTAGCCTCGTAATCGTGGTCACGCGTGGAGATCGTCGGCGTGGTTTCGACCATAGCTTCAATACACCCGTTGATATTCTTCTGCACGCTTCAATGTCAAATCCTGCGAAGTCGCCCCTCCGCCGTCGCCCGGGTGTTGCGAACCAGAAGCAGCACCAAGAGCATGCCGACAAACGGGACCAAGCCAGCCGTCACTATGATGGGATCAAAGGCGTGAGTTGCCGCCGCCCGCCGTGCGTCAGACAAATGACCGATTAGCTCGAAAGCGACAACCGTTCCTATTCCCGCTCCGCAGCCACTGAGCCCACTGACGGAAGCAACTGCATCGTCGTAGTAGAGATCGGCGGGCAGGACATTCGCCATGGTGCTGAAGCATGAGTAAGCAAAGGCAGCGAGCGCGAAAAGTACGGTGATCAGGTAAAGATTAGATGTAAGCACAGTTGGGATCAGCAGCATGACGCCCAAACCGCCTGCGACGACCAGGGCCTTCCTCGCCGCGCCGACCGTCCAACCCCGCTTGATCAAATACCCCGAAATCCCTCCAGAAAAAAAATTGCCAGCATCGGCAGCGATGAACGGAATCCATACGGCGATGATGCCGCTCCTGACTTCAAACCCCTTTGCGACCAGGAAAATAGGAAACCAATCGGTAACAAAGAACCAAACCGGGTCGGTGAAACTCTTCGCAATGATCGTTCCCCAGGTTTGTGGGTACTTCAGTAGATCGCTCCAGCCGGCTCGCATCTTCCGGTCTGGTGTAGAGACCTCCTCTCGGTTCTCGCAAATTATGCGGCGCTCCTCCAGGCTGATCCAGGGGTGGTTTTGCGGCGGATAGTAAACCAACCGCCAGATTATCAGCCAGAACAGGCCAAGTATGCCGGGCACGACGAATGCCGCGCGCCATCCCCAACGAAAGTAAATGGGTAGCACAAGAAACGGGGCAATCGCGCCGCCCACTGAGGATCCGCTGTCAAAAAGCGCGGTGGCCAGCGCCCGCTCATGCTTTGGGAACCATTCCGAGACTGCTTTGGTTGCCGCCGGCCAGTTGGCCGACTCCCCTGCACCGAGTAGAAAGCGGGCGAGGAAAAAGCTATGCAGGCCACGCGCAAACGACGTAAGAATCGACACGATGGAATAAAACACTACTGCCAGCGTGAGACCGAGACGCGTGCCCATACGATCCATACCTCTGCCGAACACCGCCTGTCCAATGGAATAGGCCACGCGGAATGCAATGACGATGTTGGCATAGTCTGTATTTGTCCAGTGATACTGGACCTTCAAGTAAGGAGCTAGCAGCGACAAGGTCTGGCGATCGACATAGTTGATCACGGTCGAGGCAAAGAGCAGCGCGCCAACCCACCAGCGCAGACGGGAAACATTGTGAATCGCCGGTTTCGGGGCACTAACCATGTGAATCGTTGCTCGGAAACTAGCGTCGGAGCGCCACCTGCAAATCGTGCTCTCCGGGAGTCCTCAGAGTGGGGTGCAGCATGGACGCCGAGTTTTTATCCAGATACAAGGTCATGTTTGGATGGGTACGCAGGATCGAAGCGGGCGCCGATGGGGTGATCTCGCCTTCGACGGATGCCTTTACGGCCTGCGCTTTACGTGTATCAGGTACAACCGCCAGCAACTCTTTCGCTTTGAGAATCTGCCGTACGGACATCGAAATTGCCTGGCTGGGCACCTCGGAAAGATCGGCGAACCAGGCCTCCCCTACCTGCTGCCTGCGGCATGCTTCATCAAGATTGACGATAATGTACGGTTCCTCAACTTCGAAATCGGCTGGCGGGTCATTAAACGCGATATGGCCATTTTCTCCAATCCCGAGGAATGCGATATCGATCGGTGCGGCGGCCAGTTCTCTGCCCACGCCTCGGGCAATTGAATAAGGATCGCCCGTATCTCCGTTCAGCAGGTGGCAACGAGTGATTCCAGTCTTCTGGATAAGCTGCTCCAGCAGCATTCTCCGGAAGCTTCCCGGATGTGAAAGCGGCAACCCGACGTACTCGTCCAGGTGAAAGGCCTCTACTCTGCTCCAGTCAACGGCCGACGCTTTCGTAAGGGCCTCGAGGAAGTCGGTTTGGGAAGCCGCGGTGGCGGCCACGATACGCGCCCTGCCCCGGTCGGCAAGGGCGCGGCGAATTGCATTCGCCGCCTGCTCAGCTGCGGCGAGGCTCAGAGTACGGCGATCGTCGAAAACCTTGACTAACATGCCAGCACTGCCTCCGAATTAGAGTGGCATTATATCGAAGCCGAGCAGCCATGCTGACAACATAAACGCGGATTTCACGTTACATTAAACGATTTAACTAGGCGATCCATTCCCACAGCACAGTTACCTTTCCCCCTGAAGAGTCTTTTACGCCTGTCAACGCCGTAATGCGCTCGATCAGGCTTCAACCGGCATTCGGGTGATGCCGACGGACGCTCAACATTCAGAGTCTCTCGTACGCGATTGCGCGCAATAACCGGCATCCGCGCGCATCGCTTCGCACGGACTTCGGCGAAAAACCTCGGCCCCGTACAATTTCACGGCGGAGTCGAGGTAATCAAACTACAGTCCATGAACTCCGCCAACTGTTGAAGCACAGCGCGCGGTTGTATCGGTTAATGCCGGCTCCAATCCGACACTTGATTACGCGCCAGCTTTTGTGCTGCAATCTCTAGTTCAGCGGGCACTTGTGGCCGTCAAAATTTCCTTTTGTGGCCCTGGGATTTGGGCTGACACTGTTTAATGTCATCGTAGGGCTTGCGACCCGCGAGATCACATCAACACGTTCTCATCCCCCGGAATGCTTAGCCCTCAAACCAATCTGACTCCCGAAGCAGCTCTTCAACAGTTGCTCGAAGGCAATCAGCGTTTTGCTGCAAATCAATTGATGTCGATCGAGCACGATTTGGCGATCCTCAAAGAGCGTACAGCGGACAAGCAAGAGCCGTTTGCCGCGGTGCTGGCCTGTGCCGATTCTCGTGTGCCTGTGGAACTAATTTTCGACCAGACAATCGGCCACATCTTTGTCACGCGGGTGGCAGGCAATATCGCAACGGCAGAAATTGTCGCCAGCCTCGAATATGCTGTTGCCATACTGGGTATTAAGGCGCTTGTCGTGCTTGGCCATAGTAATTGTGGGGCGGTAAGGGCTGCGATCAAAGCTGATAGTGCACCTGGGCAAATCAGCACCTTGTATCCTCCCCTTCGCCGAGCCGTGGAACAGTCTGGCAGCGATCTGGGAAAAGCCATCGAAGCCAACGCGAAGATTCAAGCTGAATTGCTGCGGACTTCATCAACCGTCATTCGCGATGCAGCCAAGGATGGCAAGCTGAAGGTAGAAGCAGGAGTATATGATCTGAAGACAGGCAGGATCTCGCTGACCTGAGTACGACGTAGTCTCTGTTGCGCTACGACGAAGCATTGTCTCCCCGGCATTCGAAGGTTTCGCAAAATCTGTTGAGCAGCTGTCGGCGATTACTGAAGATCTCAGCGGGCGAAGCTAGCGGCTTGCTTATCCAGAGCGTTCGCGTTGGGGAGACGCAGAATTGGGCCGAGCGCCCGCAAACCGTGGCCTTTGTTATTGCGTCGGCAGCCCCGATGCGAGCACTCCTTTGCCAGTGATCCAGGGATGCGCTTCCACCCTCAGTAACCCGGCTTTGGCGTCCGGATCTTCCCCTACGAGCTTCCCTGTTTCCACTGTACCAACGCGGAAAATCGCGATTCCTCGTAGACTACCCCGATCGTCAAGGGAAAAATCTCCTCCAACGGCGATCTTCCCCCTTGCTGTCATGTCTCTCATAAACACCGAGTGCTGTTTCATCAAATCACTAAATGCCGGCGCGCCAGGGTTCCATTTGTCGCCTCTGGTCAACAGGACGAGCGTGTACTGCTCCATACCCTGAGTCGTCGCTGGTTCTTGAATCGTGCCGGCGTAGACAAGCCAAGGTCCGTGAACTTCTGCAGCCAGACGCCCTGCCTGGATCGCGGGGTCGGTGCCGACCCATTTTTCGGCCTGCTCGAGAGAATCGGCTTTCAGCACAAAAATGCCACGCATGGGCGTCTCATCGGTGAATGGGCCGGCAACCAGCAACTTGTGTTCGGCATGGAGCTTGCGGATGTTCCTCATGTGCTCTTCCTGGAGCTTTTCAGACTCCTGTTCACTTAGTTGTGGGGCACTCGGCGGACGCTTCAAGAGCACAAAGAAGAGGTATTGTTGAGTGCTCGGCTCGGACTGCGTCTGCCCTATTCCGCACGCAGCAAAGATCACAAGCAGCAACTCCAGGAATCTGCGGTTGGTTTTTTGCATCGAAGCCATTAGCATACTCCTGCCTCGTTGTCCCTGTGGTTGAGGGTTACGAGCTTCATCGGTGTTCAATGAACGCATCAGAACCTGCTATTTCCTTCAGAGAACTCTTTGCCTACACCGACTACCTCGCCACTCGCTGGTTTGCGTACTTAGCCGAGCACGAAGCCGCTCTCGAAATTCAGGTCGGGGGAGAGACAGGAACGCTTGGCAAGCTTGTCGAGCACATCGTCCGAGTAGAGCAGTTCTTTGCCGACCGTTTGCTCGGACAAGCACCTGATGAGAAGCCGGGAACTTTGGGGGTAACGGACTTGGCCCAGATGCATGCCGATGCGAGCAGAAAATTTGAAGCCTATCTCACAATGCCAGGCGACAACAACCCGCGGCGTACGCAGATGCTGGGCACCAGAACAGTGTCACACCGGAAGATGCTCGCGCAGGCTGCGCTACACTGCGTGCACCATTGGGGCCAGGTCGCAATGGAGGTACGCCAGGCGGGGTTGCCAGTGGGAATTCCTCAGGACATCATCCTGACCAACCTGATGGAATAAGCACATCCTGGGCGATGACCGGTCGCGAGAAGCTCTCGCGCAGATAACTGCTGCCGGTTGAAACATCTGCGTTCCTGAGCGTTGGCTATTCCAGCATTTTCACAGTCTCGTAAGGACCGCGGAGGCAAGAATCGCGTTCTTTTGGCCTTGGCATACGGTCGGTTATGTCTGCCACGGGGTGAGGATGTTGCCAAGAACTGAGTGATCACACAGCAAAAAAAGCTTGGAGGAGGGTCAGAGGTCGTCAATAGAGTTTCACCCATGAGGCAGCCACCGTGAGTTTTCTGTTTCCTTAGTGTGTCATGAAGTGCACCAGAACTACTGTTTGATTTTGCTACAACTTTCTGGTTATTGACTGCTTGATCGTTCCCTGCCTAAGATGTCTCACTTGTTAGTTCCTTCCAATGCCACCGTGCATTGAGGGCGGGCGAGCCAACCAGCCATGGCAAAATTACCTGTACCTTCGTTTGTCTTTCGGATGTTCTATTCAGCAGAATCAAAAGATGGTGATAATTCCACGCCTCGCGTCGAAGCCCCAGGCGAGGTAGTCGGCCACGAATCTCCAGCGGGCTATGCGACTGACGGTGTGGGAGCAAGTAGCGAATGGAAACAGGCTCCTTCCGGATACGTGCCCCGGTGATTCTCTCATGTGAGCCGGATTGCATCTTCACAGCCGTCCGATTTTGATGCTCTCATGTTGCCAACTCTGATCATCTGCTTCGGCACATCTTTACGAAAAGACGCCATATAGTTCAGATCAGGTGTTACCAGCATAAAACCTCCAGGTTGTCCCGGCGTTAAGAAGTGTAGCGCGGGTTTGCGTGAATGCGGCCCCCTAGCACACATCGGGCAATTCTCATCCAGGGCCGTAGAGGGACTTCGGATTCCTGCCATGCGCATACGCCGGTCGCTGGGCTCCAGCTCGCACTCGACGTTCGGATGGCCTCTTGTGAGATGTGCTGCAGCTAGACTAATAAATTAGTCCCAATTCGTGAGTCCGGACAAAATCCACGAGCCAAGTCAGCATCGCGGCGGACAACACTGGCGTTCGCGGCTCGAAGGCGAGCACGCTCCTGGTAAGAAGTACCCGCTCGCGCCCCAGTCCCAGTGGTAGACCCGCGGGAAAGACCTCAGTGCGCCATGCTCCAGCTATAGCGCGCGAGTTTCCGTCAGGTTCGGGTCGACAGCCAGCGCTCGTTCTTTTGTCTAGGGCGCCCTTCCCCCCGGCAGAGGAGGGAATCTTGGCGTGTCCCCGGTTGGTCACGAACCTGCCACTAGAAACTGGCTGTTCCCCGGTCGATCCAGATCGGGGCGCCGGTCGGTGAAGACAGCTGCCCGAAAAATTGCTTTGTGCCGCCGTTCGACGTGAACAGAGGAACGTTTACGGTCTGCTGCACCTGCCCTGGGGAGAAAGTTATCGCCTGTGCGGTGGCGGCATAGTCGATCCCAGCGACGGCAGTGTCATCAGCAGTTGCGAAGTCTACAGACACAGATGTAGTACTTGCTGGGTTGAGAGTCACGGTAAACGTTGCAGTTGAACTCGTGGAGTCAATTACCGCATCCGCGACCGACATTTGACCAAAATTGGAATTGATGCGAAGCGATCCAAACAGAGCTGGCACTCCAGCTTCACAATGCTGCTGAAAATCGGCCGAAAACTGTTCGACTGCGCCTGTAGAGCTGTAATTGGCTTTATTCACCACAAACTGGCCTGTCAAGGTATTGCATCCACGCCCGGCCCCGTAGACACTCAGTCCCGGCGTGCCCGACACCTGAAACGGGAAGCGTTGTGCATTGAAGTAGGTTCCTGGCGTCAGGGTTGCATTGTTCGCCGCCGCGAAATCAAGTTCCCACGCATCCCCGTTATTCAGCGCTGCACTCACGCCATTGTCGTAGTTCCTTGATGGAGTAAACAACCCGTCCACAATCGTAGCAAGAAAGAATCCCGGGCTAATGTAGTCTCCCGGTTGCCCGTACATGCTCAGCACAGTCAAGGGAATGTTGGGGTCCAAGATCTTGACGTTGTCTTGAGCGAAAGCAATGGGAACACCGCTAGAATTGCTGAGCACCACGTGGAATGTCTTACTACCTCGGGCTAGTCGGTCGCCAACAATGGGTATCGCAACCACTTGTGCCGTGGTGCCAGCCGGAAACTGTGCGCTCCCACTAGTTGCCAAATAGTCGGTGCCTTGAATTGCCGTGCCGTTCGAGGTGCTGTACTGCACCCTAATTGTCTGGTTGCTTGGGATCGAAAGCGAAAGGATGACAGGCGAGGCATGGGTTTTGAAGTTTCCTTTAAGTGCGGTCGCGTTGGCTACCGAGATGCGCGGCACTGCACTTATGGTGGAATTGATTCGCACCGAGCCGTAAAGGGCCGGAACAGCACCCTCACAGCGCTGCTCGAAATCGATTGCCAAACTTTGAATCGAGCCGTTCGTTGCCAAAGTCAATTGGGATAGCAGGAAACGACCGGTATCTGTGTTGCAACCACGCCCGTCACCTGATACGTCGATGCCGGGCTTAGTGGGCGAGCGGAAAGCAAACCGTTGAGCATACTCGTATACTCCTCGGACAAACTTAGATGCGCTCGGGGCCCCGAAAGAAAGGTTCCAAGAGGAACTGTAATTCGGTGTGTGAAAAAAACTTGGACGCCATTCGAAGAGCTGGAGCTGACGGTAAATGTGCCGTCGGCCGCGGTAAAAGTCTGCTGAATTCCCTGGCCAATGTAATCACCAGGCTGGCTGTTTAGGTATAAATACGTTTGCGGCGTAGCCGCCTTCGCTGGAGTTAATGCGCCCGATACAATCACAGCAGTGACTGCTGCTTTATAGAGCCTTCGCATCTTCATGCGCTACAGTGGCCGGATTCTACGATTCGTGGGTTATGGCATGTCTGGCGAATAACCTAACATAATTGCGAACCTAGCCAGATAA
>JAFAWX010000019.1 GCA_019241535.1 Acidobacteriota bacterium | reverse complement strand
AAAAAATTTGTGTGGGCGTGAATTTTTTGCTTGACCAATTATGCTCGCCTGCTATATAGCATTGCGCGACGGTTTTTTTCGTTATGAAAAGGCGGTTCCCGGAGGTTCTGTAATGAGCGCCCACAGGTATGTCTCTCTTGCCCTGCTACTGGTGTCGTCGGTGGGGCTGTCATTGCTTACCGAGCAAGCACGGGCCCAGGAAGTCACGGCCGCAGTCGTCGGCACTGTAACCGATCAAAGCGGCGCGCCCATCAAAGACGCCGATGTAACCGCCACCGATACCGATCGTGGAACGGTGTGGTCGGCGAAGACGAACGATGCCGGGGCGTACAACCTGCCCCGACTGCCGGTCGGAAATTATTCGGTAAAGGTAAGCGCAGCGGGATTTCAGACGGCCCTGCGCCCGCCGTTCACTCTGGTGCTCAATCAGACCGCACGGGTAGACATGCAGATGAGGGTAGGGCAGGTGAGCGAGACGGTCGAGGTCTCGGCGGCGGCACCCGTCCTGCAGACCGACTCCACGCAGGTAAGCACGGTTATTGACTCCGTCACTAACGACCGATTGCCACTTGCCACCCGCAATTATGTTGAGCTCACACTGCTCTCCCCCGGTTCGGTGTCACCCTCCCCTGACACCTTCAATAACGGAGACAACACCGCAAGCGGCGGCCGCCCGTATATCAACGGCAACCGCGAGCAGGCGAATAACTTCATCCTCGACGGCCTGGATAACAATCAGGTATCGGACAATCTCCTGGGATATACGCCCGCACCCGATGCCATCCAGGAGTTCAACCTCATCACCCAGAACGCCTCGGCCGAATTCGGGAACTACATGGGCGGGATTGTCAGCACCACGATCAAGTCGGGAACCAACGACTTCCATGGCGATTTGTGGGAGTATTTCCGTAATGACAAGCTCAACGCAAACAGCTGGCAGAATGGCTTTACTCCAAGCGCCAATGGCGGGTTCACGCCAAGAAACACCGTGCGGTGGAACATGTTCGGCGGCACCATCGGCGGCCCGGTAGTGAAGAACAAGCTGTTCTTCTTTTTCGATTACCAGGGACAGCGCTTCGATCACCCCGCAACCGCGCGCGGCATCAATGTGTTCACCGCGTCGGAACGCAATGGAGACTTTTCCGGAATTTCCCAGCAGCTCTACAATCCCTGCGCTCCGGGGACAGGAGGAAGCGGCACTCCGTGCACGCCCAATCCGGCAGGTCCCCAGCCATTTCCTAACAACCAAATCCCGCTGAGCATGCTTGATCCGGTTGCGAAAGCGCTCTTCGCCTCTTCGCTCTACCCGACGGCCGTCGGCACCAACGACGTCGGCAATAACGCGTACAACATTCAGACGCAGCAATTCAACACCAACCAGTTCGACATAAAAATGGATTACAACGCAAGCGGCAAGGATCACCTGGCCGGCCGCTATTCACACGCTCACCAGAGCAACCCCACGATTAATTCGGACGCGATTTTCGGCACCGGCTTTTCCGAGGCGCCTATCAACAGCGAAGTTGTGGACTGGAGTCACACATTCAGCTCAACGCTGCTGAATGATCTGCGTTTGGGCGTGAACCACGTAGTCCTGCACAACGGAACCCAATTTTCGAAGTCGGTCGGCAATCTCGGAACTCAGCTGGGCATAGCCAACGCCAACGCTAACGCGCCGGGCCTCCTGCTACTCGGATTCGGCGGGGGCACGCCTAGTGCTCCGGGTAATGGAACCCTTAGCAATGTCGGGAGCAGCGGAGTCATTCAGTCGTTCAAAGACGCAGTCATTCAGGCCTCGGATGCAGTGGTTATTACCCGTAACCATCATGTCTTTCACACCGGCTTTGAATTCTGGCGGGACCGCATCAATACCTTCTACACCGGAAACAGCGGTGAATTGGGAGCTATCGTCTTCACCGGGCAGTACACGTCGAGCAATCCCGCGGTGACCAAGGCCACCGGCGGTTTTCCCGGTGCCGATTTCTTCCTCGGCCTGCCTACAAATTACGGACTGGGCATCGCCGGGGGCGAATGGGGACAACGGTCCAGCATTCTTGCCGGTTACCTTCAGGACGACTGGCACGCCACTCCGACGCTCACGGTGAACATGGGCCTTCGTTACGAAGTGCACACGCCCTGGCTCGAGATCCACGACCGACAGGATAATTTCGGTTTGGTTTCAGGGGTGCTGCTTGCTCCGAACTGCTCCAGAGTGAATGTCGGGACTGCTCCGATAAGCTGCCAAAACAGCCAACGCGGACTATACAACGGCAATTACGGGCCCCGTAACCTGCAGCCGCGGCTGGGCTTCGCTTGGGCACCGCACGCTTTGGAAAACAAAACTGTCATTCGAGGCGCATTCGGCGTGTCATCCTATCTTGAAGGCACGGGCACGAACCTGCGGCTGCCCATCAATCCGCCCTTTAGTGCCAAAGAGACGTTCCAGCAGTACACCGGAACTCTGGTGCCCGGTACCAGCACGGATCAGGGAATAGCGCCGGTAGGAAGCGCGTCGGATCCTTTTGCGGGAGCGCTGATCAGGGTCTGGGATCCGAACGTTCAGCCGGCCATCACCTACCAATGGAACGGCACGTTCGAGCAACGCCTGGCTGGGAACATGACCCTGCAGGTTGGATATGTGGGACAACATGGGACGCATCTGATGGTGCCGATGCCGTACCTGCAGAAGCAATTGTTGCCGGCGAGCGCCTGCGGGACACCACCCTGCACCGCACCCAGCGTATTTCTCTCTGGTAACCCGGCATTTCAGAAAGATATCTCGCAAATCTCAGGCACTGCCTCGGTGGGCAGCATGCGCTATGACGCTCTCCAGACCGTGCTGCAAAAGCGAGTTTCGCAGGGACTCGAGTACCAGGTGGCATACACGTTTTCAAGGTGCATGACCGATAACAGCGGGTACTACGGAACCTGGGGAGACACTCAGGGTTCTCCTTCGAGTCCGTATTACCAGAACCTCTACAATCCGCGCGGCGACTGGGCGCCCTGCTTCTTCGACGCCAAGCACATCATCAGCGCATACGCCACCTACGAGATCCCATTCGGCCGGGGCAAGAAGTACGGCGGGAACTCGAGTGGGGTGATAAATGCCGTTGCCGGCGGCTGGGCGGTCAACCCGCTCGTACTGTGGCACACTGGCTTCCCCTTGGCGCTGCGTTACGGGGGAGCAGACGCAACCGGTTCACGCGGACTCCGTCCCGATTGCAACGGCCCTTCGCATGTCTTCGGCCGCCAGCCGGCATTCTCTAACGGCGCCTTCATCGGTTACCAGTGGTTTGATCCCAGCCCGTATTCGGCTCCGGCCAACAATTTCGGGACCTGCCCGGCCGAAGGTCCGCTGCGGGGTCCGGGCTATGTAGATCTGGATTTCAGCCTGCAGAAGAACTTCCTGATTACCGAAAGAGTGCGCCTGCAACTTCGCAGCGATTTCATCAATGCTTTTAACCACACCAACCTGGATTCGCCGAACACGAACCTCGGTGCGGGAATGGGCCTCATCAATGGGGCACAGAATCCCCGCAACATCCAGTTCGCTCTGAAGCTGTACTATTGACGAATGTATGATTAGGGCCGGCGCCACAGCCGCCTGCCCTTTTTTTTATGTCCTCTCATCGGGTGCTGACTTCAGCTGTTCTGCTGGTTCTCGCGTGCAACCGTTCTCCCGCCCAGGTGGCAAAAACAACCGCCTCTGGGGATCGCTCCCGCTCGGTGGGACACGGCCTGGAGCTTGCGAAGGCCGGTCGCTGCGCAGAAGCATTACCGATTCTTAAGAGATCGCTTGCGCAAACCGCCGACAAGGATCTGAAGCGCAATGCCGGCCTGGCGGGCGTACGCTGCGCCATGGTGGGCAACCAGTTTGATACCGCCCAGGATTTCTTGCGCCTGCTGAACCGGGAGTTTCCCAATGATGCCGAAGTGCTCTACGCGTCCGTGCACACCTATTCAGATCTCGCCACCCGCGCCTCTCAGCATTTGGCGACCTCGGCACCCAACTCACCCCAGGCCCACGAACTCAATGCCGAGTCGCTCGAGGTGCAGGGAAAGTGGTCCGAGGCGCAAAAAGAGTACCAACTCATTATGCAGCGGAACCCGGACACGCCTGGTATTCACTTCCGCATTGGCAGGTTGCTGTTATCGGAACCGAATCCGCCGGCCGATGCCGCCGAGCAGGCGAAAAAGGAACTTGAGCAGGAGCTTCAACTGGATCCCACAAACGCGGGCGCAGAATACGTACTAGGCGAACTCGCCCGGCAGTCGCAGCAGTGGGACGATGCCATTCGGCACTTTTCCCGCGCCGCGGAACTCGATTCAGGCTTTGGCGATGCCTTTCTTGGATGGGGAGTAGCGCTGATCTCGACCCAGAAGTTTTCCGAAGCCGTGACCCCGCTCGAGAACGCGGTCAAGCTGGAACCGGCCAATCCCGCCGCCCACTACAACCTTGCCATCGCTTACACACGCACCGGCCGAAAACAGGAGAGCGAGCGGGAGTTTGCCATTCATCGTGAAATGGTTGAAAAGAACCGCCCGGCAGAGGGCGAAGCAGGCGGTCAGCCTGCTCCCACTCCGCAATGATCAAGTCATTCGTGTGAGCACAAAAATTTCGCGCAAAGACATTCTTCGGGTCTCCCGCCGAGATTTCCTTTATGGTTTCGCCGGAATCGCGCTCGGCGGATTTCGCGGTCCTTCTGCCACGTCGTTTGGCTCCCTTTACCCTTTCGAACAGGTTCCGGCAGCGCTGAGTGGAATCCGCTGGACTCATTCGAGCGGCAAATCCCGGGAGCACTACCTGCCGGAAACCACCGGAGCCGGATGCGCATTTCTCGATTACGACAATGATGGCTGGATGGATATTTATCTCGTGAACAGCGGCAAGTGCGACTTTCTGGATCCCCAGCCCCCGCTGCGCAATGCTCTTTACCGCAACAATCGCGACGGAACCTTTACGGACGTAACCGAAACCGCCGGAGTTCGAGGCGGTGGCTATGGACAAGGGGTTTCGGTGGGAGACTACGATGGAGACGGATTTCCTGACTTGTATGTCACCCAGTATGGCCGGAACATTCTCTATCGCAACAATGGCGATGGAACGTTCACCGATGTGACCGAGAAGGCCGGGGTCGCGGCCCCGGGATGGTCTTCGAGCTCCGCCTGGTTCGATTACGACAATGACGGCCGGTTGGACCTGTTTGTCTGCCAATTCGTGGAGTTCTCGAAAGAAAAAAACAAAGACTGCCGTGTGGGAGAAGATGCCAGACGGGGCTACTGTATTCCCCATCTGTATCGCCCCACCTCGAGCTGGCTCTTTCACAATAATGGCGATGGGACCTTTACCGACGTCAGCCGGGCTTCCGGGATAGCCAGTTACAGAGGCAAAGCTTGGGGCGTTGTGGCGACCGATATTAATAATGATGGCCTAATGGACCTATTCGTGGCCAACGATACCGTGGCCAACTTCCTTTTCGTCAACCGAGGTAAGGGGAACTTCGACGAGATCGGCGAGCCCGCAGG
Organism: Acidobacteriota bacterium; assembly: GCA_019241535.1. Lineage (GTDB taxonomy): Bacteria > Acidobacteriota > Terriglobia > Terriglobales > Acidobacteriaceae > Gp1-AA145. Next base: position 5,158 of record JAFAWX010000019.1, on the reverse strand, counting down.
TGTCGCTTACAGCGCCGATGGACGCCCGCGATCGGGCATGGGAGTGGATTCGGCCGACTTCGATCAGGATGGGTGGATGGACCTGTTCGTCGCCAATGTAGACCGCGAAATGTATTCGCTCTACCGAAATAATCATGACGGGAGCTTTGACGATCAGGCTGGAGCAACAGGCATCGCCTCTGCCACCCGTCTACTGAGCGGGTGGGGCTTGAAATTTTTCGACTTCGATAATGACGGTGAACTCGATCTTTTCCTTGCCAACGGAAATCCTGATGATCTGATCGAGCAAATCCATTCCCAGGTGACATACGAAGAACCAGCGCTTTTATTTCGCAACACGAGAAAAGGATTGCGCAACATAAGCCAGGAGAGCGGGCCCGTGTTCTCCCAGCATTTCTCGGCGCGCGGCATGGCCATAGGGGACTTCAATAATGATGGTGCCGTGGATGTCCTTATTTCGGTGAACAACGGCGCGCCTATCCTGCTGCGCAACCGTGCAGGAGCCGGGAACCACTGGCTTGGAGTCAGACTAATCGGCAGGCGATCGAATCCCGATGCCGTCGGCGCCCGTCTTACCTATCAGGCGCAGGACTTAAAGCGACACCGGATGAAAGTTGCCGGCGGCAGTTACCTTTCCGCCCATGATCCGCGAGTGGTTCTGGGCATCGGAAACCGGCCGAGGATCGACTGGATTGAAGTGCGCTGGCCGCTGCCGGCGGGAGGAACCGAGCGATTTACCGACTTGCCTATTGACCGTTACATCACGATCGTAGAAGGCCAGGGTAAATGGAAGTGAGCGCCCGCAAGGGGACAATATCCGCGTTGCTTTGCGGAAGCGTGACACTTCTGGGACTGAATGTCACATCCGGCCCTCCCCAGGAAAAGACCTCATCTTCATCCATCCAGTTCACGGATATCACTGAAGCCGCGGGTATCAAATTCGCCCACTTTAAAGGTAATGACGGCATCTCAATCAATCGCGAGGAGTTCGGACCTGGAGTATGCGTCGCGGACTTCGACGGCGACGGCTGGCAGGACATATATTTTGTTAATGGCCGCGACCTCTACAATCGTGGCATTCGAGTTCGCAATGCTCTTTACCACAATAACGGCGATGGTACGTTCACCGATGTAACCGACAAAGCGGGCGTCGCCGGCACCGGCTACGGGCTCGGCTGCGTCTGGGGCGACTTCGACAATGATGGGTTTCCGGATCTTTTCGTCACCCAATACGGCCGCAACGTTCTCTATCACAATAACCGAGACAGCACGTTTACCGACGTGACCGATAAAGCCGGGGTTGCGGGCCTTGAATCAGGCACTTTGTTTCACAGCGGCGCAACCTTCTTTGATTACGACCGCGACGGCTACCTTGATTTGTACGTGGGCGGCTATGTAGCGCTCGAGCCCGACGGCCCACGCTACTGCAACATAGGAGCCGTACGCAGCAGTTGTCCGCCCACATCCTACCGGGGCAGTGCCGACGCGCTCTATCACAACAACCGCGACGGCACCTTCACCAACGTCTCACAGATGACCAGAATATTGCAGCCCCAGGGCAAGAATCTTTCCGTCGGAGCCGCGGACTACGACAACGATGGCTGGCCGGATCTGTTTGTCGCCAACGACAGCCTCGAGGCCTACCTTTACCATAACGACCAGGGCAAAACCTTTCGAGAAATAGCAGCGCCGAGCGGCATGGCGTACGCGACGAACGGCAGAATCATGGCCGCGATGTGCATTTCACTCGGCGATTATGACAACGATGGCTGGCTCGATCTCTACATATCAGATTTTCAGGGGTCGTCCGATCATCTTTGGCACAACGACGGCCGGGGCAGTTTTGATGAAATCAGCGATCAGGCAGGAATCACCGGCCCGACCCGTGATGTGCTTAGCTTCGGAGGCGGATTTCTTGATTACGATAACGACGGCTGGCTGGACCTTTTTATTGCGAATGGCCATGTCTACCCCGAAATCGAGCAGGCATCTCCGGGGACACACTACAAACAGATGAATTCACTTTTTCACAACCAGGGCAACGGCAAATTCGTCGAAACAGGCAAGCTGACGGGAATCGCATCCGAGCCAGCGCGGGCAGCCCGCGGTGTTGCTTTCGTGGACTTGGACAATGATGGGTTTCTTGACATAGTGGTGGCGAACAATGGAGATCCGCCGACGCTACTACACAATGAAGGAAACGGCGATCATTTCTTGAATCTCAGATTGGCGGGAACGCGAAGCAATCGCGATGCTATGGGTGCTCGCGTACGGATTGTGGCCGGTGGCATGTCTCAGATCCGCGAGATCTCGGGAGGAGGCAGTTACCTGTCGCAGAATGATCTGCGGGCACACTTCGGACTCGGAAATGCTACTCAGGCGGAAATGGTTGAAGTCCGTTGGCCCAGCGGTAAAACCGATCGCTTTCAGAATGTCGCCGCCAATAAGTTTTATTACCTCGAGGAGGGCCAGACACAACTGCAGCTGCAGCAGTTCTCAAATTCGAACGCTCGTTCTCGAAAACCGCGAGGCACCGCGTCCGAGTAGGCAAATGCCCGTGTGGAGAGACGCGGTTCGCAGATTACGTGCCTGCGAGCGCGAGCGCCGCGTATGCTGCGCCGAGCACCGGGGCATCTTCGTTCAGCACGACGAAAATGGGAATCCTGGCAAGTTCCGTGCCCAGCTTCATTTTGTCGGTAAAGGCCCGTACAAAGCTGCCATCTTTCAATTTGGGCAGAATTTTCAACGCGATCCCTCCGGCGATGTAGACGCCGCCAAAGGGGAGGATTCGGAGGGCCATGTTGCCGGCTTCCGAGCCGTATGCCTCGGTCCAGATTTGCACCGTCTCGACGCAGGCCGGACAAGTTCCCGCCAATGCCTGTTCGGTAATCATGGCGGCAGGATCGACAGCGGGGTCACCGAAGAAGGAATGCTGCACGTCGGGGAACAGGACCTGATGAATAACCCTAAACCCACGGCCGGAAACGATGTCCTCGGTGGCGACGCGCGGCAGGCGTTGTCGAAGGGATTGCAACAACAAGAGCTCCCGATCGCTGCGCGGAGCAAAATCGGTCAGACTCGCCTCGGACGGCGAAACACGATAGGAGTTTCCATCCCAGAATAGGATCGCTTCGCCCAGGCCTGTTCCCGCCGCGACCAAAGCCATCGGTGCCCGGGCCTGTGGACTCCCCCCATTCAGCTGCAGCACGTCGTCTGCACTCAGGTGAACCAGGCTGGATGCGGCTGCAACCAGGTCGTTGATCAATGCGACTTTTCGGATATCGAGCTCGAGCACAGATGCAATCGATCTTCTTTCAACCGTCCACGGCAAGTTATTGCTGACAACCCTGTCTTCAACCACCGTTCCAGCTGATCCAAAGGCGGCCGATCGCAAGCTGTCCCTCTCAAGGGCGTACCCCGCGTTCTCTGCAGCGGCTCGGAATTGTCGGAGGAGGACTTCCAAACTGGGTGCTTGCCGGGTCTGTCGACTGAATCGATAGAGCGGTGTGAGGAGCGATCCGGAATAGGCAAACAGAGTGAAAGTGCACTTCGTCCCGCCGATATCACCCGCGACGATCACAGGCGTCCAGCCTAGCTGCTTTGCCCGCGATCATCAAGATTGAGCGCGCGGGTACGAAAATCGCGGTCGTGCTCGGGTTAAGTGCTGCTGAAGGTTGGAGTCCGCCTGAGGCCGATCCTCCTACGCAGGGGAGGTGAGTTTCTTCTGAACCTCTTCGAGAGAAAACCCTTTGGTTTCGGGATAGAAAAGCAGGACGACAAAGAACTGGGTCACCATCATCAGCGAGAAAAACACAAACGGATAGGCCCCTGAAGATGCGGCCATCAGCGGGAAGATTCCGGAAATCAGAGCGTTCATGAACCAATGTGAAAAACTCCCCAGGCTCTGCCCTTTTGCCCTTACTTCGTTGGGAAAAACTTCGCTTATGTATACCCAAATCACGGCACCCTGGGAAAAAGCAAAAAATGCGATGTAGCCGATTAGCAGCCAGACCAGCAGATTCTCGTGATGATGCGCAAAGAAGATTGCGGCCACTCCGGCCAGGCAGGCGGCCGTGCCAACCGAGCCCACCAGGAGCAGGATCTTGCGGCCAATTCTGTCGATCACCAACATGGCAATCATGGTGAAAACGAGGTTGGTGGCGCCGATGGCAACCGCCTGCAGATCTCCGGAGACCTTGCTGTAGCCCGCGTACCCGAAGATATCGTTCAGGTAGTAGAGAATTGCATTGATTCCGGATAACTGATTGAACATTCCGATTGAAACCGCTAGAAAAATCGGGAGGCGATATTTTCGGGTGAACAACGGCTCGTTGCTGGCGTGCTCGAGATCGATGGACTCGACTATATCCTCAAGCTCCCGCTCAAAATTCTCTTCTCCGGTCAGGCGGAGCACTTCTCTGGCTTCCTCCAGCCGCTTCTTCTTCACCAGCCAGCGCGGGCTTCGGGGAATACCGAACAAAGAAACGAAAAAGATCACCGCCGGAAGGGCTGCAACTCCCAGCTTCCAACGCCACTCAGGCGTGCCGAGCTGTAAACCACCGATCAGATAGTTAGAGAAGTAAGCCAGCAGAATTCCGAATACCACGTTGAACTGGAAGAAGCCGACCAGGCGTCCGCGCCAGCGCGCCGGTGCAATTTCGGCAATATACATGGGCCCGAGTACGGATGAGCCGCCTATTCCCAGGCCACCTACAAAACGGAAGAAAACCAGGGCGCCCCAATTCCACGCCAACGCGGATCCCAGGGCAGAAACCACATACAAGACCGCAAGTCCCCGGAGGCTGTCGCGTCTGCCGAAGCGGTCGCCCGGGATTGCGGCGAACATGGCTCCCACGACGGTTCCCCATAAAGCCGCCGCTACGGTTATACCCAGTGAGCCGGGCGAGAGATGATAGGTCTCGCTCAAGGCGCGCGTCGTCCCGGCTATAACTGCGGTGTCGAATCCGAACAGAAGTCCACCGAGTGCGGCAACCACCGTGCTTCTGAGTAAATAGGAGTTAATCGCCATGTCGCCTCTCCCTGCTGGAGAGGGGTTCTCTGCAGGTGAGTCCTGATATCCCTGCCGCCGCGCCTGTTTGGCTTGTATGAGCCCGATGGATCATTTCCCATCTAGCTGCGGAGCGGGGCAAATTATACA
>JAFAWX010000149.1 GCA_019241535.1 Acidobacteriota bacterium | reverse complement strand
TGTGCCGCCCGGCCATATGGATGTCGTGAAAGGGCCCGACTTTTTCGTGAATAGACAAGGTGAGTGCGCGCACCCCGGCAAAGGTCAAGAAGAAAGCAACGGACGAGAGCAGTATTCGACGACGCGGTGTATCGGCAATGTGCCTGTGCAGCAACTCGCCGGCGCGTGTGTAATGCAGCAGGGCAACAATCGCGGCGGGCATCACAATTATGAAAATAAAGAGTATCCAAGCTCCCGTCATATGGTCCGTTTGTACTCTGCCGGCGCTTCGCTGTCTAGGCTCATTAATGCCGACGTTCTTGCCGCTGGGCGAACATCATGCCCTTAACCGGGGACGTCGCGACGCTCACCTATGTTCTGTAAAACACCGTCTGTACTCCGGTGCGATTCCGAAAACAGAACCCAGGTTCAACTCCATCCGCGGTAATGCTTCGGGGTAAAAAAACGATTTTCTGCTATACTGCCGCATCCCCAAGGAGATCTGATGGGTCGATTGTCCCGATTTCCGCTGTGTTTTCTCTTATTTGCCGCACCCTCCATCGCGCTTGCGCAGCAGCAGCCCTCCGACGAACAAATCGAGCACAGAGTCAATGAGATCCTCGGACGCATGAGTATCGACGAAAAGGCGGGCCAGCTTACGCAAGCAGCCGGAAACAGTCCAGAGACTCTGGAAAAGGTCAGACAGGGCAAAATCGGTTCACTGCTCGGCGTACTGGGAGCCAAGAATGCCAACGATGCCCAACGTGTTGCCGTAGAAGACTCGCGGCTGAAGATCCCGTTGATTCTTGGCTTCGACGTTATTCATGGCTTTCGAACTGTCTTTCCGGTGCCGCTTGCGAGCGCGGGAAGTTTTGACCTGAAGCTTATTGAGCAGGCGGAGCAAGTCGCCGCTAAAGAGGCCACCTCGGCCGGGGTGAAATGGACTTTTGCGCCTATGGTCGACATCGGCCGCGACCCGCGTTGGGGGCGCATCGTCGAGGGCGCCGGAGAGGATCCGTATCTTGGCTCACAGGTTGCGGCAGCAAAGGTTAAAGGCTTCCAAGGCAGGAACATGGCCGATCCAGATCGCGTGATTGCTTGCGCCAAACATTATGTAGCATATGGAGCCACGGAAGGAGGCCGCGACTATAACACTGTCGACATCTCTGAGAAGTTGCTCCGCGAGATGTACCTGCCTCCATTCCGCGCTGCTGTTGATGCCGGCGTGGGAACATTGATGTCGGCCTTCAATGATTTGAATGGAGTGCCGGCGACGGCAAACCGTCACACTTTGACGGAAATTCTGCGCGATGAGTGGAAGTTTCAGGGCTTCGTGGTCAGTGATTATGACTCTGTCCATGAATTGATCCCGCATGGCATCGCCGGGGACGATTCCGAGGCGGCTCTGGAAGCGCTCACTGCTGGTGTCGACATGGATATGGCGGATGGAGATTATGCCAAATACATTCCCCAGCTAGTACAGTCCGGCCGACTGCAAAGCAGCATTGTCGATGAAGCCGTGCGCCGTGTTCTGCGCGTAAAGCTGCAAGCCGGATTGTTCGAGCATCCCTATGCCGATCTCGGCCGCGAGAAGACTGATCTTCTTACCCGCGAAAGTCGGCAAGTTGCGCGCAAGCTCGCTCAGGAATCCTTGGTTTTGCTTGAAAATAAGGGGCAGGTCCTGCCCATCGGCAAAGACAAGACCGTGGCCGTCATAGGTCCTCTCGCAGATGATAAAGCCTCGCAGCTCGGTCCCTGGGCAGGGAATGGCCAGGCCAAGGATGCAGTTACACCCCTCGAAGGCATCATCGGCCGACTGAACAAAGACAGGGTTTTTTACGCCAAGGGGGTTGACATTCCTCCCTACGAGAGTGGGCTAGCAGCCGGGGTGGCGGCCCCCGCCCCGTCGACGGCGACCGGAGTGCGCGGTGTCGAAACCAGTAAGCGGCCAGCAAACATCGAGGATGCTGTCAAGGCTGCCACTAAGGCCGATATCGTGCTCCTTTTCGTTGGCGAGCTGGCCGGCATGACCGGAGAGGCCAGCTCACGCTCAAGCTTCGACCTGCCTGGAGACCAAATGAAACTCGTGGATCGGCTACTGGCAATTCAGAAACCGATCGTGATGGTGATCGAAAGCGGCAGGCCGCTCGATATCAGGTGGGCGCCCGAGCGCATTCCGGCCATTATTCAAACTTGGTATTTGGGGATCGAGGCCGGCAACGCGATCGCGGACGTCTTGTTCGGAGATGTTTCTCCGAGTGGTCGGTTGGCGCTGAGCTGGCCTCGTTCAGTAGGCGAGATTCCCACCTATTACAACCATAACAACACTGGTCGCCCCAGTTCTCCCGACCGCTGGCACACGGGCTATCTTGACCAGACGAGCGAGCCATTGTTCCCCTTTGGCTACGGGCTTACCTATACCAGCTTCCATTACTCTAATCTGCGGATCGAATCCCCCATTGTCTCCCATGATGGCACCCTTCAAGTGAGCGCGGACGTTGAGAACACGGGAGACCGAGAGGGAACGGAAGTCGTGCAGCTTTACGTCCATGATCGTGTGGCACCCACTTCACGACCTGTGCGGGAGCTCAAAGGATTTGAGCGGCTAACGCTGCGACCGGGTGAACACAAGACAGCCGCCTTCAAAGTCCTGGCCAATGACCTCGGTTCTTACGATTCGCAGCTTAAGTGGATAGTGCCAGCAGGTACGTACGATGTGTGGATTGCGGCCGATTCCAGGAGCGGAGTTCACGGCACGTTCGAGGTACGGTGACCCTCTGTGCTCTGCTCGGCAGAACACTTTACTCGAGCGTAGGCCAAGCCTGCCTGTGACCACAGACCTATGCGCAAGATCCGAACGGGTGGGGTTGGGAGCCGCAGGGGCAGCGAAACTAGTTCTGTTGAAAACCCTAGCACGTTAGTGCCATTCCCAACATGCAGGGAAGGAAGTACTTTCTGTCTGAGCAGTTCTGGGGGAGGGCTGCCCGGGCGTCTCGCTGACCCAACGCGGGTGAGGCGCCTGTTTTATTTCTGGGCACTGTGTCTACTTAGGCACCGTTCATTTCCCCGATCCTACCATTGCCCCCTCGAATCATTAGCAGGCTAACTGATCGCGAGTCAGACGCAGACCGTTTAAATTACCCAAGATGGTGACGGCGATATTCTCTGTCTGGAAGAACGTATTGGCGAGTTCCTGCAGTTCATCGGCCGTGACGCATTCAATCTTCGCGATCAGTTCATCAAGTCCGTAGGAACGATCGAAATACATCTCCTGGCGGGCGAGGTTTGACATTCGCGCGGTCGAGGATTCAAGCGACAACATCAGGCTGCCTTTAAGCTGGTTTTTTGAACGGCGCAGCTCTTCTGGCGAAACCGGTTCTGTTTTGAGCTTGCGGAATTCGGAGACAATGGATTCTACGACCTTGGTCGCACTGCTGCGGGACGTCCCTGCATAAACCGACAGGCATCCGGTGTCGCGGTAGGGATTGAGGTCGCTGTAAATGGCATAAGCCAGACCCTGTCTCTCCCGGATGTTCTGAAACAGACGCGAGCTCATTCCTCCTCCCAGTAAGGTATTCAAAATGTAGGAAGAGTGCCGTTTTTCATGGGTAATTGGATAGGAGGGAACGCCAACGCATATTTGCACCTGCTCGAGGGCTTTCTTGTTGCGCAAAATGATCCGGGGCACGATTCTGGGCGGAGCATTGTGAAAGCCGTTGACCAGCGGCTTCATGTTGGAGAAATGCTCGGCAACAAGCTCGACGAAGCGCTGGTGATCGAGGTATCCGGCCGCGGTAACGATTACGTTCCCGGAAGTGAAGCGCTGGCTGTAAAAATCCAAGACCGGGGCGCGTTCAAATCTCCGCACCGTGTCTCTGGTGCCCAGGATCGGCCTGCCCAGAGCATGATCTTTCCAGAAATTCTGTGTGAAGATTTCATGGACCAAGTAATCGGGATTGTCCTCGTCCATTTTGATCTCTTCGAGAATCACCCCGCGTTCGCGAGTTATGTCCTGCTCATCAAAGACGGGATTTAAGACCAGATCGCTCAGCAGATCGAGTGCGATGGGCACGTGTTCATCGAGAACCTTGATACTGAAGCTTATGCACTCTTTGGCGGTAAACGCATCAATGTTGCCGCCGATCGAGTCTACCTCGCGGGCAATCTCTTCCGCGGAACGGCGCTTCGTACCTTTAAATACCATGTGCTCGACAAAATGCGAGATGCCGTTCCACTGTTTGTCTTCGTCGCGGGAGCCAGTCTTGATCCAGATTCCGATCGATACGGACCGGATATGCTTCATCTCCTCGGTGATGATGGTCAGGCCGTTTGGCAGCATGTGCCGGCTTACATTTCTGTCTTGAGCCATCATCTTATTATTCTCACACACCGAGGGAATTTCCGCCGAACCACCCTCAAGGATCACAAAAAGAAGCACTTAACGGCGAAATCCTGAATCGGAGGCCGGTCTCGATTAGAATGTCACGAAAGGGGCAGTCGAACGAAAATCAGGCAGGTTTTAGATGCCATGGAGCGAGTGCCACAAAAATTTCTTTTAGGCCTTGATCTTCAAGAACTTACAAGTTTGGTTGAGGAAGCCGGCGAACCCACCTATCGCGCCCGCCAGCTGTTTCAGGCTGTTTATCGCCAACGACTCCGTTCACCGGATGCCATGACAACCTTACCCGAGCCGTTCCGCGTTCATTTTCAGAAACAAGGAATTGCGGTGGGCTGGCCGGAGATCCAGCGCAAGTTCGTCTCCAGCGACGGCACGGCGCGTTACCTCATCAAGTTATACGACGGTGAAACGGTCGAGACCGTTTATATGCCGATGGGAGACGACGGG